>DATLAN010000502.1:0-4255 GCA_035527455.1 Thermoguttaceae bacterium
GGGCTTTCACAACGGGGCAAGCCCCGTCAACAATCCGACCATGCTCACAGCGGTGCTGGAAGCGTCAAGAATACCTCCCAGCCCACGGCGCGGGCGGTATATGCAAAGTCCTTCGCTACCAATCGCTTCACAGGCTCTCAGAGCAAAGGGTCGGACGTCCGCCAATTAGTGGATCTGAGTGCCTTCCATGATGAGATTGCTGCGGGCCTGGTCACCGTGACAGCATCCGCATGGTCTACTGCTGAGTTTTCTGCAAACTCAGCTACGCTTTCTTGCAGCGCTTGGGTCAGTACATCGGCCGCTGCCAAGCGCGCCCTGGGGGACGCGGTCGCACGCCGACCGCGGCCGGGGGCGTCATGGAGGTGGGAAACGGTAGGCTCGGGTCGCAGACGTCGACCAGCGGAGCCCCGTGATACGTCGGCATCGCCCAGAGTTCGCCCGGATCGCCCGACAGCCGATTGACCTCCACTTTCCCCAGGTCGATCCGCACCGAGAATTGGGCCAGCGGACAACTGATATCGACCACGCCGGGCAGAGTCACGCCGGTCAGCGGATCGCGCTGGTGGCGGCTGGCCACGGCCCGGGCAACCAGCCGGTTCGCCGCGTCATAGAAGCGCTGTTCGAGCACCCAGCCGCTTTGGGCGTGGAGAATGGTCGATTTGGTCACGGGTCCCGCCGGGGTCTCCCGAAACGTCCGCACCTCCAACCGTCCGTCGGGCAGGGCGATGGGGCCCTCGTGCGGCAAGGCCGGGTCGAACTCGACCACGCCCAGCGCCTCGATCAACCAGTCCGGCTCGATGGGGATCATCTGCCGCGCCGGACTCATGGCGAACTGTTCCCGGCGACAGTAATAAACCGCCGGCGGCTCGTTCCGCTTGACCCAGAACCAGAAAAGGTCGTCGTTGCTGCCCACGTCGAGTTCCGTTGAAGTCAGCAACTCGGCCTGAAGTCGAAACCTCTTGGGCCGCTGGAAGGCCAGATTCGTCTGCAACCTCGGGAATCCCGGCCCGCTGAGCGTGGCCCCGGTGGCCAGCAGGGATTGGATCTGCGAGCTGTTGCCGTTGACCACCTGCGCAACCTCCTCGAGCGTCGGCGACGGCGACAGCACGTGCGGGATCGGCGGCGAGGGACGCCATAACATGCGAGACATCCAAGGACATCCGCTCAGACAGACCAACCCCGCTGATAGAAGCAGCGTGAAAGCGCGTCGATATCCGTCCATGGATCCCTTCCTCGTCCTTGAATGGCTACTGGAGCAGCTTGGCCAGCTCCTCCTGGATCTCCTCGATCCGCGATTCCTCCGGGGCCATGGCGGGGATCTTGCAGGTCGTTTCTCGCCGGGGGCAGTATAGAACCAAAACCTCTTGCCCTCGTTCGTCCCTCTCGCTCTCTTCCAGCCGCATCACCCGACGGCGGACCAGCAGCAGCGCCAGCACGTATCGCATGTCTTGCTTGTCCGGGCTTTCCCCCAACTCGTCGAAGAGGTGCAACATCACGTCGTTGGGAGCCCAGTGCTTTCGCTGCGCGCTGCGGTCGGGCATCTGCGACTTCCACCAGCCGATCGCCTCCTCCGGCGGCCCTTCCCACGCCTCGGCCGCATAATCGACTCGGCGCATGTCGGCCCCTTCGGTGATCAGCATCGAGTAGTAGGTCTCGCCCGGCGAAAACTCCCGCCCGCTCTTCGCGCATTGTCGAGTGCAACGCTGAACTTCGTAATCCATGGCGGCGGAAGATTACTCGAAACGGCCGTTCGACTCAATAGGCAGTGAAAAACCGGCAGTCCGTCCCCCCCGGCCCGATACGGACGCGAACCGGCCGGGAACACCTCGGGCAATACCCCTCGTAGGCCGTTTCGTTGCGATTGACGTAAATCCTTGCGTAGACCTCACAACAGGCAAATCGGATGCCGATGAACCGCCGCTGCGAACCCCCCAAAGAGCCGGGGGCCGGGTTGTGGTCACTCGAAATATCAAGGTTCTCGCCGGCCATTTTCGTTATATTACGCAACCGCTTTATTATTCCCGCTTTACGCAACCTTCCGCCATTCCGTAGGTCAGGGCTCGCCCTGACAATCTCTTCCACCGCCTCTTCTTTCGCCTCTACCACCCATTGCCGACCGCCTACCCGCCACCGGCCGCTCGGTTCGGCTCGATTCTCCTCGATTCCCGCGGGAGGATTCCGTCAGGGCAAGCCCTGACCTACTCTCAGTGATCGGCCAAAAAGCGGGCCGCGTTCAATTCGGCCGGCTGCCGGCGAACTTGACCGCCCGCAGTGTGTCGGGTAGAGTAGTAGAACTCCCCATGAAGACCAAGGCGTAATCTGAGGGATTTTCCCGTGAACGCTCCGTCGAACCTCTTGCCGTTGTTATTACCCGCCCTTGCCGGGCGCCGGCCGAAGGTTCGCGGGTAGCCGTTCGATTCGATCCGCCAAGCCGAACCTCAGGGCCGAAATCGCCTTGGGGTTTTTTTGTTGAGATGAGGACTGTTCGGATGTCGTGTCCCGTCGATAATGCCCATCGTCAAGGGCCCACGAGGGCGTGGTTGGTGTTGCCCGGGCCGACCAGGGGTCGGCTGTCGGAGACTGAGGATTGACTATCTTCACACCAAACCACGGAAAAAGAATATGTCTGACACACCATCTCGACAAATCGTGATCTTCGATACGACGCTCCGCGACGGCGAGCAATCGCCTGGGGCGAGCATGAATCTGACCGAAAAAATGGAGGTCGCCCAGGCCCTGACCGAGTTGGGCGTCGACGTGATCGAAGCCGGCTTCCCCATCGCTTCGCCCGGCGACTTCGAGGCCGTCCGCCAAATCGCCAAGACGGTCCGCGGCTCGGTGATCTGCGGGCTGGCCCGTTGCCGCGAGGCCGACATCGATCGGGCGTGGGAGGCCGTCCAATACGCCCAGCAGGCGCGAATCCACGTCTTCCTGGCCACCAGCGCCATCCACCGCGAACACAAGCTCAGGATGGGCAAGGAAGAAATCATCCGCCGGGCCGTCGAGGGGGTCCGGCGGGCGGCCGGCTACGTCGCCGACGTCGAATTCTCCCCGGAAGACGCCGCCCGCACCGAAACCGACTTCCTCTGCGAGGTCGTCGAAGCCGCCATCGACGCCGGCGCCACCACGGTCAACATCCCCGACACGGTGGGATACGCCACGCCCGCCCACATGAATAACGTCATCCGCACGCTCCGCCAGCGGGTGCCGAACATCGACCGGGCCGTGATCAGCGTCCATTGCCACAACGACCTGGGCATGGCCGTGGCCAACAGCCTCGCCGCCATCGAGGCCGGGGCCGGACAGGTCGAGTGTACCATCAACGGGCTGGGCGAACGGGCGGGCAACTGCTCGCTGGAAGAGATCGTCATGGCCCTGCGGACCCGAAACGATTACTACCACGCCGACACCCGCGTCCTCAGCCGGCGGCTCGTGCCCACCAGCCGGCTGGTGGCCGGCATCACGGGCATCCAGGTGCAGCGCAACAAGGCCATCGTCGGCCAGAACGCCTTCGCCCACGAGGCCGGCATCCACCAGGACGGGATGCTCAAGGAACGCACCACCTACGAGATCATGCGGCCTGAAGACGTCGGCTTCACCAAGACCGATCTCGTGCTGGGCAAACACAGCGGCCGCGCCGCGCTGGACGATCGCGCCAAGCACCTCGGATACACCCTGACGCGCGAACAGCTCGACAACGTCTTCGAGCAGTTCAAGATCCTGGCCGACAAGAAAAAGGAAGTCTACGACGCCGACCTGGCCGCCTTGATCGAAGAGCAGATCCACGCCGTGGCCGAGCGATGGGCGCTCGAATCCTACCGGGTCACCTCGGGAACCGGACAAATCCCCGAGGTGACGCTCCGGCTGCGTCGCGGCGACCAGCCGTTCGCCGTCACGATGGCCTCGGGCGACGGGCCCATCGACGCCGTCTTCCTGGCCATCGAGAAACTCACGGGCGTTTCCGTGGTGTGCAAGGACTTCAGCGTCCACAGCGTCACGGTCGGCAAGGACGCCCAGGGCGAGGTGATGGTGCAACTGGAGTACGAAGGTCGTTTCTATCGAGGCCGAGGCGTCTCGACCGACAGCGTGGAGGCCAGCGCCAAGGCGTTCCTCAACGCCATCAATCGAATCGAAGCGGCAACCAACGGAGGGCGTTAGCAAACCACGACGTGGCCGAGTGGCGGAATAGGCAGACGCTAAGGACTTAAAATCCTTTGCCCCACGGGGCGTGCGGGTTCGAGTCCCGCCTCGGCTA
>DATLAN010000503.1:0-27464 GCA_035527455.1 Thermoguttaceae bacterium
TGCAGATCCAAACGCACCCCCGAGCCTCCAGAATTGACAACTCTGCAATCTGTCACCCGACAATCTTCGGCCCCGCGGAATCGCAACAAGGCGGTAGGTCGATCGAACATATCCCAGTCATGCTGCATTCCCCAGCCCACACGGTTTTCATCGCTTGTCCAGGCCCAGCGATCCGCGTGGGAAAAAGTCAGTCCCGAGAAGGCAATGCCTCGGGCAGGGGTATCGGTGGGACCATCATAATCGATCTTCCCCTCTACCCGAATCAACTCGGTCGTAGCTGGCGCTAGGATACCGCGAGGCGATCCATCCCGGGCAGGGTCAGAAGGCCACAGATAGATCCTCCGGGTCTTTGTATTGACCGCCCATTCCCCGGGTTCGTCCAGGGCATCGAGAACATTTTCAACCCACACGACGGAGTCTTCAGGGTCGTGAAGATAAGGAGCCAATGGCCCCATCTGATAGGTCGCGGAAACACTGGTGGTGGCGACACCGGCGGCTTCATCGACGGAGGCAAGCGGAAGCATATTGATCACCCAGGCTCGACTTGGCCTTACCTGGATTTCAACGTCTTCCAGATTATCCCAATTCTTCAAGGCCCCTTTCGGAAAGTGTAGTGTCCGTGCATTACCGGGCCTGGCGTAGGCAAATCCAGCATTCCGGGCGCGATTCAGGCGACCACGGCTGTCATAGAGCGTATAGAACCCGTCCATACCTGCGGGCATGTCAGCCACCCAGACCTTACCAACGGCCTTAGCAGGCAATTCAGCAGGCGCGGATTCCAATCGTTTCCAACCGGTAACCGGCACGCCCCCACTCACAACCGGATGCTCGCCCGGATAGGCGGCGAAGGTCAAAAAAGCCGGACCCGTCGTGTCACCGGCACCGTACTGTTCGAACGCCACATCATCTGACGTCGCAGGAGAACCGTCTTCAAGGCCCAGGACCAAGGTTTGGTTCAATTGATGGCGCCCCTCGCGTAGCTTGATCACCACCGGTTCCTTATTGCCCGCTTTGCGTAAGGCCCTCACCGCCTCCACCGCATCAGGAAGAGATCCATAGGGTTTCGTCAGGCTGCCATCAGCCTGGGCACCACCGTCTACGGACACGCAGATGTCCAAAGCGAAGCTTTCATCCGCTACCGCGAAGACAACCAGCATTATTAAACAAAGAATAGCCATCCACTCTGCCCGCAAGTACACACGTTGTGTTTGCATGGTGGATACCGCCCCTTCTGTTATTCAATCCTAAACTGTTGCCTGCATTCCAGCCCCACAGTTTCCATCATTTCTCACCGGCTACGGGTAGAAGCTTCACGCCTCGTATACGGGGGCTGATCCAGCAAAATCAGAAGCCACCTCTAACGTGAGTGTTTGCATCCCTGGTGCAGCGATCGTCACCGTTCCCAGAACGGAAAGTGATTCCCGGAGATGTGAGGGCAGTTCTATGTTTTTCGTTCTCTCACGTACGTGAAGCGAGTTCTCCACAGACTGCCCGGCAACAGTCACGCGCATGCGACCCGCTTGGTTCGGATTCCCAATGCTGACCATGGCAGCCTCGGCAGCAAGTGTCGCTCCCGCCAATAGGCTTGCAGCACTCAATGCGCGTAAGCACTTCATTTGCAGTCTCCTCTATTGTCGTGTTGGGCGCAAACCGACCTTGGACAGGTCGATCGGAACAATGCCCATTTCCAGGGCGGGAGATCCCGGCTTGAACCTGAAGTCGCCATTTGCCGGATCGACGAACATCGGGTCTACGGCCCGGCTGTTGGCGTCGACGCCGTCGCTTTGCAGTTTTTTCAGTACATTGTCACTGCGGCTGCGATCCGCTTTGCAATAGTAGATGTTATGGTCGGACTCGATGTCCTTCATGCGCGCAGCGACCCGACCTCTGCGATCCTCGCCGACTTTTCCTCTTCCGGCTCCCGGTTCAGAGATGAAGGTGCAGTCTGGCGATGATGAATAGAATATGTTCCGCTTATTGCTCGCACCGTTCATGGGACCTTCGACGATCTTCAGGTAGGTGCCGCGCGGTGCGATGACGTCGGCGATAATGTTGTTTTCAAAGCGGTTGTTCAATTTCAAGGTCATGCCCTGCGACCTGCATTTGTAGATCAGGTTCTCGGCGACGAGGGTATCCATCTGTCCGCCGTCCGTCCGGATAGCGCCCTGCGCATTGGTTTTGGCGACTAAATGGTGGACAGAGTTGCGGCGAATCACATTGCCTGGGCCGGCACCGCGAATGTAGATCCCATTGCCATCCCCCAGGATTTGCATCGCATGGTGAATCTCGTTGAGTTCAACGAGATTGTTACGCGTGTGCAGGTAGGGGCGGACATCGTCCAGCGTCGGATTTGCCGGGAGTTTTCCGATCTCATGCCATCGGATCGTGCGAACCGATTCACGCTTATCCTGTTGCACGAAAAAGCGGGTAACGATACCGGAAACGATCAGCGCCGTATAGTTCGTATGGTGGATCAGATTGTTCGCCACACGGTTGTCCCCGCTCTGGCAGACGTAGATCCCGGGTGAATGCCAATAGATTTCCCCGACATGATGAACATGGTTGTTGTAGACGAGGTTCTTTTTGTTCACGTCCTTAGTGCCGGGACCGTAACCGCAAAGCAAAATGCCGCCCCCGCCCATGTGTTCGATACGGTTGCTAGAGAGTTTGTTTTGGATACCATGCAGATCCACGCGGATCGCGCCGCTGCCGCTGTGAAGAAAATGACACTGTTCAACAACGCAGTTCTCGGTACCGCGCAGACGAACGAGGGCATTGCCCTTGTCGAGCATGTCCCAGTCGTGCTGCAAGCCGGCATCGTCTTGGGTTAGGGTATACCGTTCACCATGCTTGAAGGTCAGGCCACGGAAGCAAAGGTTGCGGACTGGAATATCTTCTGGCCCTTGCTTGTCTATTTCACCTTCGACTCTGATAAACTCTATCAACTGAGGAGCCATGACCGGCGACTTGCCCCGTGGCCAGAGATAAACCTTGCCCTCCTTGGTATTGAGCACCCATTCACCCGGTTGGTCGAGTTCCTCCAGCACATTTTCAACCCAACAACCGTAGTTGCGCATCGCATAGGTTGCAGGGAGTGCCGTGCGGGCAATCCCGGCGTCTTCATCAACGGAGACCAGGGGCAACACATTCATCATCCAAGCACGGGTGGGACGAACCAAAATGTCCACATCTTCCACATTCGGCCAGTTTTTCAGGCGTCCCTTGGGAAAATGGAGTTCATTCTTGCTCCCCCCACTTAGGGGAACAAAACGCTCCGACTGCGCGCGTGGCAGCATGCCCTCGGCATCGTAGAGGGTAAAGAACCGGCCAGAGACATTCGCGACCCATAGTTTCCCCAGAGCTTCCTCAGGCAGACCTGGAAGCTTGCCGGACACCTTTTTCCAGCCCTTGATTTCCCGCCCCGAACTGAACACAGGCGTCTCACCGGGATAGGCGGCATAGGTGACGGTCGAATCGCCCTTGCCTGAATGCTCCAGGCCGAACACCACCGTCTTCTCCAGGCGGTAGGTTCCCTCGCGGACCCATACGACAATGTCCGTCGACTTTTTCTTCTTCAACACCCGAACCGCATCCCGCGCGCGCTCCAACGACGCGAACGGACCGTCAGTTCCCTGCGCGTTAGGAACGGACAAGGTCCCAGACCACTCATCGGAACCTCTTGGGGACAGGTAGAAATCGGCGGCCGGCACCGCAGCGCGGCACACACTTGCGACCATCAGCGCCGACATCAGAATCAGCGGTCTTCTCATCGTATCCTCTGGCTATGTCTTGGCCTGCGAAGGCACGCGTCCATAGGCTGGACCGTAGACAGGACTGCCCATGCCTTGCGGGGTTTGCCAACCGGGGGTGGGCTTGTGAGTCACATAGGCATCGTGTGGCGTAGCTGTGAGATCGCGACCGACAGCAACCGGGGCGAGTTGGGTGACGCCCTCTTTCAGGGACACCTTAACCGCCTGTTCCCAGCTCTTAGCCGGGATTTCCTGGATAGGCCCCGGCCGACGACCTCCGTCAGCCTTTCTGATGATTCTACCACCGATCGCGAGGTCGGCAAACGCTTCTTCTGCTCGACGACGAGGTAATCCCACCACCTCCACGTCATGATTCCGCCCAAAGCAGCCTGCGGAAAGGGGGCCATTGCCGATCCGCACAGACAATCCCCCTCGCCTCCGCCCTCCGGAACTGTCTCGAATCTACTCACCATCATCCTGGCACCGGTTCGGGCGACCGCAGCGCCGCCCCGAACCCCCAAACTGGGCCCCCCGCGCGCAGCGCATTTTCAGCGCGCAAATTACCCGCGCATCCTACCCCCACCCCTCCCCCGAGGCAAGGGCGTGTGAGGGCACCGTGTGAGGGATGGCCAGGAGGCGACGATGGTCACAGGTGGCCCGCTGGCTCGCCTCCCGAACGCCTGGGGTCTGTTCCGCTCATCCTACCCCCACCCCTCCCCCGAGGCACCTCTTTTCGCGGCTCAGTCGGTCGGAGACCGAAACGGAGAATGACTGAGCGGGTGCTTCCCGAGGAGGAGGTGATTGCCCCGTATCAGCCTGTGCGAGACAATAGGCCGGCGCCAAGAGCATGGCGCGGCGACGGCCCGTGGGCCGAAGAACTGGAAGAGGATCTTGAGAACGACTTCCCCCCCAAATGTGGTATATTGGAAACGACAAGGGCCATGAGCCCGCCGACAGCACGGATGCCCAGGCGGCCCGGGACGAGGCATCAAACGCCCGGCGGCGCAACCGGGATAAACTCCAATGGGAAATCCTCAATGACACGATTTCTTTTCAAGGGCCGACTACTAATTACCGCGGCCGCGGTTTTGCTTTGCAGCCACGGCGCAGGCGCCGATGACGCTGAGGTCGACGCCGACGGCCGGCCTGAAGTCGCGCGTGCCATACCCACGTTTCACTGCCTGGGGCTTTATTGGTCGCCTGAGGGCGGCACCGCGGACAAGGAAGTTGAGGTTCGCTTTCGGCAACAGGGCGCAGACACGTGGTGCGACGGGCTGCCGATGCGGCACAATCCCATTCCCAAAACCGATGAAGACCTGACCGACTACCGCGGCAGCATCGTCCACCTCAAGCCCGGCACCACGTATGAGATCGAGTTGACGCTCACCGGTACGCAGGAACGCACCAGGCTGACGGCAACGACTTGGAGCGAGGAGTTCCCCATCGGCGGAACGGTCCAGGTGGCCAGCCGCGACACGCCGCTGGCGATCACCGAGTCGGGCACGCCGGACGCCTGGCGGGTTTACGACGGTCGGGGGGGGACCATCGATGTTCGCCACCGGCACGACGCGTGCATGACGATCGACGCCGCCTACGTGATTGTTCGAGGATTCACGCTCAAGGGTGCAGGCTCGGCGGAAAGAAACACCCGCCGATCGCCCGTCGGCGCCATCCGCATCGAGGGCGGCCACGACATCGTCATTGAGGATTGCGACGTCTCCGACTGGGGCCGTCTCGATCCCGAAAGGGGATTCGGATTCAATATGGACTCCGCCATCCTCTCGCGGAACAGCCAGTTGAGACGATTGATCGTTCAGCGCTGCAGGCTGCATCACCCTACTTGGGACGGCAGCACCTGGTACGAGCCGATCCATCCGACGCACACGAGAGGGCCACAGTGCATCTCGTTATTCAACACCGCGGGCAACCACGTGATCCGCTACAACGAGTGCACCTCGGACCTCGAACACATGTACAACGACGTCATTGGCGGTGGCAGCAACGGGAGTTTTCGGGGGTCGCCCGGCCACGACTCGGACATCTACGGCAACCTCGTCAGCCACTGCTGGGACGACGGGCTGGAAGTGGAAGGCGGCAACCGCAACGTCCGCGTCTGGGGCAACTACATCACGCAGTCGGCGGTGATGATCGGCAACGCGGCAACGTCGATCGGCCCGCTTTACGTCTGGCGAAACGTCTGCGCCCGCAGCCAATGGAAACCGCAGTACCACGGCGGATACTTCCTGAAAATGGGCTTCGCCGGCGGGGAGCACTGGATGACCGGCCACCAATACATCTTCCACAACACCCTGTTCCGGTCGGACAAATGGCTCCCGACGGGCGGTCTCGGCGGTAATCGCATCGTCAAACACACCGTTTCCCGGAACAACATTCTCCACGTACTCAGCCCAGAAAACCGCAGCGCCAGCGAGGCAAAGCAGAACATCGACAACGACTTCGACTACGACCTTTACAGCGGCCGGATCCCTGCCGGCCAGGAGGCGCACGGTATCCGTGGCGAACCGGTCTACGCCGCCGGCGCCGGCTTCAATTCTGCGACCAAGACCGGCCGGTTCCAACTCGCCCCGACCAGTCCCGGCGGGGGCGCAGGCGAGCCATTGCCCAATTTCAGTACCGGGTACACCGGAGCAGCGCCGGACATCGGCGCCCACCAGCGCGGGGCTCCACCGATGCGATACGGCGTTGACGCGGGAACCCCCGTGAATGCCTGCGGCAATGGCCCGTGATTGGTCTCGTCTGATTGGAACCAGAGATGAGCCGCCATGTCCTCCGCTTGGCTGACCCCCTCACGCGCCCACACAATGCCGTTACACGCGGGAGAGCGCGAGCACGCCCCTAACAGCAGGCCAACCCCATGTGACTGAACGCACCCAGCCTCTCTGGCACAGGCGGCGACGGTCACCCCTCCCCCGAGGCAAGGGCGTGTGAGGGTGGCGGGCGTGCGAATGCCGGGGCCGCGTGGGTGCAAGCACCCACCCTACGGCTCCCATGCCAGAACGTAGGCCGGGACGGCGTCCCGGCATTGGATTGAGAAGCGAGCACTAGTTCCCCTTCAGCACGGCCAGCATGGCGAGCAGCTGGTCGGTGATCTTCCGCGACGCCTCCAGTTCGACGCGGCTGGTTCCCAGCCAGGTCTCGTAGCCGCCCAGTTTGTGTTGCTCGGGCGTCGGAAGGTATCCATAGGAGCCGTTTCCAAACGAGATCGTGAATGACTGGCTGAACGGCGTGCGTCGTTTGACTTCGAGGCCGATCTCCGCGAAGACCTCGAAGGGCATGGCAACGATGCCTACCTCGCCGATGCGGACGGCTTGAAGCGGGACCACGACCTCCTCGGGTGATGTGCTCATTGCGATCGTCCGGCGGGCGTATATCTCTTCCCGACGGTGGCGCGGCTTGGCATCCTCGCCGCGCGCTTGCACAGCGTGAGCCCACTCCTGCAGTTCGGGGCCTGGCTTGCGGGTCTTGAGTGTGAGGTCCTCCATGCGAACGCCCAGCGGGGCCCAGTCGTGGTAGGTCACCTTCTTCTCCGCCTCGATGACCCTTGCGGCAACGTCGTGGGCGACACGCGTCATCTGCTCGTAGGGCTTCCGGCCCGGCGTCTTGGCGGTGAAGTTGATGTTGTTGATGTCGCCGCTCGTTCCGTTGGTCATGATGCCGACGAACGGGGGATCTTGCCTGTCGGCTTCGAGAAGCTGCTGGACGCGGTCGGCGAAGATGCCGAAGTAGTCGGCCGACACGTCGCCGCGCTTCACGCCGCCGACGTAGTGCAGCGAGTAGTTCGCGAGCAGCGCAATGGGTCGGCCGCTTCTCGCCCTGACCGAGATGAAGGGCACGTCGGGGTCGGTTGGCCCCGCCGGTTTGATCAGGTTCTTGTGGCAGCGCGGCGGGTTCATGCGAACCTTGTCCGTGCCGCCGAAGGGGTTGGCCAGTTCGGGTCCGGGCTTCATGAACCAACGGCGGTTGTTGACGTGCTCTGGGGCACTCGCCGCGCCCCAGCCGATCCTGGCCGGTTCGAGGTTGTTCACTGCCCGGCGGACCCCGTCGGCGATGCACCGGGCGAGGATGCGCTGGTACTCGAACAGCGTGTCACCGCCAAGAGGCGCGGTGCCTCGAGCGGTGGTGGCCGAGTGCGTGTGTGTCGAGCACATCAGCACGTGACGCGGCGGAATGTCGGTCTCCTTGCCGAGCCACTGCCGCGCCTGATCGAAGACCTCACGAGGGATGCCGACATTGTCACACACGACCATGGCCACGCGCATCTTGCCGTCGTCAAGCACCAGGCACCGCGCGTGCAGTTCATCGTGAACGTGCGTGGCGGCAATGGGACTCCACCCCCCAATGATCCGTTGCCCCAGCGGCGGTGTGATGTTTGCTGACGCCGCACCGGCCTGGAACGGCTTGGCCGGATTCCCCGACTGAGATGGCTCCTCCGCACGTGCCGGGGAACCCAGGCAGAGTGCGAGAAGCGCCATGGTCCTCAGTACGGTTAGCGCTGCTGTCGCTGTGTGCATCGTGCGGCTCTCCTCGACGAGGCCCATCGGGGCCACTGGCATGCCCTATCTATTCTATGTTCGAACAGCCGGCCTGGCATAGACCAACGTCTTGAGTACAGGCGTGCCACTGCGACCGTCGTGCATCGCACATACCGATTGTACGTGAGACGATGGCTGAACTGACACGTTCCCGATCTCTGTGCCAGGAGCGATAAGGGAATCAGTCAGCAATTCGCATCCTACCCCCACCCCTCCCCCGAGGCAAGGGCGTGGGAGGGGGGAGGGGGTGGGTCGGCCGGGCGTTCCTTGATGAGCTGGTCGATCAGGCCTGGCGCTATGCTCGTTGACTTCCCTGTTGCCCAACCATTCTGGGTCCGGGGCGCCAGGAAGTAGCCTGCTTGGTCACTGTACTCCTTCCATCTGGCTCTCGTTCGATGTCTGCAGTTGGACGCTGGATGCTCGCAATCCCGAGCCGGTTCTCTATCACTCCTGCTCGCCTAGGCACAGCACTTCGCCATCGATGGTACACAGGAACAGTCTGCCGCGCGCGGCGGCCATGCCGTCGGGGACTGTCGGGGCGCCCAGAGGTTCTTCCGCCAGCTTCCTGCCGTTCTGCGCCGAGACGGCCCACAGCACCGCCCCCTTCCTGCCTTCGAGTGCCGCGTACGGGTCTTCCTCTGCCACCGTGTCCGGGGCACCGGCCAGGAAGAGGGTATCTCCGGCCAGGACCATCCCCCGAGCCCGGACCGGGATGCGCACAGCCCACTTGGGTTTTCCCCGTCCCTGTCCCTTGGCCGCGTCTCCGTACGGGTCCGCGCGGAGGAGGTATCCGGCGCCCGGGGTGAAGCTTGGGCTCATGAAGTACTGCTTGGAGAAGACCTGCAGCGTGTAGGTGGTGCTGTCGTCAAACACGAGAATCTGGCCGGAAGCCGGGGTGCCGCTCCTGAAATGCCGTCCCAGCCAGCGTTCACCGTACGTCCAGGAAGTGCGGTCGAACCAAGTCGTGTCCAGGAACCCGTTGCGCGGTGCGAGGCGTCGGGTAATCCTGCGGTTGCCCGCCCCGTCTCCCGGCGGCGTGGGCAGTTTGTTCAGTTCCATGTCGAAACGCTGGAACAGCATGAGAATCGACTTGCCATCCGTGCTGAGCAAGTCCGCCTTGGTGCCTTCCATGTGATAGGTGGGCCCTGGCGTGTTGGCGGTATCCGGCGCCGGCCCCTGGAACCGGTGCTCGTACAGGACCTCGCCGGTGGGTACCGCGAGCCCGTACAGGTATACGCCGCCGTCGAGGAAGCTGGAACGGCCGGCGGCAAAATAGGCCGCCCCCTTTTCCACGAGCACGCTGCCGGAGACCGCCCAAGGCGACTCCAACTGCCCCATGGCAACGATCCGCCGTTCTTGAGGGCCGGCACTGAACCGCCAGACCAAGGCCCCGTCCTCAGCGCGCAGGCAGTAGACGCGACCGTCGCGGCAGCCGAACACCACAAACCCCCGGTGCACAGTCGGCGGAGAGTCGATCCGCGCCCCGGCCGTGAACTGCCACCGGGCCTCGCCGGTAACGCTATCCAGCGCGTGCAGGACGTGTGTCTCCGGCGAGGCCACATACACCTGGCCCGTCGCGATAACCGGCGGCGTCAGCTTCCCGCCGAGCGACCGAGTCCAGCGCGTCTTCAGTTGCGTGGGGACGGACGCAGTCGTCCGGCCGCTGCGTGCGCCGTCGCGCCGGTACATGGGCCAGTCCGGTCCAGTGTCGACAAGTGCAGTTGCTCTCTCGCCATACGCCGGTCCGCGCAGCAGCCGACCTGCTGCCGCGGGCGTCAGGGCCCCAGGGGCAGAGGCCAGGGCATTGAAACCCGTAAGGACGACACCCAGGCTGCACTGGCAAGGGTGCGGCGGCGCGTAGATCAGGCCGTTCGCCGGCAGCAACCCGTAACTGCATTCGCCCCGCACCCAGTTACACCGTTGATGGTCCTTGCCGTTGACAATGTCCACAAACTCGATACCACGCTTGGGCCACATCAGATACCGGTCCGTCGCCTTCGCCCGGTAACATCGGACGTGATGGCCGGGGCTGATCAGGGCGGCGATCGGCCATTCCCGCGCCACCTTGCCGGTCTTCGGGTCTAGGCCCTGGACGAGCTTGCCGCGCATGGCCGGCGCGATCTCCGGCGCCTCCTCGTGCGGGATCCGGCCGGTGGGCATGTCGGGGGTCAGCCCGCCCCACAGCAGCCCGTCGGCGATGAACATATCAGGCGGGTGGCGGATCGTGGTCCGTGCGATCCGTGGGCCCTGCCAGAGCTCGGCGCCCGTCGCAGCGTCCCACGCCTGCAGCCCTCCGGTCCCCGCGAAGTAGACGGCGCCATTGTGCAGCAGGAGCGTGCCGGAGGTGCCGATCAGGTCCGGCCAACTCGCACTTGCCGCGCGCCACAACTCCTTGCCGTCGCGGAAACGAAGGCACACGACCTGATCGAAATCATGGTAGCACACGTACTCGGCGGTGGCAGCAAGGGACAGGGTCATCATCTTCCCACAGTCCACCCGCCACCGGAGTTGCCCGGTGCCTGTGTCGATCGCCATGATGCTCTGCGGCTTGTTCTCGACGTCCGGCAGCCGTGTCAGGCCTTTGGGGGCCTTCTTCCCCGCTTTCGCCCGGACATGGACGTTCCAGGCCTCGGCGCCCGCAGCGTAGTTCGGGATCGTCTCGCGCCGTCGCACGATGAGCGTGGAGCCGACACACAGGATCTCATCGGTGTCTGCCGTATTCTCGAACGTTCTGAGCGTAGCTCCCGTATCGGCGTCCAGTACGCTGACCGGCGCACGGTAACCCAACGTGACGTACACTCTCTTGCCGGAGATGACCAGGCGCCGGGGCAGCGTGAGCGGGGTATGCCAGTGCCGGGAGTGCTTCCACGCGGCGGGGCCCCAGTTCGGGAGCGGCACGCGCCATAGCAACAGCCCGTTGTATGCGTCCCGGGCATAGACGAACCAGCGTTCGGGCAGCCGTTCGTCCAGGATCCCCCGTATCCCGTCATCATGGAGGTAGAAGATCTTGCCGTCTCCCGAGACCAGGGAGGAGAGACTCGGGCTGTACTCATGGCTGCGCGGCCAGACGGGCTCAGCCGACCACCGCAGCCGGTTCGGGGGCCCCACCAGACGGTCACTCGACACCGCGTTGTTGTCTGGCCCATGCAGATAATGCGTCCACTCGTCCATCGCGCTTGGCCGCGGCTTGACGATCCTCTCCACCTTGCCGCCGCTCTTGATGTACGCGACTCCTTTCGGGGCGAGCACGCGCAGGATCTCCGCGCGTGCCGGCTCAGCCCCCTCTTCCACCACGAGCAGGTTGACCAGGCTGTCAACGAACGGGAGGCGTTCGCCTTCCCAGCGGCTGATCGAGACCCTTTTGCCGTATAGCCCAAGGCCTTGCACGTTCTTGCGGGCAGCGTCGACCTTCGCCTGCGAGCGCTCCAGGCCGCAGACGAGGAATCCCTCAGACCTGCCCAATTCTGCCGTCAGCTTGCCGTCGCCACAGCCCAGATGAACCAACAGCCCTCCCTTGACGCCGCGCTCAGCTATCGTGGCCTTGTCGATCTTGGCAGAGAGCGAGGAAGCAGAAAGAACGACCGCGACAGACGCGAGCATGCGATGCCATTGTTGCTTTTCCATTCACCGTCGCTCCTATGGCCCTCTTGCGCGAGGCCTCGTGGGGACTAGTAAGCATTAACCATGTTGATGTTGATCTTCTGTCGCGATCCGGCAAAGGCAATGCGCATCGCTTCGGCCAGAGATGGCTTCTCGAGCACCAGACCGAAGGTATTCCCGATGCCGCTGCCCGCGTGGACGGTCTGCCACTTGCCGTCAACGCGAAGGGCGATGGTGAACGCGCCAACCGTGCTGTCGGCCCCGTATCGCCCCTCTTGGATCTGGATCTGGCTGACGGGCTTGGCGGTCCTGAACTCGATTTGCAGCCAGGGGGCCTGATCCTTCCGACTGGGTGACCATACGGAACGAATGTAGGCTCCCTCATGGAACTCGGTGGCGTCCGATGCGATGACGGCCGAAGCGGGGGTCGAATCGCTTCCCTGACTACTTGCCGACGCGACGGCTCCAATCGTGTGGCTCTCACCAACGCTGCGGACCACAGGAATCTCCATCGCGGGCTTATCGAGTTCCAGTGCGACAATCGTGTCGAATTCGTGGGTCACGCTGGCGGGGCGGCTGTTCTTGTTGTCATTGCCCAACACGACGGTCAATCTGCCATCTTTCTGCGTGACGGTGGCCCGGCCACCGGTCAAGACGCGCGAGGAGATCGCCTTGGCGGGCAGGTCGGGAAGCGTCAGGACACCGTTCCAGACGCCCAATACGTGAAGGTAGACCGTCTTGCCCCGCCTGCTGCGGGTAGCGCAACCCCAGGGCCCGGGCATGTAGGGCCCGCCTCGCGTGGCGTAGATGCTCTCGCCGTATTGCTTGAGCCATGCCCCCATCTGGAGATATCGTTCGACGTGCCGCGGATTGATCGTTCCGTCGGGGGCCGGCCCGGTGTTGAGCAACAGATTACCCCCGTTCCCCGCGCACCGGACCAGGAGGCCGATGGCACTGGCAAGCGTATGTGGTCTGCTGTCGCCAGAGTAGCCCCAGCCCCCCCCGATCTTGGTACACGTTTCCCAGGGACGGTTGATCTGGAATCGGCCGATGTGGCCTTCCGGGCCGTCGAAATCGCCAAAACGCCAATGGCGGGGGGCACAGCGATGGTTGGAGATCAAGTGCGGCTGGATCTTCCGGAGCTTGTGCAGAAGCCCCGCCGTGTCCCACAGGTCCGGGTGCTTCCCAAGCCCGTCCCACCAGATGCCGTCGACGCGTCCGTATTTGGTATAGAGTTCGAGGAGCTGGGGGTGGAGGTACTTGGTCCGGTACTGTGCCAACTGAGGGCTGTCGATCGGCGCCGCATACCGCGGCTCGTGCCAGTCCGGCTGGGAATAGTACCAGAACAGCTTGATCTTGTGCCGGTGGCACGCGTCGGCGAGTTCCTTGCAGATGTCCCGCTTGAACGGCGAACTCATGATGTCGTAGTCGGTCACCGCCGAGTCAAACATACAGAAGCCCTGGTGGTGTTTGGCGGTGAAGACGAAGTACCGGGCGCCCGCGTCCTTGACCATCCGGATGACGGCGTCGGCGTCGAACTTCACCGGATTGAACGTCTTGTAGAGGTTGTCGTAGGTCTTGGCCGGGATCCCTCGCTTTACGGTTCCGTCCGAGGGATGATGGGGGCGCCGCCCCATGCGGCTCCAACTGACGGCCCCGGTCATCTGGCACGAGGGGTCCCAGTGCATGAACACGCCAAACCTGTCATCCTGCCACTGGGCGAGCTGCGCCGGATCGGCGTAGATGGTGGCAGCAAGATTCGGGGCGAGCTTGTTGACATACTCCGAATGCTCCCTGGGCGGCACGTAAGGCTCGGCGATTCCGTCGTCCGAGGCCGGCCTCCCGGCGGCCGGCAACTGCGAAACCAACAGACCGGCAACGAAAGACGCTGTCAAGGCTCTAAGCATGGCTGATGCGCCCTTTCCTTGATTGAGACGCCCGGGATTCGTTCCTTAGTGACGGTGCGGGTTGCAGCCAGGGGGGTGCCTCTTAAGGCCTCCGACGCCATGAAGGCCCTCCCGGAGCGGGCCTCGCGCAGCGCGTGTCGCAGTCTGTCTGTCATCAGGCCCTCCGTGGCAAGCCAGACGAGAAACACCCCGAGCGCAGCAGAGAGTACGCCCAGTGAGACAGCGACTACGAGAACGCGCGACTTGCGAGCCATTGGGACCCCTTCCCGATCCCTATGCGGGGCGCCATGGAAGGAACCATCGCTGATTCGCATCCTAATCGCATGACGTAGGCTGTTGTCTTGGTAAAGTGGGGTTGTCAGAAAGAACCCCTTTACAGGAAGGAGAACAGCCATGATTCACGTGGGACTGGACCTCCATCACCGAACCAGTTACGTCCGGGCCATGGACGACCATGGCGAGGTGTTTCCGGGCTGGAGATCTGCATCCTACCCCCACCCCTCCCCCGAGGCAAGGGCGTGTGAGGGGGTCACTACGAGGACGCCGTGTGAGGGAGGGCCGAGACGCGACGATGGTCACCAGGCAGGCATGGTCCGCACCACGGGGAGGGGGTCAGTTTTCGACTCGGTTGGATCTGCCATGCCACACCTCATCCGTTCGACGCATGGGACTCTTCTAATTCCGTTTCCCCGCCAGGTTGGTCGTCAGTTGCTGCCGGAGACGCGCATGTAGGCGTCGGCGGTCAGGCCCGAGGCGAGTTCCTGGACGTGGATGCGCCACAGCCCGGGCACGTCGTTGGGCGCGATGGTCGCGGTGACCTCGACCGCGCCGTCCTTGGCGCCGTAGTAACCGCTGAACTCGGCGGCTTTGCCGGATGGGTCAATCAAATCGATCTTCACCGGCACGATGGCGTCCATGGGCCCGCCGTTATCGCCGACGATGGTCACCTTAACAGCGGCGTTATCGCCGGGAGCGGCGGCCCTGGGCGCGCTGATCCGCACCTCGTCGATGGCCTGGTCGGTGATCATGAACACCCGGCCCTCGCAGGGCCCGAATCTCTCGGGGATCGTGATGACGCCCTCGCCGGCGCGGGCAGTCACCTCGCGGTGGGACACCAGGTTATACACGTGCGCGCGGGGCCGGCGGATGCGGAGTTCCGCATCGGTGGGCAGCCCGTTCTCCATGACGAGTTTGTGGTGGCCGACGTAGTCTCCGAACTCGCGCCGGTCGTTGACCGCGAACAGGTAGTCGGTCGAGCCGTAGCTGCGCACGCGGGTGATGACGTTCGGTGTCGAGCTTTCCGCGTAGCGCCGATAGGCCGTATCGAGTTTCGCGCGCAGGTTGGCCGCGGCCGCGATGTTCATGGTGCGCGCCCGGTCGGCCTCGCGCGGGCGGACGTGCGCGGGCAGCAGGATATCGGATTTGACGGCCGGGCACAGGTTCTCGTCACCCACGATGATGCCCCCGGCGTTCTGGAAGGCTTGGACGGCCGATACTACGGATTGGGGAAGCACGTCGCAGGCGGGCATGACGAGGACCTTGAAGTCATCCAGGCCCTCCTGCTGGACCGTCTCCTCGTAAACGACGCGCGGCTGGAGCCCTGCATATTGCAGGATGAGGTAGGCGTCACCCTCCCAGCCGCCGTTCCAGCCATACGTGCCACGCCGCGCGAACATCTGCGACGCGAGACTCTCCAGGAAGGCCACGTCCGCCTTGCGGTCCGGTATCTGCATCAATGTCGGGCCGAGCGGCCGGACCACCGTTTCGACCAGGCGTTTGAGTTCCCACTTGGTCTCCGAGTTGGTGTGGCGGTACGACCGATGCTTGCTGTCAAGCGGCACCAGCGACCCCCAGCCGTGGTACATGATGCCTTGGATGGGGCGTGCCATCTTGCACCACAGCGCCTCGCGCAGATGCATCGGCGCGATGGTGATGAAGCGCGCGTCGGGGATCTGGCGCTCCCACGCGGCCCGGTAGCGCCCCGAGGCGTCCACTAGGCCCGTACCTGACGGGCGTACGTCTCGGTCGGCAAAGTCGCTGGTCTGGGTGCTTGCTTTCTCGCCCGGCTGGGGTGCGGTCTGGCTGCGGTACCAGATGGCCTGGGTCATTTTCATGACCTGTTGGTCGCCGCGCGTGGCCCCGCGCGCCATGCAAAAGAGTTCGTCGGCACAGAGGCCGATGCGGATCGGGTCGGGGTACGAGTAGGTCCAGTGTGACAGGTAATCCACGTCGCCGCCGTTGCCGTAGACGCTGGCGACGCGCACGGCCGGATCGTGGAAGGTCCACAGGTCGTCATGGCCGCCCGACTTGAGCCCGTTATGCAGGGCAGTGTGCATGGCGTTCCAGCCATCGCCCTCTTTCCAGAACCACTTGTAGTAGACGTACAGCGGGTAGTTGTCGGGGATGACGCGGTTGGCCGGAAAGCCCGGGATGTCCTGATAGCGCGTGCCACGTTGTGTCTTGACTCCCTCGGGGATGTCGTCCAGCCCCGTAGCGGCCTTGAGGGCCTTGCGATCGTGGTCGTGGTAGCACGGGCGGCTGGCCCCTCGCACCTCGGTGTGTACCATGGCGCATTGCACCGCGGGGTGGTCGCCGTAGGCGGCCGAGACGGAGGCGCCGACGTTGTAGCAGAACTTCGGCAGCCCGGGGAAGAGACCACAGATGTCCTCGCCCACGTGCTTGCCGTCGGCCCCGATGCGGCGCAGTTCCTGTTTTTTCTGCGCCCACCGGCCCGGCGAGAGGCCCGAGACTACGCCGATGCCGTGGGCCAGGGCATCGTCGAGCGCGGCGACGGCCTTCTTCATGTCCTTGGCGGCCGTGGGTTCGGTGGGCCTGCCCGCCTCCCATATCCTGTTGAAGTCCACCCAGGTGGCGATGCAGTGGGTGAAACCCAGTTCGGTCAGCCAGTCGATCTGGCCCAGCCCGCCGCCCCACATGACCACCGGCATGGTGTGCGGGATCTGCCGAGGGACGATGGTTATCTGGGACTCCTGGGTGTTGCGGTAGGGGTTCTCGCCCGGAATGTCGATGGTCGCGGTCAGCCGGTAGGTGTCCGGGCGAAGGCTCGTGTCGATGTCCAAGTCGATGACGTACTGCTCGCCCGGTCCCAGATCGGGCACGAGCCGATCGGCCTGAGGCACGCCTCCGAGCAGGAACGTGGCCTTCGCGCCGCGCATGACTTTGCGCTGCCTGTTGATGAGTGCGAACCTGACGGCGACCTCCTTCTCCATGCGCACGAACACCCGGCGCAGGGAGACGGCCTCGAAGGCTGCACGTTGGAACTCCAGCATGCCCTTGCAGATGCGGACCTGATCGATGTAGCCGGGGAAACCGTGGTAGAGACTGCCCACGCGGTCGCCGATGGTCAGGTTCTTGGCTCCGGCCGCGACCGCTCCGTACTCGGGCCGGTCTTCGCCGCCCTCGGCGGCGCCGTTGACGTAGAAGCGGCCGGATCCTCTGCCGTCGTAAGTGAAAGCGACGTGATACCAGACGCCCGGCTTGAAGACGTGCTGGTCGGAACTCCAGGTCGGGTGCTCGCCCGCGGTGCCCAACAGCATGCGCAGCCGCCGTCCCGCGCCGGTGTCGCCGCCGAGGATGAGTTGCATGCCCGACTCATCCACGTAGCGGTTGTCGAGCAGGAAACTGTCCGGGTACCCCTCGATCTCAGGTTTGGGCTTGATCCACATCTCGACCGTGAAGGCACCCTTGGGCGTCAGTTCGGGCGCGGCCTTGGCCCGCGCTTGATGGGCGGCGTCCCTGTCGGGCCACCCGCGCCACGACTCCAGACAACCGCCGAATCGGCCGTTGTCCACGATCTTGGCGCCATTGAGCGTCAGGTCGTGCCCGTTGCCGGAGGCGTCCGCCAGTTCCGCGCCCGCATCGAAGCTCCAGAGCCCGACGACGTGGTCGCCCGTGGCGTGCCGGCCGGTGTAAGGAGCGTTCCAGGGCTCGGCCAGTTGCACGGCAGCCTCGTCCTGTGCCCACGCCGCCCCACACAAGACCGTCGCTATCGCGCCAGCCGTCAATGCTCTTCGCATGGGGGATCGTCCTCCAGGAGTGCAGGCACGAGTTGCCCGTTACTTCCCGCCGGTTCCGGAGTGAAGTCGCGTATTCACTGTTTCTTCGCGCGATGAGGCGCCCTCTTGCATGAACCGCTGCCGCAGGCCTTGCGGCAAGGTCGTTCGCGGCTGAAAGTGGCTGGCCTCGTCCGCCTGGATCGTCCCTCGCGATAGAACCGAGCGGTTAACGTCCCTGTGCAGGTTGCAGTCAAACCTCAGCAGGAACCCGGGGCCGAATCCCACGATGTGGCTGAGTCCCCAACAGATGCCACGCCCGTCGCCGTTGCCGGCAAACGCGTCGGGGCAGAACGGGCCGGCGGCAACCGGCGGTTGAACCACCGTTGCCTTCATCTCGAAGTTCACCCCGTCCGGCGCGTACTGCACCGTGTTCTTCTCGGGACCATCCTTGATGATGAGCGAGACCATGCCTTCCCTGTACGGGAACAGGCAGGTCTCGTGCCCCGAGTTGGCCACGGGATTCAAGGGCGACTTGACGAACGGCCCCTCTGGCCGATCGGCCATCGCGACACCGTGCATGCGTCTCAGGGGCCGGAGTTTGCGTGACTTGCCGCCGGCCTTGGCCGAGGGGTCCGGCTTCTGCACGAGCGGCACGTCGGACTTGTAGTACAACCAGATCTGCCCCTTGTACACGAGGGGGTACGGATCGTGAATGCAGCCGCCGTCCCATTCCGAGGCCCCGCCCAGTTCGACGATGGGCCGGTTCATCTTGGTCCACGGGCCGTCCGGGGAATCCGCCCAAGCCATGGTCACGTCACACCGATCCCCTTTCTCGCGGCTGAACCGTCCGGTGAATGCCTGGTAGTAAAGGTAGCACTTCTTGTTGACGCACAGAATGTCCGGCGTCGAGAGCGAGCGGTCGGCGTAGTCTCCGCCCTTATTCCTGGCGACGGCGACGCCCTGTTCGGTCCAGTTGAAGCCGTCTCGGGACGTGGCGTAGTAGATATCCGCCATGTCCCAGTCCCAGGCCGGCACGTCGTCGGGCGTGTCGTCGGTGTAGTTCTGCAACCCGACCGGGGCATGGGCCGTCTTGCGTCGGGTGTACCAGACGTAATACGTCTTGCCGACGCGGATGACCTTGCTGGGATCGCGTCGCGACACGTCCGGGGCTTTGCCGATGCCGCCAATTCGAGAGTACTTGAAGGTGGTATAGAACTCGTTGCCGTAGTCCCCCAGCGGGCCCCATCGGTCGTAGAGCCTGGCGGTGGCCGCGCTGACCGGGCGACCTGTTGGCTTTTCCATCGGCATGCCCACGACGTGGCTCACGGATCGCTCCTTCTCGTTTGCGGGCGACGGCCTCCCGGCGAAGGCCACCGTGGCCATGGCGACCGTCAGGCCGAAGAGAACGTGCGTGGCGGTTCCGGACAGGGAGTTGCTGCGCGGCTGTGTGTTCATGGTCTTCCTTCGCCTTTGCGCCTCGGGTCTCCCGAAGCGCTGAGCAAGCGTCACGTACGGTGGTTGATTGTCTGCGACATGGTCGGTTTGTCAAGAACGCAGGGCCGGGCGAGAGGCTTGCGATTTGAGTTTGCCGAGGAGACTGGCATGGCGTCGCCGGAAACCTCCAGCGGCGAATGCTTGTCTGCGGTCCGAGGCAAGTCTCTTAACCGGGATTTCCTGGATAGCCTCCGGCCGACGACCGTCGTCGGCCTTCCCGGCAATTCTACCACGGACCGCGAGGTAAGCATGAGCCTTTTCTGCTCGACAGCGAGATGGTTCGGTCGCTTCCGGGCCATGATCTGGGCCAAAGCGGCCCGTGTGGAGGCACTCATTGCCGATCCGCGCAGACCGCCCCTGTCGCCTCCGCCTTCTCGGGCTCTCTCGACCGTTCTCGCCACCATCCCTGCACCGTTTCGAGCACCCGCAACGCCGCCCCGGGTCCCAAACTGGCGCCCCCCGCGCGCAGCGCATTTGCAGCGCGCAAATTACCCCGTACGCCATCACCTGTCAGCCACGTCTGCGCTCTACCTTTCGAAGAGGGTTACGTCTGGGACCCCAGACGCGATTCTGCTGTTAACCCGGATTCTCACCGGCAGAGACCCTACACCTTGGAACGGACTCCCAAAGAAGGAACTCCGTCGTAGATTATCAGAAATGCTCGCAAAGGCAGGATAGTCTTCAGTCAGACTGTTCCCCGAACCCGCGTCACTCTCGTATACGCGCAGGCCCTGAATGTCCGCCTCGGTGTCCAGATACGCAATCGCAAGGAACCACGGATGCGACGGCTCCCTCTGATGGGGGAAGGCTACTTCGCGCTCTTGCGTATCCGGTCGCGCTCGGCCTTTACGTCGTTGAGGATCTTGGCCCAGTCGAGGTAATGCGTTCGCGAGAACAGTTGCGAGCGGTATCGCGGGCTGGCCGAGTCGGCGTAGGCTTTCCATTCGTCTATCGCGTCGGTGAAGTGCTTGACCGCCTTGGCGTGGAAGTCTGTGCGCTTCGGATCGGCCCGGACGACCGCGACAGCGGCGGCCCCGCGGATCTTGTCGGCGTAGTAGCGACCGAGGTGGGCCATCGATTCCATGTCGTCCAGCGTTGCGGTCAGTTCAAGACTCGCGCGGGTGAGATTCCGAAGGGCCTTGACGCCAGAGAGCGTCTTCGCTGCCAGGGCGTCAAGTTTGTCGGCGACTTCCATCGGTGTCATGCCGTCGAAGGATTCGCCCTTGACGACAGCCGAGGCGTACTCCTGAAGCGAGAGAATGCCCGACCCGGGCAGGGGGCCGTAGCGGAAGAAGTGCTCGATGTCCAGGAACCCGCCGGCGTGAATGCAGCCCTCGGGCGAGAACTGGAAATCGTTGACGCGGAAGAAGAACCGGTTGACCTGGGGCACGATCTGGGAGGCCGCCGCCCACGTGTCGTACATCACCGCCGGGTCGAGCGAGCCGAATCGCCTCTGCAGGCGCTTCTCGAAGTACTCGCGCGTCAACGTCAGGTCATAGCCCAGACGGCCCCAGAGCATGAAGCGGTACCAGTGCTTCTCGATCTCCAACTCGCCCGAGATCGCGGGGAGTTTGCTGACGAACTCGCGGCCCTGGACGAAGCCGTCGGGCCCCATGTAGAAGCCCGCTTCGTAGCGCATCACGTCGCGGGGGGCGTTGTGGAGGAACTCGCGGACGTAGTCGGCGTCGCCCCAGCGCAGGACGAACAGGTCGTCGTTGCGGAGGTTAAGCCAGCACGGAACCTTGTGCTCCTCGAGCAGGCGGCGGTACTCGCGATCGAGATACGGCGAGGTCGTGGTCGAGTAGAGCCTGGCCCGGGCGTACTTGTGGCCCGTATTGAAGGGCCCGTCGAAGTCCGTGAACGCCGCTGCGATCTTGCCGAGATTCGCCTGGTGCTGGCGGAAGATGAAGCGCAGCTTGCGGCCCGGATTGGCGGCCTTGGCGTCCATCACGCCCTGGCCGTATGTCTGCCACAGCCACTTCTCGATGCTCGTGCCCTTCAGGCGGCTGCGATTGACGTGCTCGCCCGCCGTCACGCCGATGCCGTCGACCTGCGGGTAGGTCTTGAGGAACTCGCCGATACAGTACCGCATGTAGGCGATGGTCTTGGGGTTGTCGGGCATGTCGTTGATGCCGTGTTTGCCGTCTGCCCCGAACGTGTAGATGTTCCAGTGGAAGATGTGGATCTCGATGCCGCGGTCCTCGGCGTGGTTGAATACGCGCGTCCAGAACGCGATCTTGTCGTCCAGCGAGATCGTCTTGACGACCTTCACGACGGCGGGGTCGAAGATGTCGATGTTCCTCTTGCCGAAGTGCCTGTCGCTCCTGGGCGTCACGCCGTCCTTCAGCACGCAGACGTTGTCGTAGTTCACGCCCGGGTACTTGTCGAGCTTCACCAGGCCCGGGTACGGGTGGGTGGTCCAGAGCGTCAGCACGTTGTAGCGGTTGCGGGCCAGCGTATCGAGGAACTCCTTCCAGAAGGCCCACTCCCACATGACGGGGATGTTCTTCTGGGCGCACGTGCCCGTGTCGTCGTAGCTCGGCCCGCGGGCGTCAAAGGGGATGTTGAACTTGAGCCCTCGCCTGAAGATGTACGGCTTTCGCGCCTTGTCGATTACGGCGTCGAGCCCCCCGCCGAGCCGGATCGCCTCGGCGATCTCGAGCCCGCCGTACATCGCCCCCAGCGAATCGCCGCCCACCACGCGGATGATCCGCCCGCCTTCCTTGTGAATGCGGAACGACTGCGGCCCCATGCCCTGGGCGAAGATCGTGAACACGATCCGCACGTCCCCGTCGGCCTTGACCACCGTGTAGCCTCTCTCGGTCAGCGCGGCTGTGATATCCACAGCAGCAAACGCGATCCGCGGGTCGTCCGCGACGTGGGAGATCTCAACGCTCGGCTGCGCCGCCTGGACCGATGAAAGGGCGACGGAGAGGACAACGACGAGGACCGTCGTGAAGAGTGCGATTCGATACATGGCCTGACTCCTGTTTGAGCTGGAATTTCCTATTTGGACTTCTGCCCACGACCGTGGTGGGCCTTTGCAATGATTCTAAACCGGGATTCCCCAGATGGCCTCCGGCCGACGACCGTCGCGGGCCTTTTTAATGGTTGTACCGCCATTCCGGTCACCAACAAGCTCTTTCCCGGTCCCGGCAAGGGGGCATTGTCCCCCGTCGGCCCGTAGTGTTCCCCGAAATGCCCTGCATCGGGGCGTTTGGTGCAGGTGCGGGAACACCGTCTCCGTCGCCCCCGCGCGATCTTGCCGTGTCTTCGCGCGCTTCCGTCATTCCGGCACTGGCACTCGTGGGCGGAGGATCGCCAGCCGCCGTATCCACTCCAGAATCACCCGGAACAGTCGCTTGGGGACGGCCACTTCTGCCATCTGGAAGATTACGTACCGGGCGTGCGTGACGACCTTCGCTCCAATCTTGATGAGCTTCTCCCGCAACGTCGTCAGCGAGCAGTGCTTCCCCACCTCGCGAATCTCGTTACCAGGCCAATGGATCATGCACTGGCTGACGTAGCTGCGCGGAGCGGATGGACCTACAGTCGATATGCGGATGACCTGGCTTTTTCAGCTGAACCCCTGCTACTCCGGGGCTCTTGTGTTCACTCGTCCCGCCTTGGCTGGGTTTGCCCGCCCCTTTGCAGCGGGCTGTTCCGCGTACATCAACGTACCCCAGGAGGCGTGGGAGGAACGCCATCGCTCCGGACGTGTCTTCTTGATGACCTGGGCGACGAAGGGCATCTTCAGCCCCATGCGGTCGTGGTAATGGTGGTGGACTCTCTCGTAGATGGTGCTGAAACGCCCGCGTGACTTGGCCGATATTGCCCGGTAGTTGTACCTGCCTTTGTGACTGCGATAGGGCGCGTACGGCACGTCGTGGCCCAGGTTGTACTTTGCAGTGTACTCAAACCCCAGGGCAAGTCGGTTGTCGTATGCTCCATACAGGTCCACGCCTTGTTTCCAGCCGATCTCGGCCGCACAACCCAGGTATCCCAGCCCCATCTGCGTGTGTGCCTGGTCTCGACCGCTCTCCTGGCATTCGCCGAAGTCGTTGAAGTACTTGCGGATCGCCCCGTTGCCCTCGCCACGCATGTAGTAGTCCACGGCCCGCTGGAACATCTTTCGATCGTCCAGAAACACGCCCATGGCCATCATGGTTTGAATCATGGAGGCGTCCCAGTTGCCGTTTGCCGTCGGGTAGAAGTCCTTGATGCCGCTGTAGAACACCTCTCTGAGCAGGCGCTCGAACTGCTTCTGATCGCGGTCGCCCCAGCCTGCTTGGGTGTGACGGAGAATCTCCGCGGCGTTGGCAAAACTAATGCCCGCCATGCCGATCAGCAACTTGGCATCGTGACCGCCGACGGACTTCAGCGAGGTCGCATAGGCGTTCAGGATTTCGATGGCCTTGTTTGCATGGGCCTTCTCGCCAGTGACGGTCCACTGGATCGCGTGCGCGTAGGCCGCAGCGCCGTCCCGCATCAGGTTCGTGCCGCCGATGTCAGGCTTGTTGCGCACGCCTCGGACGACGTTCGCAACCGGATTGGGTTTCCAGTCGAGGCGCGAAATGGAGTGGCTGCGAAGTTCCTTCCACGCCGATTTCCACGGCTCTTTGCCCTCGGCGACCTTGGCCTTGACAAAGCCCAGTTCTTCCCGAGTGTGCAGTATGCCGGGGTGTGTGAACTGCTTCTCAGGAGCCAGGCATCTCGCTGTCGATCCGGTAAGGATGATGGCGAAGCAGATCGCCAACGAAAGGCACGTAGATTGGCAGGTGGTCATAGGTCCTCTCCCAAACCGACATAGGTTCTTGTCTGATATTTCGCTTCGCAGCGCCTTTGGCGTCCTGGATAGCCTCTCCCCCCGCGACCATCGCAGGGCTTCTACGGTGATTGTATCCGATGCGGCGTGCTGGGCAAACTGAATATGGGGTCTGGGCATCGGGCAGTAGGCTTCCAACCGCGCCAACGATGAAGTCGGAGGTCGAAGACAAGCTCTTTTCCGTGGCCACGACGCATTGTCCCCGTCGGCATCGCTTGATCGCCATGCTTTCGACGTCCGTTCCGCTCATCCAGGCGCCGGTTCTCGAAGGCGGTGAATCCGCCGGAGAATCTCGCGAAACAGCTTACTTGGCACGGCCACTTCCGCCATCTGGAAGATGACGTATCTCGCGTGCGAAACAACCTTCGCGCCTATCTTGATCAGCTTCTCCCGCAGCGTTGTCAGCGACCAGCACTTCCCGGACTCTAAACCGGAGCGTCCCGCGCGCAGCGCATTTGCGGCGCGCAGATTACCCCGTACGCCATCACCTGTCAGCCACTCTGCGCTCTACGTTTCGAAGAGGGTTACGTCTGGGACCCCGGACGCGATTCTGCTGTAAACCACTTTGGCCGGGGGACGGGGAGAGTCTGAGAGGTTCGGCAAGTTCGAGAAACACTCCCGGGCGCCCGAGCGCACCACTCTTCGAAACAGAGAGCGCGGGCTACCCCAAAACCCCAGAAATCTGGACCAGAAACGCGAAAAAACCGAGGCTCTCACCTCGGGGCTCTCTGTTAACCGGAGCGACCTCGGGAGTTCGCTCCCGTTTGTCTGGCTCCCCGGGCAGGACTCGAACCTGCGCCCTTCCGGTTAACAGCCCCAGGCGCCTGGAAAGGAACTATTGAGCCCTGCATTCACAATGGAACACCTGCCCACGCCGGACGGCCGGAATCCGGCTATTGTGGCCGAGAATTCCGTGCGTGAGGCATCGCCCGTTCCTTTGGCTCGGCAGGGCTCAATAATGCTCTCGTGTTCGGAAGAGCTTCAGTTCAGTCCGGAATGTTTAGAGCAAGAACGGTCTTTCAAACCGGTCGCCCTGTCCCACAACGTAAGGCAGAAGTCGGCTTTACGAATCAGCCAAGAAACGGTGGGCGTCCCACTGGGCGTCCTGGCCTGGTCGTTCACCACAGATAGCCTTCCGTCAGGCAGGACCTAAGCCCGGTTACTCCCGAGCCTGATTCTACGGCGTTCTTGGCTGGGCTGCCAACTCTTGTGCCGAACGTGCCGGCTAGCACCCCTTCTCGCATAGGCGGTCGTTAGGATCTCCCCATGTCCCTCTCGCTTCAGGGCCATCACGACCCACCGTTTTGCCCTCTCCGCGATCTTGGTGCCCTGAAGATAGCTGGGCAGCGATTTCTCGCGTACGATGTACCATATGGCGCCGGCGCCGCATTCAATGTCGCCGAAGTGCACAATGAACTGCAGGACTTCGTTCTTCAAGCCCCGCTGTTGCTGGCGCTTGACGAGGTGGGGATGCTTCGGAATCTCTGTCATCGAACGGCTCCTTTAGTTCACGATTCGCTGGCTCGCTTCCAATGAGGTATTCAGCGGCCGGCCCTTGATGTCGCAGGTTTTTTGTTTTCTCTTGGCGGAGATTTCCCAGAGGTTCTGTCCGGGGAAACAGCGGGCCGAATCTGAAGCGGACAGGGGTGGCGTGTAGCGACGCGCTCAAGAGGCCGGCCTATGGAGGCTGGCCAGAGGGGGAGTTCGGCTCCGGGCGCTTGTCAAGCGTGCTTGGACCCGGCGCCGCACGCGCGGCGAGCCGACGGGCCGACGGGTACTTGCTCTGGCTTCAACTCCCAGGGCCGGACAGCCGCCTCCAGGCCCGCGAGGCGGCGGACCGGACGGTCTCGTCCGGGTCGGTTTTGAGGGCCGCAATGGCGTCGAGGCGGCCGGTGGCCCCGCTTTCGGCCAATAGGTCGACGGCCGAGCGGCGGACCGATGGGTCGGCGTGTGCAAGCAGCCCGACGAGGGCCTCGACCACCGCGGCCTTTCCGGCCGCTCGGAGCATGCGCTGGGCATCAAGGACCTCGACCGAGGCGACCAAAGCCCGCCGTTCCGGCGTACAAGCGAGAACCTCTTCGGGGCTCAGCACGCAACTTCCCCGGCCGTTTCTGAGCGGGATGAGGCGCGTCAGACGCACCTCCTCACCTTCGGCAAGGACCAGCCTGACGATGCTGTCGGCGTATTGGCTCCCTTCTTCGCCGGCCCCGACGGTCAACCGCACTTCGTCGCCAAACTGGACCAGTTCGACCTGCAGAGGCGAGTCGCGGGTGTCGAGGTCCTGCCGCCGAAGACCCTTGCCCGTCCCAGCGGCCAGGCGCCGTTGTTGCTGCGCCTGGGGGACAAAACACGGTAGGCTGACGGCTTCTGGGAACTTGTAGACCATTTGAACCGATTCCTCGGCCCATGCCGCGATCGACGGCTCGTCCGCCGCGGCTGCGCAGACAACCGGAATGGCCTCCGTCGCAACGGCGAACCGGCGGTCGTCGGGTCCCGGCTGTTCGGCCACCGGGGATGCCGGCGCGGTTTTTTGCAGTTCATGCAGGTCCGCTGCACAGCGGACACAGGTCTTCAGGTGCGCTTCGATGCGCTGCCCTTCAGGGACGTCAAGTTCTCCCGCCTCGTACCGGGCAAGTTCCGCGCCGCTGGGGCAATCCTCCCGGGTTTCTTCAGCGAAGACACGGTCGAGGGCACGGTAAACGGTCAGGGTCTGTTGAAGCGTCTCCCGGCAGGCTGGACACTGCCGCACGTGCGCGACGGCCTCCGCCCTGGCCGGTTCGTCCAAGAAGCCCGTCACCAGGGCTTCCATGGTTTCATCGTCGAGGCAGGTCATCCTGACTCCTTTGCCTGCGCCGGCCCACGAACCTGTTCGGCTCGGATTTCGCTGATTCCGCGTGCCTCTCGACCCGGGGGTCCCAGAGGCGCTTTCGGCCGTCTACAGGGGTATTCAGCGCCGCGGCGGAAAGCGTCGCAGAAAACTTCAGGTCTTTTCTCGCCGGGCGTGGATGTAATCGGCGATCCGCCCGCGGTTTCGTCTCCAGGTATCGCGCCAGCCGGTGGCCTTCTTTTTGAAGCCCATCGCAGCAAGGACCTCGGCCTTCTCGTCAAACCGCTTCGGGCCGCTGTAGAGCATCAGCCGCAACAGGGCCTGACAATCCGGCTTCTCACGCTCGAGGGCTTGGCGGAACACCTGCAGATCCTGCTCGGAGTACCCGCCACGGTCCTGCCACGGCCGGGAACCTGTATCGAGGATGTCCACGAGGTCCTCCCCGTGCCCCTCGATGCGAGGCGATTCGAAGTCGGTGGCCGACCTGGCCTCT
>DATLAN010000504.1:0-14204 GCA_035527455.1 Thermoguttaceae bacterium
TTGCATGATGCTCGCCGGCTCGGTCTCCAGCTTGCCGCGATCGACCCAGATCTTGCCCTCGGTGCCGCGGAAGATCACGCCCGCCCCGCCTTCGCCGCCGTGGGTGACCTCCACGCCGTTGGCGTAGACGTAGGTCAGGAATGGCACGTCCTTGCCATCGGGCGGGACGATCTCGACCGGGCCGGTGTCGTCGGCGGACTCGATGCGACGAATGGCGTGCGTTACGCCGCCGGCGTCGGCGTAGCCCAAGGATTCCGCAACCGCCTTGGCCGGATACCCGAACCGCCGACGCGCCACGAATTGGGGCGTTGCTCGTTCCCTCGCGACATCACGTGGTAGAGCGCTCCGCAAAACTCGATCCGCAACGGTCTGGCCATGTCCGAATCCTAGCGATTCTCGCTCACCCCGCAGGGCTTATTCATTGTTCAAGCTCTGACCCCAGCCGTTCCTTCAGCCAGGCGTCGCGGTCGGCGCGGAAGGGCTCGTCGGCGGCGGGGACGAAGACGAAGGTCTTGCCGTTGGGCAGCGTGACCTTGCCGCTTTCGAGGACCTCCTGGCCGTTGGCCCGGCAGAACCGCTCGGCCGCCTCGCGCAGGGCCCGGTCCTCGGCCACCGTCCACGTGCTCGTCGCGTTGATCTTCGTCTTCACCGCCATGGCCAGCGTGCGAAGGAGATGGTCGTCGGCAGGCATCGCCCGGGGCAACTGCACGCTGGGCCACTTCGACGGATCCTCCAGCCACGTGGCCAGGAACATGTGGCCCAACGCCTGGCGGGTGCGAGCGTCGGGGGTGTCGCTCTGGGGGTTTGTGAAGCCCGCCATGATGCAAACCATCTCCATCCGTCGAGCGCCGGGACTGCAATTCTTCAAGATCTCCAGCTTCGCGCGGAATTCCTGAAAAAACTCGAACGGCATTCTCTTCGGGCTGTTCTGGCTGAAGGTCTCGATCACGCCGGCGGGGGTCATCGAGCCGAGCATACGACTTTGGGTCAGCGTCCGCCAGATGGCCAGCTCCGTTTCGTCTCCCAGCGTGCAGCCATGTACGGCCAGCTTCTTGTCGGTCGCCGGCTCGGTGCTTTCGATGTTGGCCGGATTCCACGATACGGTGATCAGCACCCGGCCGCCGCTGATCTGGAAATTGAACCCTCCTTTGTCCGACGGTTCGAACAGGACGGGAATGGAAAGGTTCCAGACCTCGGCCTGGAAGCTCGCTCCCGTGGGGCTCTTGGCGAATTCCCACCACCGGGGCCGGATTTTCGCCATCGCCATGCGAATGTACCGCAAGTCCTCACGCTGCTCGGAGGAGAGCAACGAGGTCCTTCGGCCGATGGCCTTCTCCGCCTCGGCTATCTCGTCCCAGCGGCTGTGCAGATACGCGTCCACGACCTGGTCGTAGAGTTCCTGCGCCTTCTGCCTGCTCGTTTCCACGGCCGGGGAACCGGGCAAGGGATCGGGCGGCGGGTCGGGCGGGGATGTGGCCGGGGCGCCGGATTCGGCCTGCAACCGCTGTTGCACGTACTCTTGATCTTCCCGGCACAATCGCTCCAGCGGCACGGAGACCTGTTTGCCGTCCTTGGCGAGAACGACCTTGCCGTTCTCCACGCCGACGTACTCGGCCTCCACCTTGTACGTGCCCGTGCTGTCCGTCCACTCGCGCCCGAATGCGCTTAGGACCGTCAGAAAAACGACCGTGGTGAAGAGCAACGCCCGCATGACGTCCCCCATTTTCTGCGGCAAAATGACCCCGGAAAAACGTGTAACTTCATTATCACGGCCATGACGGTCCAGTGCAAGCGGTTTGCGGCAGGAGTCATTCCTGCCCGGCTTGCCACAACGCCAGCCGTCGTGGCAGTTCCTCCGGCCGTGCCGTGCCGGTGGTGGCCAGTTGTTCGACCGTGATCGACGCGACCAGATTGCCGATCAAGGCGGCCTCGGGAAGTTCCGCCCCGGCGGCCAGTGCCAGCACCGCGCCGGAGGTGGCCGCGTCGCCGGCGCCGGTTGGATCGATCGGGCCGTCCAGTCGCATGCCCGGCACGACGGTCATCTCCGGATCGCTGACCACCATGCCGGCGGCGCCCCGGGTGACGCAGACCGGCGCCGAAGTCTCCGCCCGCAGCCGCCGCACGGCGTTCTCCAACTCGGCCGGCTGTACCTCGTCGCCCGGCAGCGGGTCGGCCTTTCCGACGGCTTCGAACTGGTTCGGCTTGATGATCACGTGGCGGAACTGCCGGATGCGGCGGCGGCTGTCGGCCCAGAAGACCACGCGGGGATTCCGCCGCGCCCGGTCGGCCAGGACGTCGCGCACCGCGGCGGTAATCGCGCCGCAATCGGCCTCTTCTACCTGGTCGGCAATGATGACCGCGTCGACCCGGGGTAACAGCTCGTCCAGCGAGGCGATGATCCGCTGTTGAAGCGCCTCGGGGGTCGGCGTGCGATTCTTCGTATCGTACCGCTCGTGTTCGCCGGCCAAGGTCGGATCGTTCGTGTCGCGGGGCTTCAGATAGGTGGGCGTCAGGCGCCGGGCGTCGCAGTGGAGGTGATCCGTGTTGCAGCCCAGCGCGGCCAGATCGTTGCGCAGCTCGTACGCCTGGCCGTCGTCGCCGGTCAGTCCGAGGGCGTGCACGCTCCCGGCCCGCAACGCCGCCAGATTGCAGACGACCGTTCCGGCCGCGCCCGGCGTGTGGCGAATCGCGGTGACCTGATGGGCCGTCCTGCCGGTTTCGACGCTGATTTCGGCCAAGGCCGGATCGACGTCGAGGTATTTGTCCAGGAAAAAATCGCCGATTACCGCGATCCGCAACTGCGGGAACTTTTCGATCAGTTCGATCAGTCGCTCGGGCGGCATGTGGCGGAGAATCTTCATTTCTCAAACTGTAAGTACGTTAGCCCGAAAACGGGGACTGCCTCCGTCGAGGTGCGGGTTTTCAGTGCTATTTCGGGCGGCCGACGGTGCCTATCCCCGTTTTCGGGCGGTGATTCTTGAACCCCGTGGAAAAAGGGGACAGGCACCGAGCCGGCAGCGCTTTTCCGCGACTTTCACACCATTTGCGGCTCGGAGCCAGTCCCCATTTTCCACTCGCCGTTTGCAGTTTCGCGACGGACTCATCAGCGGGCCCTCGCGACGATCAGGTCGTACAGGGCGGGCACGGTCAACCGATGGTCGCCTTGGACGTAGTAGCTTTCGCCCCCGTCGGCCACGGTCCGCACGAGCACGGTCTTGTAAGGGCGGAAGTAGTAGCGCGGGTCCGTCTTGGGCGCTTCGGCCTGCAACTTTTCGCCCAGGGGCACAAGATCGAAGACGGCGGTGGTGAAATGGTTGATCTGCCGGCCCTCTTGCAGGGCGACGTTTCGGGCCATGGTGAGCGCTTTGAGATAGACCTCGGGTCCCGTCACGGCGGTGCCGACGTTGAGAAAGACGCCGCCTTCGAGCCGGGTCAGGCTCTGGGTGAAGATGAGGAAATCCGTATAGGACGCGGCTCCGGTCGCGGCGGGGTCGAAGTTGGGATGCTCGTGGATGATATCCAGCCCGATGCCCACGTGGACGGTGACCGGCACGCCCAAGCGGACTCCGGCGGCCAGCACGCTGGTTTCTCGATAGGGGAATGCCTCGTCTTGGATCATCCGCCCGACGGCCTCGCCCAGCCCGAGACGGTCGCGGCAGCCGGCCACGGCCGCGTCGTTGATCCGGCCGGTTTCCTGCCAGAGGCCGAATTCACCGGTGCGGACGTAGCATGCCACGCTCTCGGAAGTGCCACCGACCAGGGCCATCTCGAAGTCGTGGATGGCGCCGGCGCCGTTGAGGGCCAGGTGCGTCAACAGGCCCCGCTCCATCAGGTCGATCAGCAGCGGGCCGTTGCCTTTGCGCAGCACGTGAGCCCCGCAGCAGAACATCACGGTCCGCCCGGCCGCGGCGGCGTCAGCTATGCGCGCGGCAAGGACGGGCAGCGCCTCGTGCTCGAACGGCTCGCGGGGGTCGTCGGGGAAGATCAGACAGGAGCGATCCAGGTCGTGGGTCCGTTGGCCGAGCGGGCGAAGCCGCAGGCGGCTGCGGTCGAATTGCTCGAAGGGCATAGGGTCTTCCTCTGGGGCTCGTATTCAACTCCCGTATAGTAGCCATCTCGCTCCGCGAGATGTGGCCACCGAGGATCCATAGCTTCTCGAGCTGCATCTCGCGGAGCGAGATGGCTACTATACGAGTTTTCACCCGGTTTCGTTCCACAAGTATCGCAGCAACGCCCGCCAGTCGCGATAGTCGCCGATCACCAGATCGGCCCCCACGCCGATCAGCCGATCGCGTTTCCAGGCGTCCGGCCTGCCGGATCGTCCGACTTCGTCGCTGGCCACGGCCACGGCGGTGCCGCCGACCGACTTGATGTTTTGGATCTCCACGTACCCGTCGCCGAAGCCCAGCAGCGAATCGCCCTCGACCCCGTTCTCGGCGAGGATGCGTTCGATCACCATCGCCTTGGAGAAGCTCTTGTAGTCGTCCCGCGCTCCGTAGACGTGCGGACCGAAGTACTCGTCGAGTCCCAGCAGCCGGGCTTCTTCGCGAACATAATGCTCGTCGGTCCCGCTGGCAAGATACAACGACACGCCCCGCGCTCGCAAGGCGTCGAGAATTTCCCGGGAACAAGGGACAAGCATCTCCTCCGGCGGCACGCTTCCGTTGCCGATGGCCTCGCACCGCCGGCTCACCCGCTGCATCAGCCGATCGTGGTAGATCTGCTTGTAGACCAACGGATCTTCCGGCCGGCCGCCGCGACGACGGACCTCTTCGGCCAGGCGGATCATCTGGTAGATCGTCTGCTTGCCGTTGAGTCGCATGACGAACTCGAAGACCGACTCGTGCAGCTCCCGCGGCGACTGATCGGTTCCGGTGGCCTCGAGCACCTCGACCATCATCGGCACCATCACTTGCGGCCAACCCTCGCGCAGCAGACTCAACGTGCCGTCGAAATCGAACAATACGTGCTGCGGCGGCCTTCGCAGGACGGCCGATCGAACGATCTCCACGCCGGTGCCCGGCAGAAAACGGGGCGGCCCAAGCTGCTCGACGACCCGTTGGTAATCCTCTTCGCAGCAGTCGGAGTCCATGAAGTTATCCGGGCCTTCCGTCGTGGCTGTGGGAAGGCCCGCGGAAGCTGCCGGGCGACTGGGGACGACCTTCGGGCGACTGGGGGCGATCGCCGGGCGGCTGGTAACGATCGCGAGGGTCGAATGGCGGACCGCGGCGGTCATCGGGCGGTTGAGAGCGGTCGTCAGGCGGTCGAGAGCGGTCGTCGGGCGGTCTGTAACCTCCGCCAAAGCCTCGGGGAGGTGTTCCCGGCGATCCCGCTTCATCGCCAGGCTCCGCCGGCGGCTCGATCGGTTCTACGGGCGGTAACGTGGCGCCTTCTTCCAGCGGCTTGGGGATCAGCGACCAGCCGTGCAGCGAGCCGGCACGGTCGCTCCGTTCCGCCCGAATCATCAGCGTCCAGGTCCCCGTGATCCGCTTGCCGTAGAAGGTTCTCAGGCTGGGTTCTTTCTTCTCAACCGCCTCGGGTTGGAACCTCCCGGCGAAGGGCGGCCGGGCGTTACGAATAGGTGTCGTCGCCTCGTCGTCGAAGATCGTATTGCTGAAATGGTCGTCTTCTCCCCCCACGGCCGTGAACAGTTCAACCCGCTCTCCTCCCGGGCCGATGAGGTACGCGTCCAAAGTCGCGTCGTAGCTGTGCGTGATCGAAATCTGCACGTCGAGGTCCGCAATCACCGTGTCGTCCTTCACCACGATCTGCGAGTAGACCGTCTTTCCGGCGGGAATGACCTGGAGCTGGCGGCTGGAGTGTTTTCCGACGGTTTGGTTCATCGCCAGGAGGCATTCGTCGGGCATCACGATCCCGTCGTGATTGAGATCGAACCCCACGAACTCCTCCGCCTTCTCGTCGGTCCAGTCGTCGACGAACTCGTCCATGGCGACCTGGCCGTCTCCGTTGAGGTCGCGCTGGCCGAACCATTCCGGCAGGCCCTTGGGCAGATCGACCGACGTATTGGCCGACCGCTTCTTGAGCCAGAGGTACAGCTCGGCGCGATCGACGACCGTTCCGCTGGCGTTGGCATCGCTCATCGGGGCCGTCGTTCCCATGCTGCGCCACTCGATTTGGTCCAGGTTGTTGTCGCGGTTGGCGTCGTAGCGCTGCAGCAGGTCCGCGACCAGGCGCCAGGTTCCCTGGTCGCCGTATACTTCGCGGCGTTTTCTCTCCTCTTCTTCCTGACGGCGCCGTTGTTCGTACTCGCGGCGGCGTTGCTCTTCGTACTCGCGGCGGCGCCGTTCCTCCTCCGACATTTGGCCGGAAGCTTGCCCGCCGCGCGAATCGGAGGAAGAATGACCTTGGTGTTGGGCTTCGGCGATGCGCCGCTGGGCGTAGCGCTCGGCCAGTTCGCGTTGATTGAGCCGGCCGTCGCGGTTGCGGTCGTACGCGAACGGGTCGTCGGACCATTGGCCACTGCGGGCTTCCGATCGATCCATGAACCCGTCGCGGTTGGTGTCGTATTGCCTCAACCGTTCGGCCGCCCGATCGAGATCGGCCTTCTCGAGCTTGACGGAATTGTCCGGCGTGTCTTCGCCTGTCCCGAATCCGGGAATCGGCGGAACGTTGTCCACCGGCCCGAAGCTCGGCGGCGGTTCGCCGGCATCGCGACCCACCGCGCCGAGGCCGTCGGGACCGTAAGTCGGACGACCGCCGCGGGCCTGGTGGTGTGCGTAGACGGCCTCCTCCAATTCCTCGATCCCAAGCGGCCGCGAGATGTCCAGCTCTGCCAGCGAAGCGTAGAAGTCGACGTAAGGTTGGGCCTCGTCGCTGATTTCCTCGGGCTCCAACAGTCCGTTGCGATTCGCGTCCATGCGCCAAAGGCTGTCCACGACCGATTCCGCTCGCTCGTCGCGCGGACGATCGAACCCGGTTCCGCGCGGATCGTCGGGATCGAGCCCGAAGCCGTCCTGGGCGCTGGCCACCGAAGCGGTCAACGCAAGGAGCACGAACATCGAGAGTGCCGTCAGGACACAAAACAATTCACGCATCGGCAAGTCTCCCCGGTCGTCCAACCTGAGAGAGGGCTGTTGCCCAAGGGTCCCACTGCAGGCAAGCATGTCGCCATACACCCCGGGCGGAAGGTATATGCGCAGAATAGCTAAAACGCTCAGGGATGTCAATGGTTTCCGGAAATTCAGCCCGGAAAACCTCGATTCCTTGACAAGGCGATGGCGGCTGTTCAGAATCGAGTGGTCACGCACGAGAAGAGGTTTCTCCGCGTTTTTCTCGCAAACTGGGGAATTCCAGCATCGGTAATGAACTCCGAGGACGATCATGAAAGCAAGAACTCGCATCTCCACGAACGCTTTGCTCTGGGCCGTGATGGCCGTGTTCCTGCCGGGCTCGCTCGCGGTATCTTTCGCCGCCGAAAGGCAAATCGCCGAGAAGCCCAATATCGTCGTCATCCTCGCCGATGACCTCGGCTACGGCGACACGAGCACCTACGACGGCTGGATCGACACGCCGCACCTGGACAAGCTGGCCGCCGAAGGGATGAAACTGACCGACTTCCATTCCAGCGGGAACGTTTGCAGTCCGACCCGGGCCGGACTGTTGACCGGGCGGTATCAGCAACGCTCAGGCATCCCCATGGTGATCAACGCCGATCCGAACGTCGCCGCCCATCACCGCGGACTGCAAACGTGCGAAGTCACTTTCGCCGAACGGCTCGGGCAAGTCGGCTACACGACCGCCGTCTTCGGCAAGTGGCACCTGGGTTACAGCAAGGAGTTCAATCCGCTCCATCACGGGTTCGATCGCTTCCGCGGGTACGTCAGCGGCAACATCGACTACATTTCTCACTACGACCGCGTGGGTGTGTACGATTGGTGGGAAGGCCTCGACCTGATCGAGGAAGAAGGCTACTCGACGCACCTGATCACCAAACACGCCGTTCGATTCATCGAAGAGAACAAGGACCGGCCGTTCTGCGTCTACGTCGCGCACGAGGCCGTACACAGTCCGTACCAAGGGCCCGACGATCCGGCCGAGCGGGGACCGCGGGCACAACGTCGCCCCAAAGACAACCGGTCCGGCGAAGGCGACGCCAAACGGGCCTATCGCCAGATGATGGAGGAAATGGACAAAGGCGTCGGGCAGGTGGTGGATGCCCTCGAGCGGCTGGGGCTGGCCGACAACACGCTGGTCTTCTTCTTCTCCGACAACGGGGCCACTCCCAATGGGAGCAACGGGCCGCTGCGGGAATTCAAGGGAAGCGATTGGGAAGGCGGACACCGCGTGCCGGCCGTGGCCTGGTGGCCCGGCAGAATCCAAGCCGGCAGCACCAGCGACCAGTTGGCCATCGGGATCGACCTGATGCCCACGATGTTGGCCCTGGCCGGCGCGTCGGTGCCGGAAGGGCACCGGCTCGACGGCGTCGACCTCTCGCCGGTCCTCTTCGAAGGCAAGTCGCTGGGCGACCGCAAGCTCTTCTGGAACGGAAACGCGATGCGAGACGGGCCGTGGAAATTGATCCGACAAGGCAAGGGTGCCCAAGGCGTCGGGTTGTACAACCTGGCCGAAGACCTCGGCGAGCAGAACAACCTGGCGGAGCAGCACCCGCAGCGCGTCGAGCAAATGCTCGCGGAAATCGCGGCCTGGCAGGACGACGTGACAGCCACCGCGACCGCTCAGCCCGACGGACTCTGAAGTCGTAACCGGCGGGTCGCGGCTTTAGGGTTTGCGCAAGAATTACTTGTACACTTCTTGGCGAGGGTGGCACGCCCTGAGGAACGAAGGGCGTGGTATGGCAGGTTTTCCACGCCCTTCGTTCCTCAGGGCGTGCCACCCCGCCGGTCGCGGTGGTTTGCGGGACGCGACCACCGGTCGCGGCTTTATTGGCCCTCGCCGATCGGGGGCGTTTCGCTCGGCCCGACGTTGATCGGCACTCCGCTGCGATACTTCTCCATCAGATTCAGCAGCTTCATCCGCTGGGGATGGTCGGTCTCCAGATCCAGCACCATCTGCCATTGGGCCACCGCCTCCGGGTACTTCTGGGCCTCTTCGTAGGCGTTGCCCAGTTTCAGGTGCAGCGAGGCCGTTTGTGGGCTCTCGGATACGGCCGCCGCGAGGAACTCGATGTATTTGTCCAACTCGCCGGACTGGTTGTATTGCTCGGCGACCTCGACGTAGGCGTCGACCAGCGTGGCCTCGTAGGCCGCGGAATCGAGCTTGATCGCTTCTTTCAACAACTCCAGGTACCGATCGAACTGCCCGGTGCCGAACGCCGCCTGGGCGTAATAGTACTGGAACAACGCCTTGTCCTCGTCGGGCACGTTGCCGCCGATCGCGGTGAACATCTCATAGGCCTGGGCGTAGCGCCGGGCGTTGAGGTAGATCGTCGCCTGGAGCACGCGGATGTCCGCGCGGTCTTCGATGCCGTCGGCCACCGCCTTGGCCACCTGATAAACGGCCGACGTCTCCGGGGCACAGCGGAACACGTCCTTGCCGCCCGGCACCGGTTCGATCAGGTACCAGCGGTCGTTGATCTCGCCCGCCTTGCCCGACTTGACCGTCTGCGTGCTGATCCGCCCGAAGTAGTTCCGCAGGTTGAAGAACGCGGTACCGAGCTTGTAACGCAGCACCGGGCTATCCAGCCCCAGACGCAAGGCCGATTGATACGACTCGGCGGCCAGCGCGAAGAAGTTGCCCGCCAGGTAGATGTTGCCGAGCTGGTAATGGTCCATGGCGCTTTGCGGGTTGAGCTTGACGGCCTCTTCGTACGACTTGCGGGCGTTCTCGTGGTCGTCGAGGTTGTACTGGGCCTCGGCCAGCATGTGATACGTGGGGTAGTCGTGGCGATACTTCAGCAGCGGCTCCAACACGCGGACCACGTCCTTGTAGCGTTTGGCGGCCGAGTGGATCTCGCCCAGCGTCTGGCCGGCCTCGACGTGGTCGGGCGCCGTCTTGATGATCTCTTCGAGCTGCTTGGCGGCCTCGTCGTCTTGTCCGGCGTAGCGGTACGCCCGGGCGAGGTGCAGCCGGTAGCTGGTCTTGGTCTGGTCGGCCGCGACGGCCTGGTCGAGCAGCTTGATCGCCTCCTGGTACCGGCCGCGAAACATCGCGTCGCGGCCGTTGCTGAAGAAATCTTCGGCCGTGGGCTTTTCGGGTTCGGCCGCGGGCTTTTCAGGTTCGGCCGCGGGCTTTTCAGGTTCGGCCGCCGGGGCTTCCGATTTCGGCTCGGCCTTCTCGGGCTGAGGGTCGGCGAACGCGGCCGAAGCGAACGTGGCCAATGCCAATCCGAGCGTCAACGGCCACAGGGTGTTTTGGATCCGCATGATCGGGTCTCCTCATATCTTCGTTAGTGAGTCTATCGTCCTATACGGGGCCGGCGAAGCCGCAAGCGGCTTAGAGCCAGTAGGTCTTGATCCAGACGATCTGATCCTTGGCCTTGGCGACCAGCGGCCCGCTGGGGTAATTGGTGACGTAGTTCGTGTAGGCGTCCATGGCCTTGACCCACTCGCCCAGATGCTCGTAGTTCTCGGCGATGGCGAACTGGGCCTGTGCCGCCCTCTCGCCGCCGCGATAGCTCTGCAAGAAGGCTTCGTAGGCCTTGACCGCCTCGGCGTACTTCTCTTCGCGTTCGTAGTGTTGGGCAATTCGCCAACTGGCGTCCTCGGCCACGGAAGCGCTGCTGAACTGCCGGACGATCTCCAGCCAGGTGGCCATCGCGGCGTCGGAATCCTTCAACTGCTGGTCGTAGATCGTGGCCATCTGCAGCAGGGACTCGTCGGCCTTGTCGGCCCCGGCGACCTTCGAGGCGGAAGTGTACGCCTCGACGGCCTTGCGCAGCGCCGCGTTGATCTTGTCCTGCCGGTCGGCCAGTTGGGTCGCGGTGAGCGATTCGACTTCCTGTTCGGCCTTCTGCGCGAAGAGTCGCACGTTGGCGTCGTTGAACTGGCCGAAGTTGCCGGCCTTCAGCGCCTCTTCGAACTCGGCCGACTCCCCCTTGCCCTGCTCCTTCAGATCGGCGATCTTCTTCGACCGGCCCTCTTGCTGGATGAACAGATTATCCCGCGACAACTGGTAGGCCCGCCGCTGGGCCACCTCCTTGTTCCGCGCCAGCGTCGTCTCCCGGGTCACGGTGGCCAGCGTGGTGGCCTCGTCCTCGTGGCTCTTGCCGACCACGTACAAGGCGTCGTCGGCCAGCGGACTGCCGGGATATTTCGCGGCCACTTCGAGCAGGGCCTCGCGGGCCTTGTCCGTCTCGTCCAGCGTCAGGTACGCCGTGCCGACCGCGTACAGGGCGTCGTCGGCCAGGTGGCTCTGCGGCCAATTCGCAACCACCTTGCGAAACTCGATGATCGCCTTGACCGGGTTGGCCAACTGGTCGCGCACGATGGTGGCGATCTGGAACTGGGCGTCGAACGCCTTCCGCTGGCCTTCCTGATCGACCAGCCCCTGGTATCGGGCCAGGTCCTTGAGCACCTCGATCCGCCGGTTGGCCTCCGCCACCTTGGCGTCCTGGGCATAAGCCTCGACGTATTCTCGATACGCCTCCGTTGCCTCGCGCCACTGGCTGAGATTGATCGTACACTCGGCGATCGCCCATTTGGCATCCTGGCGGAACTGCCCGTTCTCGAACTCGTCGATCACCCGGCGGTAGGCCGCGATGGCGTCTTCCCAGGCCTCGTTGGTCTGGTGGATCTGGCCGACCATGGTCAGCGCCTGGCCGGCCTGGGCGTGCCGCGGAAAGCTGTCGACGAACGTCTCCAGGACGTGCAGCGCCTCGACGTACCGCTTCTGACCCTTCAACTCGGAACCGATCTGGAAGATGGCGTCTTGCAGACTCTGATCGTCGCCGCCCCGGACGAAATTCAACTCCTGATACGCCTGGGCCGCGCGGAGCGGGCGCTTCAGCTTCTGGTGATACGTCTGGGCGATCTTCATCGCCGCCTGCTGCGAAAGGCCGTGCATCGGATCGTGGATCGTCAACTCGTTCCAGACGACGATCGCCTCGTCGTCGAAGCCGCGCCCCTCCAACTCGAAAGCAATCTCCCAAAGCATCTGCGGAATCGTGGAAATCTGCGGATGGTCGCAGTGCTCCTCGGCCACCCGGCGGAGTTCCCTCGCCGTGCGGACGTATTGGCCGCGCGCCAGCGTGGGACTAAAGGCGGCGATCACTCGGGCCTGCGTGAGGAAGCTCTTGGCGACGTCCCACTGGGCTTGCTGTTGGTAGCTCTTCTCCTTGGGGAAGTCGGCCACCACGCCGGCCAGCTTCGTCCGGGCCGTGTCGAAACGGTCCGACACCCTCTTGAGCATCTCCTGCCTGGTCGCTTTGCGCTCGATCGGTTTGGTCGCCCAGGCCAGCCAGTCGCGGGCGGCCTCCAGACTGAGCTTGGGCCGCTCGCGATCCGTCTGGTTGTCGTCGAGGAACCGCTGGGCCAACTCGGCGGAAAGCTGCCACTGGGTCAATCCCCGCCAATGCCCCACCATCACCAGGATCTCGCCGCGGGCTTGCTCGGCGGTGGGCGTTTCGGCGTGGTCCTTGCGGATCGCCTGAAAGATGTCGTAGGCGGCGGCGATCGCTTTCTCCTGCCGGGCCAGTTCGGCTTCCGAGATGACGGGAGCCGGCGGCATTTGCACGGAGAACTGCTGACCCTGGCCGGCTTGCGATCCGTCCTGCTGCACGTCCGACTGGTAAAAGGTGATGTTCTCGCGCATTTGCGCCACCTGCAACGCACGCTGTGCCTCTTGCTGATTGATCATCGCCAGCAACTGCACGTCGCGGTTCGCCTCGTCGCTGGGTTGGGCGAAGGTGCCGCCGCTAATTCTCATCTGCTCCGTTTGCAGCGAGTCGATATTCGCCTGGAGATCGGGAATCTTCTCTACCAGATTGATCGCGCCGGTCACCACAGGGCTCGGGGCGGGATCCGGCTCGGCGACCGGTTGCCGCGACGGCGGCGGCGGAGTGAAGGGACCGGCGTCTTCGCCCGAGCGGCTTCCTCTGCTTTCGCCCGCCGGCATCGCGGCGCGATACATGCCCGCCAGCATGGCCGGATCGGTCGCGATGCCCGGCCCTCGCAACCCGGTCGAGGTCAGCGTGGCAAGGACCTCCCGGGCGTGACCCGGCATGGCGCGGCCCAGTTGGCACACGCCCCGGGCGAACTTCAGCCGCTCGGGCCGCCGGATGTCGAGTTCCGACGCCAGCAGGTCGGCAAACACTCCGTCGGCCACGTCCCACGCGTCGATCTTGGCATATTCGCCGGCCACGGCCATGATCTTCGAAGTGGCATTGCTCACCAGCGAACTCTCCGGATGATCCGCGATGAAACTGCGATAGGCCGCAATGGCCGCGGCGAACTCTTCGCTGAGCTTCGCCGGTGGCGGATCGTCGCTCTTGCGATCAGCCATCTGCTTGGCGAGCATCTTCCGCGCCTGGGCGTCCAACGCGGTGGCCCGGGCGAAGGCCGCCCGCTCGGCCGTGCTGGCTCGACCCGGAAGCGATTGCGAGAGCACGTCGATCCCGGCGGCAAACTGGGCGATATCGGCGTAGACCTCGGCCGCCACCAGGTGCGCCGTGTGTTGCTCGAAGAGTCCGGCGACGTTGAAAACCGCTTGGGTTGCCTGGGGAACGAGCGTACTGTCCGGCCGATCCGTGATGAACTTCTTCCAGCCGGCGATGGCCACTTGGAATTCCGGCCCCAACGCGATCTGGTCCGACCCGCCGTATTGCTGCAACAGCCGCGCCAACTCGCGTCGCGCGTGCTCGTCCTGGAGGTGGACAAGTTGGAACGCGGCATACTCCTCGGCCGCGGCGACCGCCTCGTCCGCTTTGACGTTGACGGCCTCTTGCGCGACGTCGTAGTACTCCAGCGACTTGTAGTGGGCGACGATCCCGTTCCAGACGCCGCGGACTTGTGTCAAGTCCGGGCTGTCGGCGTCGAGTCCGGCTTGGAGTTGGTAACAGCGCGTCAATGCCTTGGCGAGGGTCGGGTCGAGTTGTCGGGGCACCGTGAATCCGGCCGCGGCCAGACGTTGATGTTCGCCGGTTACCTGCTGGACCCAAAATCCCACGACTGCCAACTCGGCCTGACGGCGTTCGAGTCGCGGCAGCGCCTCGGCCAACGCAGCGTAAACCTCCTCGGCGACCGCCCAGTGTGCATGCGCGATCCACGCTTGAAGGTGTTCTCGGATCC
>DATLAN010000505.1:0-6705 GCA_035527455.1 Thermoguttaceae bacterium
CGCGGCGGCCCCTCCCGGCAATGGACGACCGACGGCGAATCGGTTCCCGAATCGTCCGTCTTCGTCCTGCTGGCTCTGGGCGGCGTATGCCTGCTGGCCTGGGCCGCCGAAGCACGCGGCACCAAGAGGGCGGCGACCGCCACCGTCGTGAGGTTGCCCGAGCGCACGGCCCAACCGAGTGTCCGCCGCCGCGCGGCCTGACGATCAACGCTACGCCGACGACGCCCACGGTGATCCCCCCCGCAACGCAGTGCGGGGGCGTTTTCTTGAGAGAAGCGATCGACTCTCCACTTCAACAAACGCCCCCGGATTGCACTCCGGGGGGGCGTACTCTTTGACGCTTCCTCTTCACCACGCCTTCGTCAAACCGGGCATGGCGCACGCGTAGTAACCGTCTTTGTCCGGCTGGACCGGCGGTTCGGCGTCCCAGGCCCAACTCTTCGGCATCAGGTCGAGCTGCGAGTTGATGGCCGCGTCCCAGGTGACGAGCTTGCCGGAATAGGTCGCCATGCGGCCCATGATGGCCGTCATCGTGCTGTCGACCGTCGCGTCGCACTCGTTGTAGGGCTTCCCGGCCATCAGAGCGGCGAACAGATGGTCGTGTTCCACCTGGTGTCCGTCCGGGCCGCGCTGCCAGACGACGGGCTCTCGACCGTCGACCGCCAGCACGCTGCTGCCGTGTCCCTGGATGCTGGCGTAGCCTTTGGTGCCGTGGGCGTGTTCCGAGAAACTGCCCCAGCAGCCGGAAATCTGCCGGCAATAACTGAACAGCTTCACGCCGTCGTCGTAGGTGAATTCCACCGCGTGGTGGTCGTAGATCTCGCCCTGGTCCTTGGCGGTGCAGACTTGCCGGCCGCCGGTGCCCTGGGCTTCGATCGGGTGGCCGCGCTGCATCCAGTTGCACACGTCCAGATCGTGGATGTGCTGCTCGACGATGTGGTCGCCGCAGACCCAGTTGAAATGGTACCAGTTGCGGACCTGGTACTGCATTTCGGTCTGATCGGGCTGCCGCGGGCGGACCCAGATCGCGCCCGTGTTGAAGTACGCCCGCATGTACTTCAAGGCCCCGATCGCCCCGTCGTGGATCCGCTTGATGATCTCGGTATGTTTTGTCTCGTGGCGGAGGTGATGCCCGACGGCGACCAACAGGCCTTTCTTCTTGGCCTCCTCGTTGGCGGCCTTGATCCGCCGCACGCCCGGGGCGTCGGTGGCCAGCGGCTTTTCCATGAACACGTGCTTGCCGGCCGCCACGGCGGCCTCGAACTGCACGGGCCGAAAGCCCGGCGGGGTGCAGAGCAGAACCATGTCGACGCCGGCCGCAATCGCCTTCTCATGGCAGTCGAGCCCGTCGAACTTCCGCTCGTCCGGCACGTCGACCTTGTCCTTGCAGCGCGACTTGACGGCTTCGTAGCAGCGGTCTACGCGGTCCCTGAAGGCATCGCCCATAGCCACTAGTTCGACGTTCGGCGTAGCCGTGTTGCTCAGGGCCTGGACGGCCGCCCCGGTGCCGCGCCCGCCGCAGCCGATCAGGGCGATCTTGATCACGTCGCTGCCCTGGGCATGGGCACTTCGGGCAACGCTCAAGCCGCCGGCCACGGCGGCGCCGGCTGCCGCAACGGTCGATCTCTTGAGGAAGTCGCGACGGGAAGTGTTCTTCGGGCCGCCTTGGATGCTGGGGTCGTTCATAGTTCGTTCTCCTGCTGAAAAAAAGCGGAAGGTTGCTGAGACCGAGGGTATTTCGGTAAGGTCGGCGAAGCCGCAAGCGGCTATTCGAGCGAGGGCTGGACGATTTCACCGGCCAATTGGGCGGGGACGTTTTCGTACGCCCCGAGGAACTCCGAGTTGCAGTCCAGCCAGAGCGTCAGCCGATGGAAATCCTCCGGGGGAAGCTTCACGCCGTAGTGTTCCTCGCCCAGGTACTTCAGCAGCTCTGACGCCCGGGCGCCGAACTTGCCGGCGATGGTCCGACTGCCGCCGTGGATGCCGGAGTTGATCGAGCCGTTGCTCACGTGGAAGTAGAAGCCGTACTTGGCGGCCAGGCTGTTGTAGGATCGGGTGAAATTGCCCGCGATCTGGCCGCTTAAGTCGATCGCCTTCTTCTCCTGATGGCAACTCGCGCAATGGCGATCCAGCACCGGCTGCACCAGGCGCGGGTAGTTGAACGGGTTCGAGCCGTCCGCGTCCGGCAGGATCGGCGACGGCCGGCGGCCCAGCGCCAGCGGAATCGTCTCCGACGTGTTCGGCGGCCGGTGCTTCCGTTCGTGACAGCCTTGGCAGGTGAGCGTTTCGCCCGGGTGGACGTAAGTGAGCGACCGCATCGACTGGACGGCCATTCCCGTCTTGTCCAGGGCCTGGAAGTAGATCGGCTTGCCCGGCGGGGCCTCGAAGTAGGCACTGCCGTCGGCCTCGACCGGCACGGTTCCCAGCACGGCCCGGGCGTTGGTCTGGTCGGCCACGCCGATTCGCGGCTGGTTGGGTGGGGCGGTCGACTTGGGCAACAACTGGACGATCCGCAGGTGCGTGATTTCGGTCCCCTCGGGCCACTGGAAGTCGCTGTCGTAGACGTTGGAGACCGCGATCGTCGCCGGGCGCTCGCCCCCGGCCGCCAGTATCGCCCTGGCCGTTTGCGTAGTCCGCTCGGGAATCACCGGCGGCATCAGGCGCGGCTCGAGCGGCATGGGACTCAAGCACGAAATCGACGGGTCGCGATAGATCAACTCCCTGTTCCCGTCGCGGTCGATCCAGTAAACACCCCGATTCTTCGCGGCACCGTCGTACACGCACAAGTAGTCGTCCTCGCTCAGCGGCCAGGCCGTGGCGTAACACATGTAATTGCCGATCGGCTTGCCCTCGGATTCCGGGAACGGCACGTCGGGCGTCAGGCGCGTCAGTTGCGACATGGCCAGATCGTCCTCGATCCGCGGGTCGATCAATACCAGCGACCCGAACGCGTTGCCGTGATGGGCCCCGGTCGTGGCCACGTACTGGTGCGAGCCGGGAATCGCCCGAATGCTCATCTCCATCCACGGCCGGTTCTCGCGCCGCGCGGGATAGTTGCCGTGGAACGTTCGCGGGTCGCGGCCGTCGGGATAGCACGTCCAGATGTGATGGGCGATGTTCGTGTCGCGGTCGATGTAGTCCCAACGCGAGTAGACGAGCATCCCCTCGTTGTTCACGCTGGGGTGCCATTCGTGCGTTTCGTGGAAGCTGATGCCGATGATGTCGCTGCCGTCGGACTCCATGGAGAACATCGTGTAGACCGGGCAGTGCCGGCCGCAACGCAGGTAGCCGCCCCGCCGCTCCGAAATGAACACGATCCGCCCGTTGGGCAGGAAACACGGGTCGAAATCGTCGGCCGGGCCGTCGGTAAGCTGGATCAGGCCGCTGCCGTCGGCGTTGACCTTGAAGATGTGGTGGCTGTACTGGGGCGCCCATTGATACGTGCCCGTCGCCTGACATTCGCTGTAGGCGAAGAGGATCGTTTCGCCGTCGAAGGACACCTCGGGCGAGAGCAACGCACCGGAGTCGAGCCGCTGGCCTTGCAGCCGGCCGTTCTCCACCACGGAGTTTTCCAGCAGATCGACCAGCTTCGGGTTTTCGGAAAACGGATCCAGCAGCACGAACAGTCCGCCGCCGGGCCGGGCGTTGCAGCCGTAGTACTGGTCGCACATGTGGAACACGCCGCCCGAGTCGTGCCGCTTGATGAACAACAGCTTGTCGATACTCGCCAGCAACGGGTTGCAGAAGGCGATCCGCCGCAAGAGTTGCCGGGCATCGAAGTACAGTTCGCGCCGCACGTCGTCGGGCGTTTCGTCGGCACGCTCGAGCTGCGTCAGCCGTCGTTCGATCTTCTCCAATTCCGCCGCGGCCGGACCGAGGCGACTCGGATCGGCCGTGACCTGCAAGCGCTCGATCAGCCGCCGGCTCCGCTCGACCACGTCGCGGGTGTGGGCCGGTGAAAAACCGCCGCCTTGAAGATCGGCACGTTTTGGGTCGCCGTCGGAGACGCCTCGCACAAGACCGTCGGAAACGCCTCCCACAAGGTGATCGGGCAGCGTGCCGGGGAACGAGTATTGGCCGACGCTCTTCTGATCCGCCGGCTTGCCCAGGGCGATGTTCTTCTCGGGATCGTCCGCGGCGTAGACCTCGACCTCATCCAGAGCAAATGAGCAATTGCCGGGCACGTGCAGCCGGACGATTCGCGCCGTGACCTGTTTATCGCGGAAGTCGACCACCAGCGGCTTCTTTTCGTTCACCCCGTAGAAAGTCGAGCCGTCGTGTTGATAGACGAGTTGAAACTCCCCGCTCGGGTCGTCGGCGGTCAGAATGCGGACCTGGCGGGTGCGATCGGCCGTGCCGCGATCGGTGCGGTTGAAGACGACCACCCGATCGAGTCGATACGTCGTGCCCAGGTCGACCTGCCACCAGGGCTCGTTTTCCTTGCTGGCGGTGTGAAAGCCCCAGCTTCCGGTCTTGATCCCGTCGCAACCGCCGGCTGCGTCCTGGGCAGTGGTCACGCCTGGGGCGTTCGACGCGGCGGGTGTCTTCGTCGGCCGTGCCTCGAGGGTCTTGGCCGGCGAGAACTCGCGATCCCTGGCGATCCAGTCGGCTTCGACCAGCGCCCTGGTTTGCTCGCCCACGTCGATGGCAGCGGACGGTTGGGGCCGGTCGGATTCGTTTCGATTTTCGGCACGGACCGGTGCGGCTGCTGCCGACACGGTACCGACGATGACCAGAAACAACACGTATCTCATCGCAGGCACGCTCCTTTTCCTTCGGGGCGGACGGAAGTAGCACGACGATTCAGTGCGCCCATTGTAGTCGATCGGGCCCCCGACGAAAAGAGGGTTGACGCACTGCTCGCCTTTCTCGCGGGGGGTCTTGACAACGTGGGGCCATTTGTCATGTTCAGTACCGAGCATGGTGCATGGATCTTTCGTAACCGTTCAGCCGTCGGCTCGGGTTTGTAGCCGGATTCGCAAGAATTCGGAACGTCTCGCGTGAAACTGGGCAACGGCCGAATTCTTGCGAATCCGGCTACCATCACGGAGGAGATGAACATGTGCAAGAACATCGTGGTGTTTTCCGACGGAACGGGACAGGAAGGCGGCGTCGGGCACAACACCAACGTCTACAAGCTCTTCAACATGGTCGAGGATCGAACGCCCGGGCAGATCGTCTTCTACGACCGGGGGCTGGGCACCGGCTGGCGGAAACTGACCGGCACCGTCGGCGGAATGGGAATCTCCAGGAATATCTGCGAATGCTACGAGTTCATCTTCGACCACTTCATGGCGGGCGACCGGATCTTCCTCTTGGGATTCAGCCGCGGCGCGACCACCGTCAGGAGCCTTTCCGGCTTCATCCACCTGTTCGGCATCCTGCCCAAGTCGCGAAAGGAGCTGATCAAGAGGGCTTACAAGATCTATGAGATTCGGGACAGGAAGAAAAGGGAAACGGCAGCGGACGAGTTCGTCAAGAAGCATCACACGATGTGGACGCGCGTCAGGTTCCTGGGCGTCTGGGATACCGTGGCCGCGTTGGGCGTTCCGTCGAAACGTTTCAACGTTTTGCTGGACGGAATCCCCTGGTTCCGCCACAAGTTCCACGACCTGCGTCTGAGTGCCAGCGTGGAACACGCGTACCAGGCTCTGGCCATCGACGACCAGCGGTTGACGTTTCATCCCGAACTCTGGGAACCGGCGATTCGCCCGTATCAAACCATGAAGCAGGTATGGTTTTGCGGCATGCACACCGACGTGGGCGGGGGCTACGCCGAGCAGGGATTGTCGGACATCGCGCTGCTGTGGATGGCTCGCAAGGCGGTCGAGTGCGGCCTGAGGATCTACCCGAAGCACCCCGTCCAGGTCCACCCCGACGCCGACGGCACGATGCACGACTCGCGCGGCGGCACGTTCTCGAGGTTCTACCGAAAGAGGGTGAGATCCTGGAACCTGAGGACCCACGGAAAGCCGACGGTTCACCAGAGCGTGTTGGAGAGAACCCTCAACGAGAAGAACGAGGAGACTCCCCCGTACGCCCCTTGGATTCTTCGGCTCGCCCCGGAAATCGAGCCGTGGGACCAGGCAGCCGACTTCAGCGCGGTGGCGCGAGGGTAGGCCGGAACAAGCGCAGCGCCGTTCCGGCATGTGGCTTCATGCGAGCGGCTCTGAAAAAGAGGGCCGCCTGTGTTGAAATGCAGACCAACGGGAAAAAGGGAAACCTTTGTGGTGCCGCATTCTCCTTCAATGGCAAAACTTGTGGGGCGCGCGGCGGGTGCGTCAACTACAGAACGCACCCGGCGGAGAATCACCTCCGTCGTGGATGGCGATCGACGCGCGGGTGCTGAAGCTGCCTCATGTCGGGTTGAGGGAAGATCCGGCAGTTGCCCGTAGAATACCAGAACGTCCTAGCCCTGTCAGCAGGCTTTCTGCCCCCCCCGGCGGGGTTTTCCCGGCAGAATACGCGCCCAATTCCGCCCGGGCACCTCTTGCGGCAATCCTACGCGATCGACTTGGCATAGATTCGATAGCGCTTGAACGGCTGGACGTCGAAGGTGCGCTGGATGGTGCGGATGTTGACCGTGTTGTCTTCGGCGATCCAGGACAGCTCCGCCCGGCGATAGCCTTTTTGCAGACCGGCGTTGAGGATCTCCAGGATCAGGAAGCCGAGGATGCCGCTGTGACGGAATTCTTCGGCCACGCT
>DATLAN010000506.1:0-5015 GCA_035527455.1 Thermoguttaceae bacterium
ACACCGTTTCGTGAGAGGAGATGTTTCGATGAGGACATTGTTGATGGCTATTGCCGTGGTGATCGGCTTCGGTTGCGTGGCGCAGGCCCAGCCGCCCAAGGACGCCGACCGGGGTAAGCGGCCGGGCGGCGAGGAGATGCGCAAGAAGTTCGAGGATATGCGCGCCCAGTTCATGGAAAAGTTCGACAAGAACAAGGACGGCAAGATCGACGAGAAGGAGAAGGAAGCCGTCAAGGCCGCATTCGCCGAACGAGCCGCCGAGTTCAAGAAGCGCATGGCCGAAGCGCACGCCAAACGGGCGCCCGAAGGCCACGCCCGCGCACCCCAGGGCCATGCCCGTGCACCCGAAGGCCATGCCCGCGCACCTCAGGGCCACGCCCGCGCACCCGAAGGCCATGCCCGCGCACCCGAAGGCCATGCCCGCGCACCTCAGGGCCGCGCACCTCAGGGTCACGCCCGCGCACCTCAGGGCCGCGCACCTCAGGGCCACGCCCGCGCACCCAAGGCCGACGAGAAAAAGGGCAAGGAGTGCGATCGCGACGAGAAGGGCGGCGAAAAGGGCAAGGATTGCGATCGCGACGAGAAGGGCGACGATCACAAGAAGAAGGACGACGCCCGCAAACCCAAGGGCCCCGAGCCCAAAGGCAAGGGTCGCCCGCAAGGCGATCGAGACCGTGACCACGGTGATCAGCACGGTCGCTAACGGGTTTGTGTCGAGCTGAGTTCAAGAAGCCGCCGGCTGCGGTGCAGCCGGCGGCTTTCTTGTGATTTCAGACTGTAAGCGGTGAGTGGAAAATGGGGACTGGCTCCGAGCCGCAAGAGGCGCGAAGATCGCCGAGAAACGCCGTCGGCTCGGTGCCTGTCCCCTTTTTCCACGGGCTTCCCGCAGCACCGCCCGAAAATGGGGACAGGCACCGTCGGCCGCGCGAAACAGCTCGGAAGAATCGCATCTCGACGGAGCCAGTCCCCATTTTCGGCCTTCACACCTCGATCGGCCAGAACAGTCCGCACGTGGTGCCGCCGTCGACGTAAAGGACCTGGCCGGTGATGTAGGCGGAGGCCGCGGAGGCGAAAAAGACGGCCGCGCCGACCATGTCTTCCGGCCGGCCGAGGCGGCGCAACGGCGTGTTGGCCTGACGCCATGCCTCCAGATCCTTCTTCGTTTCGTCTTCCCATAACCCGATCGTCAGATCGGTCAGCGTGAAGCCGGGGGCGATCGCGTTGACGCGCACGCCGTGCGGCCCCCATTCCATGGCCATCGAACGGGTCATGCTGCTCATGGCCGCCTTGCTCATCGCGTACGGCGCCACGCGGTTGAGCGGCCGATGGGAATTGATCGAATCGATGTGGATCTGCGAGCCCTTGCCGGCCGCGATCATGTGCCGACCGACCGCCTGGGCCATCAGGAACGCCCCGCGAATATTGATATCGGTGACGAAATCGTAGTCCTCTTCGGAGAAGTCTTCGACCCTTTTCCGTCGGTTGACTCCGGCGCAGTTGACCAGCGTGTCGATGCGGCCGAACTCGTCGACCACCTCATCGACGGTCCGGCGGATGGTCGCCGCGTCGGCCACGTCGCAGACTTTCGCACGGACCGGTTTGCCGTCGGCGCCGATTTCCCGGGCCGTTCGTTCGACCGTCTCCGCCACGCGGCCGGTGATCGCCACGGTCGCCCCGCGCTCGGCGAACCCCCGGGCAATCGCCCGGCCGATGCCGCGGCTGGCACCGGAAACCAACACGACCTGATCCTTCACCGAAAACAGTTCATCTGCCATGGGCCGGATGCTCCTGAGTACATGAGAAAGGCAAACGCTTCTAATAGTCGCGCATGGTGATTTGATAATAGCGTTTCAGACCCATGGATCAAGAGGGCCGGCGTAGGGGGCGAAAGAATGCGTCGGGGGAGCGGATTCCCGGGAAAGGCTACTGTCGGCCTTCGAGTTCGGCGGCGGTTTTCGCTCCGTGCTGCACGAGTATCTTGATGGTCGCGCGACGGATCGCCTGTTCGCGGTCGCCGAAGAGGGCATTGTCCAGCGGGGTCCCGTCGCGCGTCCAGGACGACTGGGACGCCACCGCGTTGACGTCGGCTCCCGCCTGAATCAGAAGCAGCACGGCCCTGTCGTGTCCCCGAGAGGCGGCCATATGGAGTGCAGTTACGCCGTTGCTGGAACGTGCCTTGACGTTGTCTGCATCCATCAGCACTTTGGTGAGATCTTCCCGGTTCAAGGCGTCCACCGCGTAATGCAGTGGAGTATAGCCGAAGTGGTCTTGGGCGCCGCGGTTCGCCCCGTGTTTCAGCAGGCAGGAAGCCACTTCGACGTTTCCGCGCCGTGCGGCCAGGTGAAGCGGCGTGACCTTAGACCCGCCGGCGCCGGCGTTGACGTCCGCACCCTTGGCAAGAAGTCGCTCGACGGCCTCGGCGCTTCGCGTCTTGGCGGCGCCGTGCAGCGGGGTCTGTCCGCCGGCGTCCTTGACGTTTACCCGGGCACCGGCGGCCAGCAGCAGATCGATGATCTTCACGCGTCCGACTTCAGCCGCCCGATGGAGCGGCGTGCGGCCGGATTGGTCGGCGACGTTGGCCGGAGCCTTTCTTTGCAGCAACCGCTCAACGAGTTCCTCGTTTCCTCCGGCGGCGATGTGCAGCGGCGTGACGCCCTGCTTCGAACGGATGCCGACTTCGCAGTTGCGACGCAGCAGCAGTTCCACGATGAGGCGATTTGCCTGGATGAGACGAATGTCTTCCATCACCAGGCCGAAATGTTTTTGCATGTCGCAGATCGTCGCGGCCACGTGCAGGGGACTGTTTCCTTCCCCGTCGAGGGCGTTGATATCCGCTCCGGCTTGAATCAACGCGGCCACGACCTCGTGCCACCCTCGCTTCGCAGCCACGTGCAGCAGCGGCGTGTCGTCGGCGGCGCGGAGGTTCGGATTCGCTCCTCGGCCCACCAACTCGGCAATCGCATCGGCCTTGCCCGACTCGACGGCGGCGAGCAAGTCTCGGTCGACTTGCCTCTGGTCGACGGCCGCAGAAGGCGTGTTCGGCCCCTTCTGTAGATCCGTTTCTCCACCGGGAGCCGTCCCGAGCAGAAAGAGAGCAGGCAGCATGACTTCAATGGCAAGGTAACGCATCGGCTTGTGTGCACACTGGACTATCGAGAACAACGCCACGCACCGGTACCCAGACTCCTGCATTGTACGCGGAAAGACCCGGCGGCATTGTAACAAGTTTGTAAGAAGAGAATGCAGCGCCGTCGGAGACGCCTCCCACAGCACGGCTACTTGCCCAGGCACAGCACGCTGCCGTCTTTCAGGCTCAGATACAGTCGTTGATCGGCGGCGATCAGGCCGTCGAAGGCCGGTTCGCAGTCGAGCGGGTATTCGGCGATCGTGGTGCCGTCGGCCGTGGATACGGCCCGCAGGACGGTCGATCGCGGATCGGGGTTCTCGGGGTCGAGGGGCCGGCCCGTCTGCGGCACGATCACCACGGCGTCGAGCCAGCCGGCCAGGAAGAGGACGTCGCCGGCCAAGACCATGGCGCGGGGCTGGAAAGGCTGCTGCACGGCCCAATTCGGCTGCGGTGCTTGCGGCGGGACCTGCGTTGTCTGCTTCTTGTTCGTCCTGACGGGCTGCCCGGCCGCTTTGTTCGCCATCGCGTACATCCTGGTACCGATGGGAAAATACTCGGGCGTGTACCGCGAATACTTCTGGTGGAGGTGCCCCTCGTGCGTGGGCGGATACATCTGGCTGGTGCTCTTCAACCACGTATAAGGATTCTGGACTCCGTAGGCGGACCGCTGGTCGAACACGATCAGCTTGCCGGAGGGGAACTTGTCGCCCTGCCCGCTCGTGCCGATCCTGCCCGCGTGGACGTGGCTGTTGATTTTTCCGGGAAAGCCGAGGCACCAGTTCTGTCGGTGCATCCAACAGTCTTCCAGCAGCCCGGTGGTCGTGAAAAGCGTCCGGAGTTCCGCGTCGTCGAACTGCACGAGGTTGAGGTCGAACTGGACGTGGCGCATGTTGATCCGCCGGCCGTCGGAGACCAGCAGGTCGGGCAGGGCGCCGGTCGATTCTTCTTCGGGCTTCTCTTTGCCGGGATAGATGGGCGTGGCGGAAACGGACGCTTCGTGCAGCTTATGGCCCGAGTGGACGTCGAGGCCGAAGAGCCGAATGCCGCCGTCGAGGTAGGAAGAACGCCCGGCGGCGAAATAGACGATTCCATTTTGCACGAGCACGCTTCCGCTGACCGGCCAGACGGCTTCCAGGCGGTTCTCGGCGATGACGCGCCGATCGACCGGGGCTGCCCGGAACCGCCAGGCGAGTTGCCCGTCGGCAGCCCGCAGGCAATAGACCGAGCCGTCGCCGCTGCCGAACAGACAAAGGCCGTCGTAGACGGTCGGCGGCGAATCCACCCGGCCGTCGGCTATGAATTGCCAGACGGGCTCACCGGTTCGGGCGTCGAGGCAGTGGACCGTCTGGGCGTCGGTCGAACTGACCAGCAATCGGCCGTCGGCCACCACCGAGCTGCTGAGGTTGCCGCCGATCTCGACTCGCCAGAGCGTTTTCAATTCGGTCGGAACGCGCGATTTGGTCGAACCGCTGCGGGTGACGTTGCCGCGGTAGGTGGGCCAGTCTTCCGGCTCGGGCCCGTAGATCGGCGGGTGCCAGGACAAATCGGATTTCTCGCCGGCGGGCAGGCCGGAACGAGCAACTTCAAGGGCTGCCGAAAGGTCGGTCGGCGCGGTACGGTTGGCGATCTCGGGATATGCCGGGCCTTTCTGCAACGGGTGTTCCACATCGGGTCGAACATGGTCCAGCGAGTTTTCCGCGGCCAGCGCGTAAAGCCCATTGAGCTTGATGAGATTGAAGCACTGGCAAGGGTCGGGCGGGATGTAGATGTATCCGTTGGCCGGCATGACGCCGTACTGGCAGAGCCCGCGGACCCACCAGTTGTTGACGTGATTCTCGCCGTGCAGATCGACGTATTCCAGTCCGCGTCGGCCGCAGATGAGGAAGTT
>DATLAN010000507.1:0-4730 GCA_035527455.1 Thermoguttaceae bacterium
CCGGAGGTGTGGTATCATATAGGTGAACGAATTGTTCGCCGCCCGTTCTGTCGTCCACGGTGACGCGGAGCCCAAGCGCTGACCAGCAGGCGAGGCGGAACAGTGGTTTGAGCCGTGCCGAGTTTACGGCGTCGATCACTCGCAAACGTAAAGTTTGCCGGTGGTCCGCGCCGTTTTTCATTGGGCCGACCCCGGCGGTAACAAAGGGGTAAGCCCATGAGCTTGCAACAGTTACGCGAAAAGCGGGCCGATTGTGCGTCTAAACGAAAGGCGCTGCACGAGACTGCTCTAGCTGAGGCCCGCGACTTCACGGACGAAGAGCAGACCGAGTTTGACACACTGGGCACTGAGGCAGAATCGCTGGCCCGGCAGATCGGGCGGGCGGAGGTGATTGACGCCGAACAGGTAGCGATGGCGACAATGGGCGAGCGGAAGACGTTCGCCAATGAGCCGAGAACCACGAATCGCAACCTGCAAATCGAGGTCAAGCCGGCGGAGCTCCACAAAGACTCATTCGGCGGATACCGGCCCGGTGATCGGGTTCAGGACGCCACCGACGGGGATCACCGCCAGTGGTTCGTCGGGTTCGCGAATGATGTCTACATGGCCGGCAAGGGCCAGATTTCTGAGCGGTTGAGCAACTGGCAGCGGGCGTCATTGGCCGCCGGTGATGGCCTTCAGACCGTCATCGGCCATGACGGCGGATATCTGATCCCGAGCACGTTCGGCTCGCTGATTGACAAGGTCGCACTGGAGGCGGCAGTAGTTCGGCCGCGTGCGACCATCGTCCCGATGTCCACGCCGAAAATCAGCTTCCCGGCCGTGGATGACACGACCCACGCTACTACGGTATTCGGCGGCATCCTCGCCTACTGGAAATCCGAGGAGGCTCAGTTGACTTCAAGTAAGCCGGCCTTCAAAGAGGTGGCGCTCGAGGTGCATAAGCTGACGGCGATGGCGTACCTCTCCGGCGAGATGCTGGACTGGTCGCCGATCTCGATGGCGAACTGGCTGCCCAACAAGTTGGCGCAGGCCATCGCATACAAGGAGGACGATGGGTTCATCAACGGCAACGGTGGAGCGGGTGAGCCAGTAGGACTTCTCAATTCACCAGGCGCCATCAGCATCACGGCGGAAACGGGCCAAGCCGCGGATACGGTGGTGTTTAACAACATCATCAAGGCCGACGCCCGGATTTGGGATCTGACCGGCGGCAACATCATCTGGATCGCAAACCGCACGGTGAAGCCGCAATTGCCCAAGCTGACTCTATCCGAGGGTGCGTCGGCTTGGCCGGTGTTCCTGCCGCCGGATAACGCACAGGGCCGGCCGCTCTCGACGCTGTACGGCTTCCCGATCGTGTTCACTGAGAAGGCGCCAGTGCTTGGCGATGCCGGTGACATCACGCTGGTGAACGTCGGCGAATACCTGGTGGCCGACGGCACCGGGAAGATGCGCACCGATCGCGACATGGGCCTGAAGTTCGATTACGACCAGGTTGCCTTCCGGGTCATCACGTATGCCGGTGGGGCCATGCCCTGGCGTGCCGCGTTCACTCCGAAAAACGGTGACACCCTGCATCCGGTGATCAAGATCGCCGAGCGGGCATAAAGGGGGTCTGCCTTGTTCGTCGTAACCGGAACACCCAGGTCGGCCACGGGCTATATCAGCTTGTTGTTCAGGGCACTGAACGTGCCTTGTACGCACGAGAAGATATTTTGCCCCCGTACCATCATGCGGGATGTCCTGCGGTGGTATGACGAGGGGGGCGAGCGGGGAGAGTCCTCGTGGTTGGCCTGGGCGTTTCTCAGTCGGTTGCCGGGTCCGGTAACGGTACTGCATAGTGTCCGCAACCCCTGGCGGGTGGTGGACTCACTCTGCAATCGGAACGACATCATACAGCCCGAGTCCGTCGTGGGCAGAGACCGGGCGCTGATGCGTAGGCCGATTTACGCCTTCTGTCCGGAGGTCTTCGATTACGAGACAGCCATCGACCGGGCGGCGGCAATGGTGGTTCACTGGAATCGAAAGATCGAGGAAGCGGCGGCGGCAAGCCGCTGTGAGTATTACCGCTACTGCGTCGAGGACATTGACGCACGGTTCATCCAGTTGACTGAGCAGATACTGGGCTGGCTCGGCATATACCGTGATTCGTATGAGATTGAGCGGGCGATATCTGAGGTGCCCCGGAATGTCAACGGCGGTAAGCAGATCGACTACAACGTGCAGATCACGAACCCGTTGATCAAGGCGTATATAGCCAAGGCCATGCCTGGCATTCCCCCCGTCATCCGGCGAGGGTTCAGCACGGCGTATCCGCAGACACCGGACGAAATCGAAACAAATATGGACGATGGATTGCGCGAGCAGCTTGGCGCTTTAGCCGAGCGTTATGGTTATTCGCGCACTGAATTACAGGAGCAAGCTAATGTTGGCGAACAATGCGCGAATGTGTGACCAGGTTCGGATCGATTCGGTTTATGATCCGTTAGGAGACACGGATCTTACCGCCCTGATGATCGACATGAAGGATTACGACGGCTGCATGGTTTTGGTGATTCCGACGATCACGACGACCTCTGCCTCTCATCTGATCACCGGCTTCAAAGTCGTGTCGAATACCACGTCGATCGGGGGGGGCACGGACCATGACATCTGTGAGGCGGTGACCACTGACGGCGGAACCACGAAGACGTTGACTGCGGCAAACATGGGAACTTCTGCGCCGTCTGCGTTGCACAATCAGTTGCTGTGCCTCGATGTGAGGGCGGACCAGATGTATCCGGGCGACCGGTATATCTGCGCCGTGATGACCTCCACCGGCACGTATGGTTCTGCCGTCGTCTATATCCGCTATAACGGTCACTGCTCGTTCAAAGACATGTTCCAGACGACCAGGACGGCGTTCCAGTATGACGGCAACCTGTAAGGAGGACGATCATGGACTCGGCTCTTCTTAATCGAGCAGGGGACCGGGGGAGCTTCTCTATCCTCGATCGGTCCAGGTGGACAAAGGGCAACGTGTGGTGGGTGGGGAGTACCACGTGTGTCGCCTGCGCGTCCGATGCGGCCGAGTTCGGCAAGCATCCTGACGCGCCGTTCGCAACGCTGGTCTATGCCGAAACGCAGGCAGCGGCGGGCGATACCATCTACGTGCTGCCCCAACACACAGAGACGCTACTGAGTGCCACTGGTGCGGCCGTGCTGACATTGGACGTGGCCGGCCTGAAGGTAATCGGCCTCGGTGGGCGTACCCGCAAGCCGGCGCTGCTGGTTGACGGCCACGCCAACAATTACATCAGCATCACCGGCGCCGACACGCTGTTTAAGAACTTCACGGTGAAGGCCGGGGCCTCTGATGTGGCGAGTGGTGTCATCGTGGCAGGTGACGGCGTGGAGATCCGTGATTGCGTCTTCGCGGACAACACGACGAATGAGAACTTTCTTGAGGCCATCACGGACGGGGCTGCGAATACGGCCGATCGGCTCGTGATTACCGGTTGTGAGTTCAGCACCGCCGACACGTCTGGTACGGCGGCCATCCAGATAGACGCCGCACAGGACCGTATCGTCATTGCTGATAACATCATACAGGGCGACTACGGCACGGGCGCTATCTCGATCGCGGGCAACGTCACCTATGGGCTGATAGTCCGCAATCTGGTCTATAACGTGGCCACGGATAACGATTCTGTCATTACCGTTGCGGCTGCGGGGACCGGCATCTGTGCCTATAACGCGGGCGGTAATGGTGCTGCCCAGGCTAACCAGATCACGGCGACAGCCATGGCGCTTGCTGAGAACTACGGGGCCAAGGCGACCGAGGATGCAAGCGCAATTCTCGATCCAGTCGTTACGACACTCGGCGATTAAGGAGGCCGAAACATGAACAGCAGACTATACACGCGAAAGCAGTCGGGTGGCATGTTGGCGGTTCTCGATCGCGAGCAGTTTCCGCTCGGCGATGTGTGGTGGGTCGGAGCTGCTGCCACCTATACCGGCGCCGCGGACACGACGGGCCACGGGCTCAACCCGGATGAGCCGTTCGCTTCGCTGGTCTACGCTGAAACGCAGGCTGGCACAGACGACACGATTTTCGTCTTGCCGGGCCATACTGAAACGATCGGGGCCACGGGGGCGGCTGCCCTCACGTTGGACATCGCAGGTCTACGGGTGATCGGGCTCGGAGGCGGAACCCTCAAGCCGGACATCCTGATCGACGGGTTTTCGGACACATACGTCTCTATCACGGGTGCCGATACGGTGATCGAGAACATCTGCTTCACGGCAGGCCATACTAATATCGCGTTTGCGATGTTGGTGGCGGCAGATGGCGTGGAGATCCGGGGCTGCGACTTCGTCCAGAATACCGCCGACGAGAACTTCCTGGAGTGTATCAACGATCACACCGCGAATACGTGCGATAGGCTCTTAGTCGAAGATTGCTTCTTCTGTCAATATGACACGTCGGGAACGGCTGCGATCCAGTTTGATGCCGCTCAGGATTGGTGCATCATACGCAATAACGTGTTCATGGGCGACTGGACTGCCGCCATCGACGGCACTGGCGTGCCTACGCGGATCACCGTGACGGGGAATCTAATCACCAATGCCGCTGCGGATAACAACGCATCGATTAGTCTGCACGCCACCGCCACGGGGATCGTTGCGTACAACGCGGGCGGCAATGAGAACGCGGCTAAAAACGTGGCGGTGACGGCAAGCGCGTG
>DATLAN010000508.1:0-15958 GCA_035527455.1 Thermoguttaceae bacterium
CTGCTGGCCGGGCGGAAGATGCAGCGCGACTTCGACGGCATCATGGAGCGGCAGATCCACCTCTATCTGAGCCACGCGATGGGCTTCATGCACACCGGCCAGCGCGATCAGCTCTGGTGCCGGATCAGCAAGAAGGCCTTCGACGCCGGGTTCCGGCTCCGCCACTGCGGCACGATCCTGCACGCGAAACTCCAGGACAATTACGGCGGAATCCTCGACAAGGTGGCCGTGAAGATCTACACCGAGCCGGACGCGGTCAAAGCGAAAGTCGCCGAGGCCCGAGAGGCGTTCGCCTACCGCGACGGCCGCGTGGCCGATATGACCGACGAATCGGTCGACACCTTCTACAGTTGCACGGTCTGCCAGAGTTACGCCCCGGATCACGTCTGCGTGATTACGCCGCAGCGGCTGGGGCTCTGCGGGGCGTACAACTGGCTGGACGGCCGGGCGAACTTCGAGATCAACCCCACCGGCCCCAACCAGCCCATCGCCAAGGGTCGCACCATCGATCACATCAAGGGCGAGTGGGAGGGCGTCAACAAGTTCGTCTACCAGTTCTCCGGCCACAAGGTCGAGCGGTTCTGTGCGTACAGCCTGCTCGAGGCGCCGATGACCAGTTGCGGCTGCTTCGAGTGCATCGTGGCGATCCTGCCGCTGGCCAACGGCGTGATGGTGGTCAACCGGGAGTTCGTGGGCGGCACCCCGTCGGGCATGACGTTCGGCGAGCTGGCCTCGGTCAGCGGCGGCGGGGCCCAGACGCCGGGTTTCGTGGGCGTGGGCCGGTTGTATCTCTCCAGCCCCAAGTTCCTCGCAGCCGACGGCGGCGTGAAACGGATCGTCTGGATGCCCAAGGCCCTGAAGGAAGACATCAAGGAACGGTTCCAGCAAGAAGCCCGGAGGGCCGGTGCCCCCGATCTGTTCGACAAGATCGCCACCGAGGAAAACGCCACCAGCGAAGAAGAGGTGGCCGAGTTCCTCGCCAAAGTGGAGCACCCCGCCGTGGCGCTGGATCCGATGATCTAGACCCGCCGCTTGCGGCCTCGCCGCGAAAGACAGTAGGGTGGGCACCGCCCACCGCGTTTATACTTCGTTGATACTTCGTCGCAAATTCGATGCAATGGTGGGCAGTGCCCACCCTACCACTCGATAACCGAAGGGGAGGAGCAATGGCTCTTACAGGTCTGGAAATCTACAAGCAGTTGCCGAAGACCAATTGCAAGGAGTGCGGTTTTCCCACCTGCCTGGCATTCGCCATGAAGATGGCCACGAAGCAGGTCTCGCTGGACAAGTGCCCGCACGTGACCGACGCAGGAAAGGCCGCGTTGGAATCGGCGGCCCGGCCGCCCATCCAACTGGTGACCATCGGCACCGAGACCAAGGAAATCAAGATCGGCAACGAGACGCAACTCTTCCGCCACGAAGAGAAGTTCCACCGCGAAGGGGCGGTCGCCATCCGGATCTCCGACACGCTCGACGACGACGCGCTCGCCGCTCGGGCGGAGGCCGCCGGCCACCTGAAGTTCGAGCGGGTGGGCCGCGAGATCAAGGTGAATCTGGTGGCCGTCTGCAACGAGTCGGGCGACCCGGCCAGGTTCGCCGCCGCCGCCCGACTGGCCGCCGAGAAGTCCGGCCTGGCCTGCGTGCTGATCTCGGAGAAGGCCGCCAATCTCGGCAAGGCCGCCGACGCGCTCGCCGGGCAGCGGCCGTTGCTGTACATCTCCGATCCGGCCGAGGCCGAAGCCGCCGCCAAAGTCGCCAAGGACAACAGTTGTCCGTTGGCCGTTCGCGCCGACGGGCTCGAAGCCCTGGCCGAGCTGACGCCCAAGGTCTCGCCGATCGTGCAGGAACTGGTGCTGGATCCCGGCACGCGCGACCTGAAATCGACGCTCGAAGCGCTGACCGCGATCCGGCGGCTCTCGCTGAAGAACTTCCGCCCGCTGGGCTATCCGATCATGGCCTTCACCACGGCCGAAGATCCGATCCAGCAGGTGGTCGAGTTGAGCACCTTCCTGGCCAAGTACGGCGGGGTGGTCGTGACCGACGCGATCGAGAAGTGGCAGTTGCTGCCCGCCCTGACCACCCGCCAGGACATCTTCATCGATCCGCAGAAACCGGTCGCCGTGGAGCCGAAGCTCAACGCGATCGGCGAGGTCGGCGAGAACGCGCCCGTGCTGGTGACGACCAACTTCTCGCTGAGCTACTACTCGGTCGAGAGCGAGGTGGAATCGAGCCGCGTGCCGGCCTACGTGCTGGCCGTGGACACCGAGGGAACTTCCGTGCTGACGGCTTGGGCCTCGGACAAGTTCAACGCCGAGACGATCACCCAGGCCCTGAAGAAGTCGGGCGTGGAAGAGAAGATCGGCCACCGCAAGCTGGTCATTCCGGGTTTCGTGGCCGTGCTCTCGGCCGGGGTCGAGGACGAGTCGGGCTGGTCGGTGCTGATCGGGCCGAAAGAAGCCTCCGGTATTCCGAATTTCCTCAAGAACCAGTGGCAGGCATCCTAACGCGAGGTCGATCGTGGCCGGCTTCCGAATCCGTTTCCTTCCCGAAGGGCACGAGACGACGGTCGACGGGGGCAAGAACCTCCTGGAGGCCGCGCGGGAAGCGAACGTCTACGTGGGGGCCATCTGCGGCGGCGAGGGCGTCTGCGGAAAGTGCCGCGTGATCGTCCGCGAGGGCGAAGTCGAGGGCGAATCGACCGAGTTCCTCACCCGCGACGAGATCCGCCACGGCTACGTGCTGGCCTGCCAGGTGAGTCCCCGCAGCGATCTGGTGGTCGAGATCCCGCCCGAGTCGCGTTTGGGCGGCTATGAAGGGATCGGCGCCGACAGCGAGCAGTTCCGCGATTTCGCCCACCGCGGAGCGGAACGGCTGCCGGCCGAATTGGAGCCGCTGGTCGAGAAGTTCTATCTGGAGTTGTCGGAACCCACGCTCGACGATCCCACGGCCGACCAGGAGCGGCTGCTGGAAGCGGTGGCCAAGAAGCGACCTGGCCCGTTGCAGATGGGCGTGAAGGTTACCCGCGAGTTGTCCGGCGTGCTTCGCAAGTGCGAAGTCCGCAAGTCCTCGCGGTCGTGGAAGTGGGACGGCCGGGTGACGGCGACCGTCGGCCTGCGAAGCGACGTCAACGAAGTCATCTCCGTCGAGCCGGGCGACACCTCGGACCGGAACTTCGGGCTGGCGCTCGACGTGGGAACCACGACCGTGGTGGGCCACCTGGTGGATCTGACCACCGGAGCCACCCGCGAAGCCGCGGCGAAGTACAACTCCCAGATCAAGTACGGCGCCGACGTGATCAATCGGATCAACTTCGCCCGACAGACCGACGGGGCGGAGTCGCTCCACCAGGCGATTATCCAGGACGTGGAAACGTTGATCGACGACCTCGTGCAACGGGCACAGGTGGGTCGCGGCGACATCCACTGCATCACGGCCGCCGGCAATACGGCCATGTTGCACCTGCTCTTGGGATTGGAAGCCGACCTGATCCGCCTGTCGCCTTTCGTTCCCGCGGCGACCAGCCCTCCGCCGATCCGTGCGGCCGAGGTCGGATTGCGGATCCACCCGCGGGGATTGCTCTACACGTTGCCCATGGTCGGCAGCTTCGTCGGAGGGGACATCACGGCCGGCATCCTGGCGTCGAAGATGTACGCCTCGGACAAGCTCTCCCTGTTGTTCGACATCGGCACCAACGGCGAAGTGGTGCTGGGGAACCAAGAGTTCCTGGTCGCCTGTTCGGCCTCGGCCGGCCCGGCGTTCGAGGGCGGATCGGTCAGTTGCGGGATGCGGGCGACCGCCGGGGCCATCGACAGCGTGCGGATCTTCCAGCACGGTTTGTCCGTTTCGGCCACCACCATCGGCGGCGGTCCGCCGGTGGGACTCTGCGGAACCGGACTGATCGATGCCCTGGCCCAGATGCTGCTGGCCGGCGTGCTGGACCGCAGCGGCACGTTCCGGGTGGATCGCGCGGCCAAGCGTTTCCGCGAGTCCCGCGAGGACGGCCGGCCGGAATTCGTCCTGGTTTCGGCCAAGGAGTCCGGCGGCAAACGCGACGTGGTCATCAGCCAGACCGACGTGGAAAACCTGATCCGCACCAAGGGCGCGATCTACGCAGCCGCCGACTCGCTGGTCCAATCGGTCGGACTTTCGTTCTCGGATATCGAGCGGGTCTACATCGCTGGGGCATTCGGCAATCGGTTGAACATCTCCAGTTGCATCACCATCGGCCTGCTGCCCGACGTGCCGGTCGAGCGGATCCGGTTCCTCGGCAACAGTTCCGTGGCCGGGGCGAAGCTGGCCATGCTCAGCTACCGGATGTTCGAAGAGGTCAACCGCATCCGCGACCGGATCGCGTACCAGGAGCTGATGGTCGACCCGGCCTACATGGAAAAATTCACCTCCGCCTGTTTTCTTCCGCACACCGACCTGTCGCAGTTCCCGTCGGTGGGCAGGAAGCCGGGCACCGCGGGCAGCAAGGCGTCCTCGCCGGACTCCGCCAAGGGAACCTGAAAGAAGACACGACTTTGAAAATATCACTGGCCATTGCCGGCAAAGGCGGGACGGGCAAGACCACGCTCTCGGCGATGTTCGTGCGCGCGTTGCGAGAGACGGACGTCCGCCCCGTGCTGGCCGTGGACGCCGATCCGAACTCCTGCCTGGCCGAAGCGCTGGGCGTCGAGCCGGGCCGGCTGCTGGCCGACATTCGCGAACAAAGCTCCAGCCCCGAAGGCGCCCCGCCCGGCGAGATCGGACGCGTCCGGGCCGTCGAAGACGAAGTCCATCGGGCGATCGCCGAAGCCGAAGGCTTCGACCTGATTACCATGGGCCAGCCCGAGGGACCGCGATGCTACTGCTACGTCAACACGCTGCTGCGCAAGTCGCTGAAGGACGTGGCGAAGAACTACGAGTCGATGGTGCTGGACAACGAGGCCGGCATGGAGCACCTTTCGCGCCGCACGACCGACGACGTGGATTTCCTCATCGCCGTGATGAACCCCACGCTGCCGTCGTTTCGCGCGGTCCGGCGGATCCTGGCCCTTGCGGACAACCTGCCGATCAACATCGGCCACCGCGTGGTGCTGGTCAACCGGGCCGGTCCGGACGGGGCGGGGCCGCGGTTCGAAGGCGAATTGGCGAAGCTCGGCGCCGCCCGCGTGCCCGACGTCCCCGAGGACGCCGAGGTCGAGCAGGCCGGTGCCGTCGGCCGGGACGTCTTCAGCTTGAGTGAGGGAAACGCCGCGCTGGCCGCGGTCAAGAATGTCATCAACAGCCTCCGTGCCGCGTTATCCCCGGCGCGCGAGAACCGATAATCGAAATACGATTCCAACCAAGGAGATTTTTCATGAGCATTCCCGAAATCAAAGAGAAGTGGTCGGCGGCGATCAATACGGTGACGATCGGCGCCACGAAGGCCGAAGGGGGAACGCGCGGCAGCACGGTCACCATCGGCGGTCAGAGCGGCATCCCGTTCCTTGGCTACGACGGCGCGGTGCCCCATCCGCCGGCGATCGGCCTGGAGGTGTTCGACATCGCCCCGACCAGCTGGCCCAAGCCGCTGGCCGACGTTTACGGCGACGTCTGGTCGGACCCGGGGGCCTGGGCGGCCCGAGTGAAGGAACTCGGGGCGGACCTGGTCAATCTTCGCCTTTTGGGAACCCATCCCGACGAGGGCGACCGCTCGCCGAAACAGGCCGTCGAGACGGTCAAGGCCGTGCTGGCGGGCGCCGATCTGCCCGTGATCATCTGGGGCTGCGGCGTGCCCGAGAAGGATCAGCAGATGATGCCCAAGGTGGCCGAGGCCGCCCAGGGCGAGAACTGCCTCTTGGGCGCGGCGACCGAGACCGAGTACCGCACGCTGACGGCCGCCGCCCAGGCCTACGGACACAAGCTGATCGCCCTGTCGCCGTGCGACATCAACAAGACCAAGCAGGTGAACATCCTGATCAGCGAGACGGGCTACCCGCTTGGGGACATCGTCATCTATCCGACGGCCGCCTCGTTGGGCTACGGGATGGAGTACATCTATTCGATCCTCGAGCGGAGCCGGCTGGCCGCCCTCTCCGGCGACAAGCTGATCATGCAGCCGGTGATCCTCGACGCCGGCTTCGAGGCATGGCGGGCGAAAGAGGCCAAGTCGGGCGACGAGGTCGCCGACGCCTGGGGACCGGCCGCCCAGCGCGGGCCCGCCTGGGAAGCCGTCACCGCCACCAACCTGATTCAGGGCGGGTGCGACCTGCTCGTCCTCCTCCATCCCACGGCCATGGAGACCGTCCGCCGGACCGTCAAGCAACTCGTCGGCGCGTAATAAGGATCCGCACAGAAATAAGTGGGGCAATAAGTGGGGCACGATTCCATCGTGCCGAAATGAGTGGGGCACGATTCCATCGTGCCAGGCACGTTGGAAACGTGCCCCACGGTCAATCCGATCGCACAATCGTCGGGCGGACCGCGTACAGCCGCCCCAGGGGGAACATTTCCTGACAGAAGGAGAACGTCCATGATTATTTTCAGCGAACGCATCAACGGCATGTACCGCGACGTCCGCGGCGCCATCAAGGATCGGGACAAAGAGGTCGTCCAAAACCTCGTCAAGGAACAGTTGGCCGGCGGGGCCGACGTGATCGACGTGAACATCGGGCCGGTCAAGGGCGACCAGGTCGATAACTTCCTCTGGCTCGCCCGGACCGTCCACGAGGTCACCGACAAGCCGATCTCCCTGGACAGCGCCAAGGCCAAACTGCTGGTCGAGGTGGTCCCGGCCGTTCGGGCCGCGTTGCCGGAGACCCCGCTGGTGATCAATTCCTGCACGGCCGCCCCGGAGTACATGGAGAAGCTGCTCCCGCTGGCCGTCGAAAACAAGACCGGGATCATCGGCCTGACGATGGACCAGGACGGCGTGCCGGGCAACGTCGAGAAGCGGATCGAGTGCGGGGCCACCTTCCTGATGGGCGCCATGGAGGCCGGACTCTCGATCGACGACATCTTCATCGACCCGATCATCCTCCCGGTCAACGTCGCCACCAAGCAGTTGACCAACGTGCTGGAGGGCATCCGCCAGTTGGCCATGGTCAACGACCCGCCGCCGAAGTTCATCGTGGGACTCTCCAACGTGAGCACCAAGTGCCTGTTGAACAAGCTGCTCAACAGAACCTACCTGGTGATGTGCATCACCTGCGGTCTGGACGCCGCCATCGTCGACGCCGCCGACGAGGAACTGATCGAGGCCGTGGTCGCCGCCGAACTCCTGATGGGCAAGCACCTCTACAACGACGAGTTCGTCAAGGCGTGGAAAATGCAGAAGGGAATCTGAGGTGTCCCCGCCCACGCGGCCTGATTCCGTAATTAACGCCCGCCGACTGCGCTCGGCGGGGTTTGCCTTGCCACTGCGTATCGACCGCATCGCCTCTCCACAACCGGAGACCACCGAATGAGCACGATCCTCCAGAAGACCCAACTCGTGCCGAACATCCACGAGATCCTCGTCGAGTCCCCCCGCATCGCCAGGAAGGCCCAACCGGGGCAGTTCGTCGTCGTGATGGCCGACGAAAAGGGCGAGCGGATTCCGCTGACCATCGCCGATTTCGACCGCGAGAAAGGCACCATCGTCCTGGTCCTCATGGTCGTCGGCACAAGCTCGCACAAGCTCTCGCGGCTGGAGGTCGGCGACGCGTTTCATGCCCTGATCGGCCCGTTGGGCGAGCCGTCCGAGATCGAGCAGCACGGCACCGTGGTCATGGTCGCCGGCGGCGTGGGCACCGCGCCGATCTTCCCGATCGCCCGGGCGATGAAAGAGGCGGGCAACCGGGTGATCTCCATCCAGGGGGCCCGATCGAAGGACCTGCTCTTCTGGACCGACCGGCTGGCCTCGGCGAGCGACCAACATATTCTCACCACCGACGACGGCACCGCCGGGCGCAAGGGCCTGGTCACCGAGCCGCTCAAGGAGCTGCTCGAAGAAGACTCGGCCAAGCAGATCGGTTGCGTCTACGCCATCGGCCCGGCCGTCATGATGAAGTTCTGTTGCGCCACCACCCGGCCGTTCGGCGTGAAGACCATCGCCAGTCTGAATTCGGTCATGATCGACGGCACCGGCATGTGCGGCGGCTGCCGCGTGGACGTAGGCGGCCAGACGAAGTTCACCTGCGTCGACGGCCCGGAGTTCGACGGCCACCTGGTCGATTGGGACCTGTTGCTCTCCCGCCAGAAGATTTATCACGAACAGGAAGCCTGTTCGCTGAAGCGATACACGGAGGGGTTAGGGGTTACGGGTTAGGGATTGGGGACTGGGGATTGGGGGCTGGGGACTGGGGATTGGAGTTTAGCGGGCGGGCTTGCCCGCCGTTCGGTCCTTGCCGGGGATCGTATTGGCATTACGGTGCAGTCAACTTCCAATCCCTGATCCCCAAGCCCCAACGCTAAGCCCCCAACGCCGAGCCCGTAACCCGAAACGTGGCCTTTGGCCGCAACCAAACGGCGGGCAAGCCCGCCCGCTAAACGTTACTATCACAAATGGTTACGTGAAACATGCGAACCCCCATCCCCTATCCCCAAACCCCCAGCCCCGAACCCCGAGCCCGTAACTCCCACCGACAGGCGCGAAGATGAGCGAGAAGAAACCCAAGAAGTTCAAGCCCCGGGTGCCCATGCCCGAGCAGGCCCCGCAGGTCCGTATCCGCAATTTCCAGGAGGTCCCGCTGGGCTACAGCGTGGAGCAGGCGCAGGCCGAAGCGTCGCGGTGCTTGCAGTGCAAGAAGCCCAAGTGCGTGGAGGGTTGCCCGGTCAACGTCGACGTCCCCGGCTTCATCGGCCTGATCGTCCAGGGGAAGTTCGCCGAGGCGGCGCGGAAGATCAAGCGGACCAACTGCCTGCCGGCGATCTGCGGACGCGTCTGCCCCCAGGAAACGCAGTGCGAGGCCCTCTGTATCGTGGGCAAGAAGGCCGAGCCGAACGCGATCGGCCGGCTGGAACGCTTCGTCGCCGACTACGAGCGCGAAAACGACCTGATCGAACTGCCCGAAAAGGCAACGCCGACCGGAAAGAAGGTCGCCGTGGTGGGCGCCGGGCCGGCGGGGCTGACCGTGGCCGGCGACCTGATCTGCCTGGGGCACGAGGTCACCGTCTTCGAGGCCTTCCACAAGCCGGGCGGAGTCTTGATGTACGGCATCCCCGAGTTCCGGCTGCCGAAGAAGATCGTCGAGCAGGAGGTCGATTATCTCCGCCGGCTGGGCGTCGAGATCCTCTACAACCAGGTGATCGGCAAATCGATCACCGTCGACGAGCTGCTCGACGAAGAGGGCTTCGACGCCGTGTTCGTCGGCGTGGGCGCCGGGCTGCCCTCTTTCATGAAGGTGCCCGGCGAACACCTCGGCGGCGTCTATTCGGCCAGCGAGTACCTCACCCGGGCGAACCTCATGAAGGCGTACACGTTCCCCGAATACGACACGCCGATCGTGCTGGGCCGCAACGTCTGCGTGATCGGCGGGGGCAACGTGGCCATGGATTCCGCCCGAACCGCCCGACGGCTCGGCGCCGAAAACGTCACGATCCTCTATCGCCGCTCGCGGGAAGAGATGCCCGCCCGGGGGGAAGAGATCCATCACGCCGAAGAGGAGGGGATCGTCTTCAAGCTGCTCTGTGCGCCGCTGGAGTATCTCGGCGACGGGCGGGGGATGGTGCAGCGGGTCCGCTGCCAGGAGATGGAACTCGGCGAGCCGGACGACTCCGGCCGCCGCCGCCCGGTTCCCAAGAAGGGGTCCGAATTCACCTTCGATACCGACCTGGCCATCGTGGCCATCGGCTCCGGCGCGAATCCCCTGCTGACCAAGAGCACCAGGAACCTCGATCTGAACCGCTGGGGATACATCGTGGCCGACGAGACCGGGGCCACCTCGCGCCGGGGCGTCTGGGCCGGCGGCGATATCGTCACCGGCAGCGCCACCGTGATCAGCGCCATGGGAGCCGGCAAGAAAGCGGCCCAAGCCATCCACGCCTATCTCGAAAACGGCGGCTGAGAACTCGTGTGGGAATGAAATCCGTACAGTAGCCATCTCGCGGAGCGAGATGGCTACTGTACGCGCCGAATTCCGTTTGCAGGCGGGGCGTGCGCAACTACAATGGAACTGTCGCTTCGAACCTCCCTCAACCGCCCACCCACCGAACGAAGGACCCTCCCCATGACACGCTTCCCCCGAATCCTGTTGTTGCTGCTCGGCCTCATTCTTCCGGCGGCTCCCGCTGCGGTTTTCGCGCAGGAAGAAAGCGTCCGGCCGGGAATCAACAAGCCGTACGACACGGTCAACGTCGAGCAGAAGGTCAAGCAGTTCGAGGACGGGACCCGCGAGGTCGTTCAGAAGCTCGACGCGATCCTCGACGCCTGCGAGTTGAAGCCCGGCATGACGGTGGCCGACGTCGGCGCCGGCACGGGCGTCTTCACCCGGCCCTTCGCCGCGCGGGTCGCGCCCGAGGGCAAGGTTTTCGCGGTCGACATTACCCAGAAGTTCCTCGATCACGTCGCCCGGACCTGCCAAGAGCAGAAGATCGAAAACGTCGAGTGCGTGCTCTGCACAGCCGCCTCGACCGAGTTGCCGCCGCAGTCGATCGACCTGGCGTTCACCTGCGACACGTACCACCATTTCGAATACCCGATGAAGACGCTCGCCTCGATCCATCAGGCCCTTCGCCCCGGCGGCCGGCTGATCGTGATCGACTTCAAGAAGGAAGAAGGCGCCAATCCCAAATGGGTCGCCGACCACGTCCGGGCGGATAAGAAGACGGTCATCGAAGAGGCCACCCAAGCCGGCTTCAAGCTGATCGACGCGCCGGACCTCATGAAGGGGCAGCACCTGTTGCGGTTCGAAAAGGTGAAGACGTAGGCTGGGTCGAGCGGAACGTTGCCAAGCATTGTTGGCGGCGCGGTATTGCGGTTTGCTCCCGGATGTGTTCAGCGCGGCGAATCATCCAGCGAGGCCCACCTTCTGCTGAGAGAAAGGTGGGCCTCGCTCCGCAAACCGTCTGCACGCGTTTTCCCCGCTGGAAAGCTGGATCCTTCAAGCCGCGCCGTCTTCCGTGGTCCGCTCGACCCAGCCTACGCCCTCGAATCCCCATCGTCGTCTGGCGCCACCCTCTCACGTCGCGCTCCAGCAACGCCCGCCGACTGCGGTCGGCGGGGTTTGATCGGCGTTGGCATCGCCGTTCTCATCGTATCCACTCGACAGCCGGCGCTCCGGTTTCTTCTCCCGGCAGCGTGCCACCCCCACAACATGGCGGTGACTCACTGGTCTGCGATTTTCCGAAATTCGCCCTTGATTTATTATGAGCATATGCTTATAATTCCGATGTAAGCTAAAGGAGCCGTGCCATGGTCAGACCAAAACGTTGCCGACGGGTCGGTGGAGAACCGCCCTGTCGGTTGTTCAAGCCGGCGGGTGTTCCCGCGTCGTCGCTTGCGGAAGTCGTCCTGGCGGATGACGAGTTGGAGGCGATCCGTTTGGCCGATTTCAAAGGGCTTTATCACGAGGAAGCGGCCCGGCGGATGAACGTCTCGCGGCCGACTTTCGGGCGGATCATCGCGTCGGCCCGAAAGAAAGTGGCACAGGCGCTGGTGAAAAGTCAAACTTTACGAATCGAAGGAGGGCCGATCCAAATGGCCGAAATGCGAAAGTTCAAGTGTTGCGACTGCCAACACGTGTGGGGAGTTCCCTATGGGGAATCCAGACCCGACGAGTGCCCCAGTTGTCAAAGCGGGAATTTCCACCGCGACGAATGTGACGGAGGAAAAGCCGGCGGCACAAGTGCCCGCGGGCGCGGCCAGTGCCGCGGCGGCGCAGGGCGGGGAAGATGCCAACGAAGTTCCGCCCAATCCTGACGGGCCGGCGGTCGGCATGGGTGACGCGCTGTTCCTCGCGGCGGGAAAGGGAGCGGCATGTCCGGGCTGCATTACTCGACGGCTTTCAGAATAATCCGATCCAGCCCGAACATGTAGGACTTGTCCGCCTTCTCGTTGGCGCCGACGATTTCCACGGTCAGTTTGTGTTCGCCCTCTTCGAGCCGGTGGACGCCCAGCGAAATGGGATCGGTGGGAATCACGTCGGGGTTGTAGAGGTCGATCGGCTCGCCGGCCTTTTCTCCGTCCACATGGAACTGCACGATCCCGTAGTCGCGCGCCTTGGTCAGCGTGACGCTCACCTGGTAGGTGGAGCCCGTGTCGATCTTCAGGCTGACGTCCAGCTTATCGCCGGGCTTGGCGCCGGTCCACCAAAGCTGGTTGTCGTCGTGCCACTTTCCGCCGGCGAAGTTGCCCATCGGCTGGCTCTGCACGTTCCCGTTGGGCCGGCCGAGCACCTTGAAGCCGCCTCCGCCCGGCGGCGGAGACACGTAGTACCCATGACGCTCCTCGGCCGGCGTCGGCCCGATCGGATCGCTCTGTCCGGGCGCGAGGTAGAAACACGGCAAACACGCGTAGAGCGTCCCGCGGTCGTTGGGATAGTACTTCTCGATGCAGCCTTCGAACGACGTCTGGAACGGCACGTTGTCGGCCACGTGCCAGCGGAGCACGGATTGATGCCCGCTGTTGTTCTGCGTCATCGACTGGCAGTGGAACGGCCGCTGGAACAGCGCGGGGCAACACCAGGCGTAGCCGAAGTAATCCTCGGAGCCGGTGCCGATGGTCGAGGGGAACTTTTCGCCGTCGACGAAGAACTTCTCATCGCCTTCGCCCCACCAGCCGCCGCGGGGGTTCCAGACGTGCAGCATCACGCCGCAGAATCGGCCGCGGCCTTCGGTCTTCAGCATCACCCAGTCGGGAGCGCGGTCTTCGCTGACCGGGAAGACGTCGCGGTGCCACTTGGCGTGGAAGCGGCCCAGTTCGTCCGGCGGCCGGGACAAGGGGGCGTGGACGATCTCGAACTGAAGCTCCCGGGCGACCTCGTCGTCGTTGATCAGCTCCACCTTGGCGCGCTGGGCAAACGGCATGTACCAATAGGCGTAGGCCCCTTCTTCGGTCATGCCGGTCATCAGCGATTTGTAGAGGTTCCTGCCCGGCGCCGTGCCGAAGAAGTCGCCCAGCGGACACCAGACGGCCGGCTGCTTTGCCCCGTCGAAGGTGATCTTCAAGACGAGCCTTCGCAAGGCGGCCATTTCGTCTTCGCGGTCTCCAAACGCCATGTTGCCCCGGATGGCGGTGATCGCTCGGGGGCCGGGGATGTCGAGGAACAGGGTTTCTCCCGCCCCGATGCGGACGTTCTCGGTGATCGTTTCCTGCCGTTGGCGGCGGCCGGCGGGATCGGTGCCGAGGCCCTTTTCCAGGAAGGCGTTGAGTTTCGCAAGCGCCGCGGTGTCTTCCGGCGCGAGATCCACGCTGAACGTCGGTAGCTTCGTTCCCTCAGGGAAGGTCGTGTAAGTGAACTGGTAGTACCGCCCCCAGCCCGACTCGGCGACGATCTTGCAGGACTTCTGGTACGGGATGGGGAAGTAGAGGTTCTTGCCCCGGGAGCCCTGCTCTTCGAGCGCGTAGGAGAGCATCGGGTAGTTCAGCGGTGCCGTCTTGCCGTTGAAGTAATCGTCGAACGGCAAATCGATCGCCGGTTGTTCGGCCCCGTCGAGGTAGATCTTCACGTGTCCCTTATCGGTTCGGGCGGACCAGATCCGCCAGATGCAGCCCGGCCCTTCCATTTCGGCCATGACGATCCGCTCGCCTTCCTGGCGGATGAACATGGGGCCGTCGCTGTTGGCGCCCCAGTTGACGTATCTTCCGGTCTCCTCGTCGTAGCGGCTGGCCCGATCGAAGCTCGACCATTGCGAGCACGTTTCGCCCGGCTGCGGCAGGACGGCCAGGTGTTCCGGATCGATCATCCGGCCAACGAGGTCCGGATAGGTGAGCGTCTCTTGGGAGGTTGCCGGGGGTGTGGAACATGCAATCACGGCGGCGGCCGCAATCAGCACGAATAGAGGAATTGTGTGTCTCATGGAGATTTTCCTTTCCGATCTGTGAATGCGTGGGGAAGCTATGTCGCCCTTTCAGGGCTGGCTTGTTCGTGGATTGGCTCTCTTTCTCTTTCCCAGGGCGTTGCCCTGGGCTTCCATATGTCGCCCCTTCGGGGCTGGCCGAAGGTTGCTTCCCGGCTTGCGAAGCGGAGCTTCGCGGAATTGGGTTCCCAAGCCGGAGCTTGGGAACCAGAAATGTGCCACCTCCACGATTCAATACGCCATCTTCACTTCGATTTTCTGATCGTGCTCCACCACGGAGGGAATGGTCAGCGTTACGATCACGCGGCGGCCATCTTGCTTGGCCGTGCTGCGGATGGGGTTGCCCATGAAGCGGACCTCGGCGCTCTTGAGCTGGGCTTCTTCCGGCAACTCGAAAGCGAACGTCTTGATCCGCACTTCGCCCCATTTCACCTCGATCCGGTTGACCTGTTCCCCATCGCGGCGCGTTTGACAAAGCGTTCCCCAACCTTCGGCAGCCGTGAAGGCGGCGCGGAAATCTTCCGGCGTGATCCGCGGGGCGAAACCCAAATGGGCCTTCGGGCCGTGGTACTCCAGTCCGCACAGCCCGAGGAACACGCCGTGGCTGGCCATCCCCCGGGCGTAGTGGTCGCCGCACTCGATTTCGTTGAACGGGTTGTGCTTCGAGGGGTGGTATCGCTCGTGGATGCCGCGGCAGATGGCCAACGCCTCGGTGACCATGCCGTCCCAGGCCATGTTTCCGGCGACCTGATACTCGATGCCCGTCCAGACCTCGTTCTTGTACCGCACGCCTTCGCTGAGGTGCGGCGTCTGCGGCCAGGTGCAGGTGAACAGGCCCGCCTCGCCCGGCCGGGCGAACCAGCGCTCCGGCCCGTGGACGGCGTTTTGCGGGCCGACGTCCGGCGCCCAGTTGTATTTCCAGATCGCCGCCAGCGTGGCGAGGACCGTTTCCTCGGGATACACGTAGCCCAGGCCGACCTGATGGGCCCAGCCTTGGCCGAAGAGCTGATCCGCCAGACAGCCTTGCCCGTACTGGTGCTTGTCGTGCTGAGCGAGATCGACGTCTTGGATGAAGTACTCGCCGTTGAAGAGCCTTTCGACGCTGGCCTTGCTGCCGCTCTCGAACAGCCGGCGGCAGGTCTGGGCGAACCGCAGGTCGTCCATCTCCCGGGCCATTTCGTCTCCGGCCCGAAGCGCCGCCAGGTAGAGCGAGCCGACCATTGTGTTGGCGCCGAAGAAGTTGATGTCGTAGGTGTTGTGCTGGCTGCCTTCGAGGATTCCGTCGGCCGGCTTTTCGGCGTCCTTATCCTCGTTGATGAGGAATTCGAGCGACTTGCGGATCTTCGTCCAGTTGCGCTCGAGGAATCCGGCGTCGGCCGACATCTGGTGCTCGCGGTAGGCCTTCAACACGGTGCCGGCCTGGCCGTCGCCCGCCCAATTGTTCCAGTTTTCGCCGCGGAAGCGGACCATGCCGGTCTCTTCGACGAAGCCGGTGCCATAGTCCTGCACCTCGCGGCAGGAGCGTTCCAGTTCGGGGAACAGCCGGGCCATGGCGTGCTCGTAGTTCCACACGTGGGTGCAGGTGCCGTGGCAGCAGCCCACGCCTTCCCACGCCCAGAACCGGCCGTTTTCCCAGCGTTGGCAGGTCGAGGTGGCCAACGTCGAGACCGTCGAGAAGAGCCGGTCCAACAGCCAGTGCGGCAGGGTCGCGTCGTACCAGGTCGCGTGCCACAGCCGGGTCTCTCCGGCCAGGCGGTCGAGGTTCGCGGCGAGGTACCCGGCCACGTCGGCGGCGCTGTCGAAGCGGTTGCAGTAATAGTTGCCCCGTTCCGGCCGGTTGGGAAAGTGCCAGGTGACGGCGAAGGTGACCGCGGCCTCTCCGCCGGGCTCGAGGCTCAGCTTCCTTCCCAGTGCCCCGCAGAGCCGCTCGCCGAACGGCTTCTCGGCCATGGCGTCGGCTTCCGGACGGGGATCGGCGGGGAACAGGTCCGGCACG
>DATLAN010000509.1:0-62045 GCA_035527455.1 Thermoguttaceae bacterium
GGGTAGTGCCGCTCGCGGCTTCGCAGTGGAGCCAGGAGAGTGGAACGTCACGGAGTGCTCGAGCCAACCATCGGCGCCCGGACGCTTTTCCGCCAGACCTCGAGTTGCTCGCGTAATTGCTCGGCCTGCTCGGGCAGGGCTTCGGCCAGATCCTTCTGCTCGCCGGGGTCGGAGGCCAGGTCGAACAACTCGAGCTTGCCCGTCTCGAACCATTCGATGAGCTTCCAGTCGTCGTGACGGATCGCCCCGCCGCTGTGCCCGCCGAGGAAATGCGGTTGGGCCAGAGGGTAGTGCCAATAGAGCGTGCGGCGGCCGAGCTTCGCTTGGGGGTCTTTCAGCAGCGGGACGATCGACGCGCCGTCGAGCGTTTGCCGCGGGTCGGCTTCGCAGCCGGCGATTTCCAGGAACGTGGGATAGAAATCGACGCTGCAAACGGGCGTATGGCAGACCGCCGCCTCCGGCACGACGCCGGGATAGCAGACGACCAGCGGTTCGCGGATGCCGCCTTCGTAGAGTTGGCTCTTTGCGCCGCGCAGCGGCGCGTTGGAAGTCACGCGACCCTCGCCGCCGTTGTCGGAGGTGAAGATCACGATCGTGCGGTCGGTCAACTGCAGTTCGCGAAGCTTCGCGACGATCATGCCCACGCCTTGGTCGATCGATTCGAGCTGGGCGGCCAGGTGAGGGTTGTTCTTCGGGGCCTGGTTTCCCTTGCCCGCGTTCGGTTTGGCCTCGTACTTGGCGACCAGGTCCGGTTTGCCCAGCAGCCGCGTGTGTACGGCGTAGTGGCTGACGTAGAGGAAGAAGGGCCGGTCCTTGTGCCGCTCGATGAACTCCACCGCCTCCAGGTTGACGCGATCGACGAGATACTCGTCGGGCAACCGCGGCTGGATGGCCGGATCGAAGTGGTAGGGATGAAAGTAGCTGCCGCCGCCGATCCCCCGACGTTCCGAGCAGATCGCCTCGTCGAAGCCGTGCTCGGTGGGCGGGACTTCCTCGGCGCCGTGGTACGCGTAGCCGGTCAGGTGCCACTTGCCGATCATGCCGGTGGCGTGGCCGGCCCGCCGGAGCATCTCGGCGATGGTGACGTGATCCGTGGAAAGATGCTTCGAATCGTTCGGCCGCAGATAGTCGGTGATGCCGACCCGGGCCGGATACTGCCCGGCGATGAAACTCGCCCGATACGGCGAGCAGACCGGCGCGGCGGCATAGGCCTGGGTGAACTTCATGCCCCGGGCGGCCAGCTCGTCGAGATGCGGCGTTTCGTTGAACTTGTTTCCGTAGCATCCCAACTCGGCCCAACCCAAGTCGTCGGCCAGGATGAAGACGATGTTCGGCCGGGTCCCGGCGGACTGGGCGGACGCGCTGGGGCAGAGCAGACCCCACGTCGTACAAACCGCAACGAACACCAGAACGGACGCGCGTTTCTTGGTCATGATCATCCTCACAAAACCGCGACCGGTGGTCGCGCCGTAGAGATCCGACTCACGTCGTTCCCGGCGAATGGTAATCGGTGTTGGCCAGGTAATCGAGCACGTTGCGGGCGCCCTGCCAGATCTCGGGCATGAAGCGGTCTTTGATGGCCATGCGGACGGCGCTTTTCTGTGCTTTGTTCAGCGAGCCGTAGCCGGTCACGGAGGAGAGGATCTGGTGGTCGCCCCGTTCGAGCTTGGTCAATGCCCAACGCTGGGCGAGCTGGTAGGTGGTGAGATGGACCAGGCGGTGTCCCTCGTCGGTCGGGTGTATTTCCAATTCGACCAGCCGGAAGTCGCCCTGGGCGGGCAGCAGGGCGTGATTCCTTGCGGCGTTGATCAGGCCGGAACTGGTCTTGAGCATCCATCCTTGGCCGTTGCTCTCCCAAACGGCCGCCACCTTCGCCCTGTCGCAGATCACGTAGTAGTTGGCCCGACCGAGCCGCTCCGGCGCGTCCAGCGCCTTCAGTGACGTGCCACCGGCGGCCTGCGGATCGGCCGGCGTGGGACTCGCGTCGGGGGCTTCGGACGGCAACGTCGCGGCCGAGGCATCCTCCGGCGCGATCAGGACTGCCGTGCCGCACTTGGGGCACTTTCGGGTCTGTCCGGCCAGTTCGTCCTTGGCATTGAGCTTGCTTTCGCAGTTCGGGCAGATAACGCGGATCATGTCGATGGCCCTCGTTGTTCTCGATCAACGCCAATTCAGCGACGGCACACTACGAAGGACGGGATCACGAAACCCCAAAGGAAGCATAGCCGAATGTCGGGCCGCCGTCAAGCAAGGGCCCTCGGCGACGGAGGCAATTGCAGACCGTGCTGCCAAAGCATAGAATCAACATTTTGGGGCTTATTCTGACGAACTTGGGTCCTCTTGGCAGGAATTGGGGAAGTCGTGCATCTGGATCATCTCCCCGGAACGTTCTTCGGACCAGCCACTTTGGTGGAACTGCTGCGGCATCGTGCCCGGTGCCAGGCGAAAGACATCGCCTACACCATCCTTGCGGACGGAGAAGACGAACGATTCGACTTGACTTACGAGGAGTTGGACCGCCAGGCCCGGGCGATCGGGGCTTGGTTGGAATCGCTGGGGTTGGTCGGCGAGCGAGCGCTGTTGCTCTATCCGGCCGGCGCGGAGTTCATTGCGGCCTTCTTCGGCTGCCTGTACGCCGGAGTCACGGCCGTGCCGGCCTATCCGCCTCGCCGCAACCGCTCGCTGGACCGGATCCAGGCGATCGCCGACGACGCCGAGGCCAAGGTGGCGCTGACGACCGACGCGGTGCTCCATCGCGTGGAATCGCTGATCGACGAGACGCCCCATCTGAAAGAACTCACCTGGCTGGCGACCTGCCGCGTGCCGGAAGGCATGGATCAGCGGTGGGAACAGCCCCAGATCAACGGCGATACGCTGGCGTTCCTGCAATACACGTCCGGGTCGACGGGGATGCCCAAGGGCGTGATGCTCAACCACGCCAACCTGGTCCACAATTCGGCCCTGATCGCCCACGCCTTCGAGCACACGCGGCGGGGCTTGGGCGTGTTCTGGCTTCCCAGCTACCACGACATGGGATTGATCGGCGGGATCTTGCAGCCGATGTACGTGGGCCGGCCGAATATCTTGATGTCGCCGATGTCCTTTCTGCAAAAGCCTTTCCGCTGGCTTTCGGCGATCTCGCGTTTCGGCGGTACGACCAGCGGCGGTCCCAATTTCGCCTACGATCTGTGCGTCCGCAAGATCACGCCCGAACAACGCGAGACGCTCGATCTGAGCACGTGGGAACTGGCGTTCAACGGGGCCGAACCGGTCCGCGCCGAGACGATCGAGAATTTCACCAGGACGTTCGAGCCGTATGGCTTCAGACCCGATGCCTTCTATCCGTGCTACGGGTTGGCCGAGGCGACCTTGATCGTTTCGGGCGGTTACGTGCGGAAGGCGCCGAAGATCCGCACGTTCGAGGCCGCCGCGTTGACCGAGGGAAAGGTCGTCGACGCCGAGCCGGACGAGGAAGGCGTCCGCGCGCTGGTCGGCTGCGGGGAGAACCTGCCCGATCAGAAGATCGTCATCGCCGATCCCGAGACGTTGATGCGATGTCCGCCGGGACAGATCGGAGAGATCTGGGCCAGCGGTCCGAGCATTGCCCAGGGGTATTGGCGCAAGAAGGACGCCACCAAGGCCACGTTCCGAGCCGTACTGAAAGACACGGGCGAGGGGCCGTTCCTGCGCACCGGGGATTTGGGGTTCCTGCAGGACGGCGAACTGTTCGTCACCGGACGGCTGAAGGACCTGGTGATCGTGCACGGGGTGAATCACTATCCCCAGGACATCGAGTTGACCGTCCAGGGAAGTCATCACCGCCTGCGGCCGGATTGCGCGGGCGTGTTCACCGTCGAGGGCGACGGCCGTGAGGTGGTGGTGGTGGTCTCGGAGGTGGAACGCCGCAAGAAGGGCGACTTCAGTCCGATTTTCGAGGCCATCCGCCGTACCGTGGCCGCCGAGCACGACGTGATGCTCGACGCCGTCGTTTTGGTCAAAGCCGGCAGTATTCCCAAGACCTCCAGCGGAAAGATCCAGCGACACGCCTGTCGCGACGGATACCTGGACGGCTCGCTGGCGGTGGTCGGCCAATGGAAAGCCGGCGATCTACGCGATGCCGATTTGCCCGAGGCCGATCAACTCGTCGCCGCCGGGACCGGCGCGAGGAGGATCGACGGCAAACCCGGCAAGGCGGTGGCGGCTTCTACCGACGGCAAGCCGCAGACAACCAAGGAAAGAGTCACCGCCTGGGTGCTCGAGGAGATCCGCCGGGTTGCCCGAGAACGCGCGGACGGGTTGACGCTCGACACGCCGGTCGTCGAGACGGGACTCGATTCGCTCGAGCGGATGGAGATCCTGGCCGCGTTGGAGGAACGCTTCGGCGGCCGTTTTCCCGAAGAGATCTTCCCCGACCTGGAGACCGCCCGTCAACTCGCCGACGCCGTCGAGAAGTACCTCGGCACCGAGCCCAAACCGAAAACCGGCCAGCCCGACGGCATCGAGATTCCAGCCAAGAACTACCGCTTCGACAAGTTCCCCGAATACCTGAAGTTGAAGCGGAATCTCGATATGCTGGAGACTTCCGGCTTGGGGAATCCGTTCTTCACGCCGCACGAGGGCCTGACCAACAACGTGACGAAGATCGACGGACGGGAACTGATCAATTTCTCCAGCTACAACTACACGGGCATGTCGGGCGATCCGGTCGTCACCCGGGCCGCCAAGGACGCCATCGACAAGTACGGCACCAGCGTCTCCGCCAGCCGGTTGGTCTCCGGCGAGAAAATCATCCACGGCGAGCTGGAGCGGGCCATCGCCCGGTTCCTCGGGACCGAAGACTGCATCGTGCTGATCGGCGGGCACGCCACCAACGAGACCGTGATCGGCCACCTCTTGGGACCCGGCGATCTGATCCTCCACGATGCCCTTTCGCACAATAGCATCATCCAGGGGAGCATCCTCTCGGGTGCCCGACGGCGACCGTTTCCGCACAACGACGCGAAGGCCGCGGACGAGCTGCTCGCGGAATTGCGGCACGAGTACCGCCGCGTGCTGATGATCATCGAGGGCGCTTACAGCATGGACGGCGATATTCCCGATCTGCCGGCGTTCATCGAGGTCAAGCGGCGGCACAAGGCTTTGCTGATGGTCGACGAGGCCCACTCCCTCGGCGTGTTGGGGGCGACCGGACGCGGAATCAACGAATACTTCGGCGTCGACCCGAAGGACGTCGATATCATCATGGCCACGATCAGCAAGTCGCTGGGCAACTGCGGCGGCCTGATCGCCGGAAACAAGGAGCTGGTCGAGTATCTGAAGTACACGGTGCCGGGTTTCGTCTTCAGCATCGGACTGCCGCCGGGGCCCGCCGGCGGAGCGCTGGCGGCCATCCGCTTGTTGGAGGCCGAGCCCCAGCGAATCGCCCGGCTGCACGAGAACTCGAAACTTTTCCTCACGCTGGCCAAAGAGCGGGGGCTGAACACCGGGCCGAGCAAGGACACGCCGGTCGTGCCGGTGATCCTGGGCAGCTCGATCAACTGCCTGCGCCTCTCCAAGGCGCTTTTCGTCCGGGGCGTGAACGTGATGCCGATTCTTCATCCGGCCGTCGAGGAGAGCGCCGCCCGACTGCGGTTCTTCATCACCTCGCTGCACACCGAGCAGCAAATCCGGTACACGGTCGACGTGATGACCGAGGAGTTGGAGAAGATCAACCCGGACTATCTGAGTAAATCCCCCGGCGGCGAGACGGCCTCGCGATAAGTCACCGGTTGACGTCCACGCCGATCGTCAAGCCGTGGATGAACACGTCCCGGTCGTTGTTGTCGGCCAGGATCCCCATCACGCCTTGCTCGAACAGCGAGTAGTCGACCAGGTTGGATGCCCGGGCGATGCCGTCCATCCACATCCCCGTCCAGCCGGCGCGGAACGATACGGCCCGAGTGAACTGGTACCGCAACTCGGCCCGAAGTTCGACGACCGGCGAGAATACCTCTTCGTGGTCGACGTGGTCGAAGGGAGTGGCAAGCATCAGCGCCGGTTCGCCCAAGACCCGGGTGCTCGGGATGGGATTGATTTCGCTGGCCAGAATGCCGGTCTGGCTGAGGTTCTGCAGGTTGTAGCCGGCCAGGAAGCGGGCTTCGGTCGAGAACATCCATCGACTGCTCTGCTTGAACCACCGTACCCCGGCCTGGGGACCGATCACGTGGTTCTCCGCCATGGTGTCCCAAAGGCTGTTGGCCAGAATAACGCTGGCATTGTTGGGGGGCGTCGCGGCGTTGGGATCGTCGACCCGCCGGGCGTCGACCCCGAAGCTTTCGTCGAACTCGAAGTACCGTACCCCCGCGAAGAACTCGAAGTATCCGCCGTAGTGGAAGGGCCGGGTGCGGTGGAGGCACATCAATTCCACGTTCCAGTGCTCGACCCGGTTGACCACCGTCATCTCGTCGAAGATCACGGGGAGATTCACATTGGGGCCATTCGTCGTGGGATCGCCGGGAGTGGTTTGTACGATGGGACCCTGCAAGCGGCCGCCCGAGGGATCTCCCCAGTCATCGTCGTCGGCGAAAACCACGTTGACGTCGGAGGCCACGAACCGCTGCGTCTGGTCCCTCAAGTTATAGATGCCCACCATCCATCCTTGCCGGTCGCAAACGCGGCCGAATTCGATCCGATTCCCGTTGGTTACGGCGCTCTCGAACGCTCCCGTATCGTGGCTGTTGGTCTGGGTCCAGGCCGTATCGGGGTTCCCCACGTTGTACACCAGCCGCGAGCGTTCACCCGGCGTATCGTTACCGATCACCGCCACGTCCGGCTTGGAAATGTACCAGTTCAGCCAGTCCAAGCTGAAAAAGTAGCCTTCCTTGGGCTGAATCCCGCTGCCGTACGTGCTGACGTCAGCCGGAGCGAACAACTCCATGGTCTCCAGGTTCTGGGCAAGGGCAGGCAGGCCCATGGACAAGGCCAACGCCCCTGCAACCAGCCGTATACTCATGCGGTTTAGCGACATCGTTTCGTTCCACCTCGGTCAGTGCTCATTGCGTAAGCCCAAACCGCCCAGGCCCTCGTGCGCGGAGAACCTGTGCGCCAATTGTCGGTGACGATAATATCGGCCGTGCCGGTCGTAGCAGTTGAGGGAGAACGGCAAAGCTTGCGGAAAATGGCGGTAATGCCCGCAGAAAATGCGCAGAATGGGAGGGGCGAGGGTCGCAGGCAAAATGGGATACCGAACGTGCGTCCCAGAGAATCACCACGACCAGCTTGGCATCAAGTCTGGGATGTCACGGTGGGTGGCACGCCCTGAGGAACGAAGGGCGTGTTTTCCCGACGTACCTTTTCCCGACGTACCACGCCCTTCGTTCCTCAGGGCGTGCCGCCCCGGAGTTTACCGCAACGATGTCAAAAACCGTTTGGTGCTAGGTCCAATAAGCCGTCAGCACATCGTCGACCGCTTGTGGGACCGGGTCCTCGTTGGTCGAATCGCTGTCAGCGAAACACCGCTCGAATTCATAGAGCCACGCGACCTTGGCGAACAGGGCCGCGTCCAAATTGAGTCCGGCCTCCAGGGTGGCATCGTACAAGATGGCCGTGTCCACCCCGCCGGAGGTGGCATGGACGTACACCTTCTCGAACGACTTGGCCCGCGTGTAATATCCCTCGCCGGAAAGCGCGCCCTCGTACCATCTACCCTCGAACAGGTCGTTCCCACTGGAGTCGTTCAGATGGGCCTCGTCCGTTCCGCCGGCGGTAGCGTAGGCGTGTACATAGTCGAAGCCTCTGGCCCGGTTGTAGAACCCGCTTCCCCGCAGGATGCTCTGGTCGGGCGAGGCGTCGAACCGGTCGTCCCCCTCGGAGTCGAACAGCTTGGCCAGGTCGATTCCGCCGGCGGTGGCGTAGGCGTGTACGTAGTCGAAGCCTCTGGCCTGGTTGCGGAAAACCGTGCCCGCCGTGTCGTAAAGCACCCCGGAGGTCGGCGTGGCCACGAACGTGTCGTTCTCGGCGGAGTCGTAGAGCTTGGCCACGTCGTAGCCGCCCAGGGTGGCGAAGGCGATTACGCTGTTGAAGTCCTTCGCCTGGTTGTAGAACCCCTCGCCGTAAAGCGACCCGGAGGTCGGCGTGGCGATGAAGTTGTCGTTGCCGGGCGAATCGTACAACCTTGCCTGGTCGTTGCCGCCGGCCTCCGCGGTGGCGATCACTTCTTCGAAGTGTTTGGCACGGAAGTAGAAGCCGTCGCCGGACAGCACGCCCTGGAACGAGTTGGCTTCGAAGAGGTCGTCGCCGGCGGAATCGTAGAACTTGGCCACGTCGCGGCCGGCGGAAGCGTAGGCGTGGACGCTCTCGAATTGCTTGGCCCGGTTGTAATAGCCCGGCCCGTACAGCGCACTCTGGATGGGAGACGCCTGGAAGATGTCGTTGCGTTGGGAGTCGAACAGCTTGGCCAGGTCGAAGCCGCCGGCGGTAGCGTACGCGTGGATGGCGGTGAACCCGTCGGCCTCGAAGCGGAACGTGTCGCCGGACAGCTCGCCGTAGAGCGGCCGGGCGACGAAAAGGTCGTTGCCGGGCGAATCGAAGAGCTTGGCAATGTCTTTGCCGCCGTGGCTGGAAACCGCGGTGACCGTCTCGAAGCCCGTGGCGACGTTCGCTCCGTCGGGCCGGATCAGCGACGCATTACCCAGGCTGGCCACGAAGATGTCGTTGCCCGGCGAGTCGTAGAACGTGACTTCATCGCTGCCGCCGAGTCCCGCGGCGGTGATCGACTCGACGCCCGTCACGGTCACCGAGAAGCCGTTGCCGGTCAACAGGCCGTGATCGGACCACAACTCGAGCGTCTCGTCTCCGCCGGAGCCGGTCAACTCCACCGTGTCGCGGAGGAGGCCCCCGTGGAACTCGACCGACGTGACCGCCGGACCGACGTCGTACCGCTGGCCGTTGAGTTCCACGATCCAGGAACCGGGCGTGGCACCGGCGACGAACTTGAAGGCATTGTCGCGGTTCTGGCCATAGAGAACCAGGTTCGTGATGATCGGTTCGGGAATCGTGTCCGGGTCGATCAGTTCCTCGACGGGTGGGTCCAGCAGCCGCGAGAAGATGTCGGTGCCGCTGAGGCCGGCGACGGGGCCGGGGCCGGTCCAGACCACCGCGTAGTCGCCGTTGTTGGTGCTGCGGGCCACGGCCGGGGTCACCTGGTTGCCGATCGTGGTCGCGTTCACCTGGAACTCGCCCAGCGGCAATCCGGTATCGTCGTCGAGGAAGTCGGAACCGTCGGCCAGGTACATGCGGGCGAAGATCCCGTCGTCGCGGAACTCCTCGTTGTCCTGGTCGTAGGTCGTCCAGGCCACGGCGAAGTTGCCGTTCTTGTCCATTCCCACCGCCGGCTGACGCTGGGCGTACTCCGTCACTTCGTTGACGCGGAATTCCTGGGCGTCGCGCGGATTGCCGGCGGCGGCGTATCGTCGGGCATAGACGCCGTACTTGCTGCCGTCCTGGAGGAAGCTGGCCCAAACGGCCACGAAATTCCCGTCGGCGTCCATCGAGACTTGGGGATCTTCTTGATCGTCGGTCGTGTAGGTGTTCAGCCGGAACTCGCCGCCCAGCGGTTGACCGTCCTTGTTGTAGCGCCGGCCGATCACGCCCCAGCCCCCGCCGTCTTGAACCCAACTCTCCCAGACGACCACGAAGTCGCCGTCGTCGTTCATGGCCACGTCGGAGCCCTGCTGGCCGTGGGCCGTGGTCGTGTTCACGCGGAACTCGTCGCCCTGGGGGTGGGCGAAGGCGTCGTACCGCCGGGCGTAAATGGCGCGATCGTCGTCCGGCTGCCCGTACCCGGTCCAGGTAATCACGAAGTCGCCGTTTTCGTCCATGGCGACGGAGGGCTCGTTCTGGATGCTCAGCCGGTACTGGTTCACGCGGAACTGGTCGCCCTGCGCTCTGCCGAAGAGATCGAACCGCCGGGCGAAGACGCCGGAGGTGTCGTCCACGCCCTGCCCGGTCCAGACGACGACGAAGTTCCCCCGGCGGTCCATGGCCACGTCGGGGTCGCTTTGGTTGCCGAACTCGTACGAGCTGACGATGAATTCCGGCCCTTCCGGCTCGCCGATTTTATTGAACCGCTGGGCGACGATGTCGGTCTGGTCGATCATCGGCACCGGGATCGTGTTGGGCGGGGCATTCGGATCGGGGACCGGATTGTGGGTCACCCAGACGACCACATAATCGCCGTTTTCATCGATGGCCACGGCCGGGTGGCTCTGGTCGCCGGTCTGCGTGGTATTGATCGGGTCGTCCGTGGCGTTCTCGTCCGGATCGCCGGGGCCGGCGGGGCCAAGGCCGACCACCACGCTGAAGTTCCGCGAGAAGTCTTCCCCGCCGTCCTGGAATCCGGTGTGTCCCAGCGGGTTGCCGGCCTTGTCGCGCACGCCCGTCTGGCTTTGATGGATCGTGGTGACCGGAATCGGGTGCATGACTTCGATCGTGTACTGGCCGATCGGCAGCGGCTGCAATCCGGGTGCGATGGTATCGATGTCGAAGGTGAGGATGACCTCCCACTTGTTCGACGGGATCGGATTCAGCCCGTACTCGGCCGCCCGATCCGCCACGACGTTCATGCCGAACTCGACGTCGGCAATCGCGCCGCCGACCATGACGTCGTCGCGCAACAACCGGTAGTTGTTCGGATTCAGCACGCTGTCGTCGAACCGCCGCTGAAGCTCGGCGAGCAGGCTTTCCGAAGCATTGGCCGGGTCGATCCCCATGTATTGCAGTTGCGTATTCACGTCGGGCACGGCCTTCAGTTCCTCGTCGAAGGTGAGCACCAGATACCGCAATCCGCTGACCGTCGGATAGCGGTCGCCTTCGGCGACGCGCGTCCCGTCCGGGGCGATCAGATCGGCCACCCGCGGACCGGCCGTGTCGGTGTTCTCGTGGAACTGGCGGAAGAAGATCTGGGTGTCGTCGTAGAAGCCCGACACCGATTCGCTCCAGGCCACCACGAAATTCCCGTCCGGCTGCATGCCCAAGGAAGCCAGCCCCTGCGTCGTCCCCGCCTCGCCGTAGGTGTGCATCACGAAAACGGGCGAGGGGGATTGCGGGGTCCGGCCCTTTTGGTACTCGATGCGCGTGAGGCCAGCGATCAGATCCGGCTCGGCCGGCACCGGCGGCGTGGCGTTGGGATCGCCGTCGTGGTCGTCCTGGGACGCGATCTTCGTGATGTTGGGTTGGTCGACGCCCGCCGCCCCGAAGGTCACGGTGAATGTGTATGGAGGCGACGGCAGCGGCGGCCAAACGAGCGGGAGCGGATCGGGCGGCGGGTCCGGGATCGCGGGCTCGTCGTAAACGACCACCGTGTTGTCGTACCCGGCGCCGGCAAAAGCGCCTTCCATCGCGCTGGCCAGCCCGTTGAGCGCTGCCACGGCGTTGACCCGGTCCATCTGCGAAATGTTGGGAAACTTCAGGTCGTCCAACTTGTCGTTGCCGACCTGCAAGGCGAACCACCCGTTCATGCTCTGCGCGCCGGTGAAGCCGATGATCTGGATTTCGGGAATCGGATTGTCGAACAAGTGGTTCCCGTTGCGCGCCAGACCGACGGAGTTGATGTCGTCGTGCATCTCGCCCTGGAAGGTCACTTCATAGACGACGTCGATTTGCGGGCTGAAGATCGGCATGTCCCAAGGGGTGCCCGGGCGGAGTGCGAGGTCACCGAAGAAACCGTAGCCGTCGTTGACGACGCGGACGTCGATCGGCCGTTCATAGACCCCCGGTATGAACTCCGGCCAGTTGACCCCCGTCGACGTCGCCGCATCCAGCGCGGCGTTGAGGTTGTCGGCAGTATCAAAGACGTCGATGAAGCCGTTGGTAAACGCGACCTGGACGTCCACGTTCTCGCCGTTCACGTTGACCGTGAAATAGCCACTGTGTACGTGGTCGTAGTCCAGGCCGATCATGTAGCGGGTGTTGTGACCGTCGCGGTTGGCGTTGACGACGTTGTCGCCGCTGAGGACGGTCAGCGGCCCTATTTGAGGATCGGCGTCCCACTGCGAATACATCACGCCGTTGGCTTCGCCCCGCATCAGCGTGGCCACCTCGTCCATGACCGCCCGCAACCGGCCAAGCACTGCGTCGAACGCCGGGTTTATCATGGGTGGCGTGCCGCTGCCTCGGATGAAAGTGCCCGGCGGCAAGGTGGCGTTGAAGAAGTCGACCTTGAACTGGTAGGGATCGAGCGTGGAGAGGACCGTGACCTGGACCCCGGCGTAAGCCATGGAAAGCTGCTCCAACTCCGACTGGATCGCAGCGGCCACGGTATCCAGGTCGTTGCTGTCGAAGTAGATCGGTTGCGTCTGCCGGCCGTCGACGAGCAAGTAGAATTCGCCCTGTAATGGTAGTACGAAGCCTCCGTTGAAGCTCACTGTCTGGGTAGTCAACGTGCCACCCGAGAAGATGCTTGCATTCAGGCCGGGAACGGTGGGGGACGCCGTGATGGGAGCAAACGGCGGCCACCAAGTGCCGCTGAAGTCGATCGTGAACTCGTACGGGTCCACCGCCGAGGCGGTCGTGACCGTGACGCCGTTGTACCAAAGCCACTCCAACTCACTCTGGATCGCGGCGGCCGTGGCATCCGGGTCGGTGCTGTCGAAAAGGATCGGCGATGTATCTTGTCCGTCGACCGTCAAGTAGAACTGGCCGCTTTGCGGCAGAAACCCGCCGAAGTCGATCTGGAGAGTCTGGAGATCCACCGGCCCCGATACCGACATCACCGCGCCCAGCGGCGGAACGACCGGGCCGTTTGCGGCGGCGTTGATCAACACTTCCTCGAGCACGCTGTCGACGTCGCCGCTGCTGTCCATCCCCTGCGGCAGATATCCGTAGAAATAGGGCAACAGGTCGGCGTTTTCCGGGCGGCTGAGGACCTCGGTGAACTCCCAGCCGGACGTCCTGAGGTTTTCCGAAGTGTCCGGGCCGTAGCCTTCGTAGATGACCGTCAGGTCGCCGTCGGCGTCGATCCCCGCATGGGCGAAATACTGCGACCACGGCCAGAGGGTCTTGGCGTTGGGATTGAGGTTGGCACTGTTCACGCGGAACGTGTCGCGGATCGGCGCGTTCGTGTCGCCGATGCCGGCGTCCTGGATCGTCGTCACGGCGCCCGTGGCGTTCAAAGAGCCCGGCAGGTAGACAATGTCCGGCAGGTCCACGCCCGGACTCTCCCCTTGGAAGCGGATCTCGAAGGCGTACGTGCCGGACGCGGAAGGTGCCACGGTGACGGCGACTTCCTGGAACCCCACGGCGGCCAGCGCTTGCTGGATTTCGCCGGCCACCCCCTCCTCGTCGCTGCTCTGGAACAGAATCGAGCTGGTCACGATGCCGCCGACGTCCAATTGGAACTGCCCCTCGAACGAGAAACCCGGAATGTTCGGCGTGATGGTCAACTCCTGGACTTCCTGGCGGTACAACGCGAATAGCTTGCCGTAGACGTCCATGTAGGCGAAAGTCGTGGGGTTGTCGTTGGCGCTCAGTTCGTCCCAGGAGATGACGAAGTTGTTGTCCATGTCGAACGCGATCGTGGCGCCGCCCGCCCCGCCCACGCGAAACTGGTCGATCAGCGTCGTTCCTTCCGCATCGTACACCTCGGCCTGGACCGACGAGACGTAAGCGCTGCCGGCCACGTAGCCGGGATCGTCGGTGCCGGTCCAGGTGATCCCGAAATGGCCGTCCGAACTCATGCCCACGTACGGCTCGAAATTGATGGTCGTACTCTCCACGTTCACCAGCCACTCATCGGAGATCGGTTCCCCTTCGCGATCGAACTGCCGCGCGCGGACCCCGTTGAAGAAGCTCAGGTCCTGCCCGCCCTCGGCCCACGCGATCACGAAGTTGCCGTCGTCGTCCATGCCCACGTCCGGCTGGAACTGCGGGTTGGCCGTGTTGATGTTCACGCGGAAGGTGGCGGCGTCCATGCGGTAAAGACTGGCGTAGTCGGGAGCCTCCAGCAACTGGACGCCTTGGACGAACTCCGGCGAATCGACGATGCCGGCCGGGCTGAACCGCCGACCGAAAATGTCGCTGAAACTGCCGAAGACCTCGTGGTTGGGGACCTCGCTCTGCCAGACGATCACGAAATCGCCGTCGGCGTCCATCGCCACCGCCGGATTGGTCTGGGCGTACACGTCCGGGACCGTCGTGAACGGATCGTCCGGCTCCGGCGGATTGACGCGGAAGATGGGACTGGGCTCCTTCATCGTTCGGGCGATTTGCGCCGGATCGACCGGGTTGGTCGTCGGCCCCGGCCATGCCGTGACCGTTCCCAAGCCGTCCCGCACTTCCCAGACCGTCAACGGCGGGTGGTCCATCTTGCCCGCGTCGCCCGAATACATTCCATCGTCGCCCACGAACGTCAGGTCGAACTGCCTCATCCGCAGGTCGCCCTCGGCGCTGTTCACCGGGGTGACCGAGACCCGCGGGGCCGCGGTTCGCATCGCAGTGCCGTATGCCGTGCTGAACCCGTAATTATAGGGACCATTCGGAGGCGTTCCGGTGGGCGGATAGAACTTGACCGGCCCGATCGGGTACGTGTCGGCCGTCTGCAGGAACCTTTGCGCGATGGCGAGTACCGTTTTCTGCGGATCGGTTGGCGAGACGGGGATGTTCGGGATGATGATCTGCTCGTGAACGGTCGAACTCATCGCCGCCGGCAGGAACGCGCCGCCGAACCCGAAGAACCCGCCCCCGCCCGCTCCCAAGTCGAACTCGGCCACTAGGATCTGCGGCTGGTCCTGTCCCAACGTGGCTTCACTGAAGTGGACCGTGAACTCCTTGTCGTTGACGGCTTCGACCCTCACGTCCTGCAACCCCGTACCCGATCCGAAAGCCAGGTCCAAGTCCCTCAGCGCGATCTCGATATTCTCCGCGTTGAACTCGCCCGCATAGAACTCCGAGTAATCGATCGGTGCGGTCGTCTCGGCGGGAGTCGGCGGAACGGCGGGAATGGCCAGCGGCATCGGGGCCGAAATCTGAGGATCGACCACGCCGGCGCCCACGTTGAAAGATCCGTCGGCCGGATCGAGTTCGGCCGTAAAGCTGCTGCCGGCCGGGCCCGGGTCGGCTGCCAGACCGTCGATGATCTCCTGCGCCGTCGTGCCGTTCGAGTCGTAGGTCACAACCAGCGGATTGCCGGGACCGGCATAGGCGAAGGTCGGGGCACCGTATCCGGCCACCCCCGTGAAGTGGATTTCCGTGCCCAGGGCGTCCGGCAAGGGCGTCGTGGCGCGAAACACCAGGTCGTTGTCCGCTCCCGGGAATACCGCGGTCGTCGACGCTTCCGGGTTGCCTTCGTCGATGAGCACCGGCGGATTCACCAAATCGGTATCCGCGACCGCCCCGGTTCCATTGTTGTCCAAGTCGATCGGATCGAACTGGGCCGAAAACGCGGCACCGGCAACCGGATCGGCGCTGAGCCAGGTCACGATATCGGCAGCCGTCGTCGTGCCGGCCGTAATTCCGAACGTCAACGTCTTCGCCACGTTGTCATAAACGACGGTTCCCGTGCTCGAATCCTCGAAAACAATCAGCGTACCCTCGGCGGCGGGATCCTCGGTGAAGAACAGCAGGTTGCTGCCGACGGCGGCCGAAGCGACCGGCACGACGCCCGGCACCACGGGGGCGCCCGGATCGAACGGGTCGATCACCCCGTTGCCGTTGACGTCGAAACCCAGCGTGAACGTGCCGCTGATCGACCACTGGTAGGTCACGAACGGTTCGTACGTCGCCGAAATCGAGATCTTCTGGACTTCCGGACCGCCGTAGGCCAACGAGAAGGTGCCGTAACGGTTCGTGCTCGGGTTGATGTTCTCGAAGACCGACTCGGGGATCGTGATCCGCTGGACCTCGTCGGTGTAATAACGGGCGTAGATGTTCGAGTCGGTCAGCGCCAGACCCGTCTCCGGATCCACCGGCGGCAATCCCGTGTTCGGATCGAGAATCGGAATCGGATCCCCGGTCAGCGGGTCGAGGATCGGGTTGCCGGTCAGCGGGTCGCGCTCGACCAACTCGTCCATACGGGTCCATACCACCACGAAGTCCCCGTCGTGATCCACCGCAATCGATCGCGCGGGATTGGTGACCTGGTAAGCCCCGGGCCCCTCGGTGACCATCCGGTCGACGACGTTCATCGGAGAGACGCTCAACAGCTCGCGCGCTTCCAGGGGATCGATCAGCAGGTGCCGATACGCGCGCTGCTCCACGCTTCGGTGTCCACGGCGAGCGAAACGGTCGCATACGGCTTCGAGGGTCGATCCGATACACCGCAGCTTCGACAATCGGGCAAAAGACGACATGGTGTCATTCCTCAGTCTTGATCCCTGGGTTCCGGGAGCATATTGGCATTCGGGCTGGAGAACTGGAGGCCCGCCAAGAGGAGGTCTGTCCGAAAACATCCTGGCGCGGTCCGCGCAAACGGCACACCAACCGGAGATCGGCTATCGTGACGACATTCACACAGCCTCTCCGCATCGATCCGCCCGAGATTCCGGACGACTCTTCTCATGATCCCGTGCCTTGAGTCGGGAACGTCGGGTTTTCGATTTCGTGCCGAAATCGGCTCCCTCCTTCCCTACGTCCATCTGAACGAAATCGAGGGTTTTTGTCAAACCAATTCTTGTTCGACCAGCGCAACCTCGCAGAAGCACGGGACCTCCCCCGAATCTCCTGCTTTCTTCACTTTGACCATCTTATCATGATTAAACTCGGCAAAGTCGTCAAGACTTTTCCACACGGACCGGCAAGGAACAACCGGCAGTGAGGCAAGAAAGGGGGGGGCAAGAAAGAAAAAAGGCCTCCACAGGTGGGGCAGGAACCTGAGGAGGCCGATCCGTCAGGGCTGACGCCCTGGTAGATGCCACCGATTATGTTCGGAATCTCGGCAATTGCAAGGCCGATTCCTTAATGATTATGGAAGATTTGCCGCAAGGTCCGGATCAAAGCGTGGCCGCCCACAGTCTGCATCTACCAGACACGTGGGTACTACGGCCCGACGCCGTTCTGTCCACACCCCCCTAATCGTGGTGTACGATACCCCTAGAACAAAAAATCCATCGGACCGACTAATCCACGCCGTCTTGATGTCCGCCGACATGCCGGCGAGAGTCTCTCGGTATCCATCTCCAGAAACTGCAATCCGCGGGTCCGTTGGTTGCCGGAGGCGACCCCTGGTTCCCCCGAGGCGGCAGGGGACGTATACTTGACTTAATTGTTGGCTCCGACACAAGTTTCGCCGCCCGATCTGGCCGCCGTCCCCGCCGGGGGTGGACGCCGGAGACGCCGGGCTATCGCTGGGAGGTATGGATCCGATGATCGGACGCAAGATCGTTCCCGCCCTTGTTTTTCTTCTCTTCGCGGTGGCCACCGTCGTGGCAACGGCCCAGCCGGCCGAACAGCGACCGAATCCAGACGCGAACAAGGGCCAATTCCTGCGGCTTGTCCGAAACGACAAAAAGACCCCCACGGCGCTCGAGGCGGCGATCGTCCGTCTCGTACTGCGAGACGACAAGGGGCAGGAGGTCACGGTCGACTTGGTGTCCGCGGTGCACGTGGCCGAGAAAAGCTACTACCAGCGGCTCAACCGCGAGTTCCGCGACTACGACGTGGTCCTCTATGAACTTGTGGCGCCGGAAGGAACCAGGGTCCCCAAGGGCGGCGGTGATCGCAGAAGCGCCGTCTCCATGCTCCAGGGCGGCATGAAAGACGTGTTGGAGTTGGAGTTCCAGTTGGAACAGATCGACTACACGCGGAAGAACATGGTCCACGCCGACATGTCGCCCGAGCAATTCGCCAAGTCGATGAAAGACCGCGACGAGAGCATGTTCACCATGTTCCTGCGGATGTGGGGATATGCCATTGCCAAGCAGTATTCCGGATCCGGCGGTGCCGGCGACCTGCAACTGCTGGCGGCCTTCTTCGACAAGAATCGGGCGCTGGCCCTGAAGCGGGTGATGGCCGAGCAGTTCGAAGACATGGAGGGATCGCTCGTGGCGCTGGAAGGCCCGGACGGCTCGACGCTCATCAGCGAGCGGAACAAGGTGGCTCTGGAAGTGCTGCGCAAGCAGATCGACGCAGGCAAGCGGAAGATCGCCATTTTCTACGGTGCCGGCCACATGCCCGACTTCCAGACGCGGCTTGGCGACCAGTTCGGATTGGTCCCCCAGAGTACGCGTTGGCTTGTCGCGTGGAACCTGAAGTAGAGCCCCTCAGTACCGAATCACTCGCCTCAACAGCCAGCCTCCCCAGAGGAGCAGCAGGACGTTGCCCGTCCAGATCGCGAAGCAGGGAATCGTGCCGTTCTTGGCCCCGTCGATCCCGTAGATCAGCATCGGATAGTAGACGATCAGGATCGGCAGGAAGCAGAGGAAGAAGACGGCCAGGAAGTCGCTCTTGCGGCGGCGAATGGCCATGGGGGCTCCCACCCAAACGAAGCAGAGGCAACTGAAGCCGGCCGACCAGCGGCGATGGGGCTCGAGCCTCAGGCGGCAGAGACGGCTCCAGGCGGCCTCGCGTTGGCTGGCCCGGGTCTGCCACTGCGGGTCGGTCAAGCCCTTGAAATCCCCGGAAAGCATCTGATAGGCCGCCCGGGCCGCGTGCTCCTGGTTCAGTCGCCGGATCGTCTCCTTCTGCTTGATTTTCTCCTCCGGGATCATGCGCAGCGCCATCCAAGAGGGAACCGTTTCGACCTGTTGGGACCGGCTGGCGTCTCTAAGGGGGATTTCCGGCACCGGTTCGAAAAGGCCGCGCACCCGCATCGTCATGCCTTCGGCGTTGACGGTGGCGTTGTGCGCCAGGATTCTCAGCACGTCCGCCTCGCGGTCCGTCTCCAACTCGGCCCAATCGGCACGTAGCGTCATGGCGGGTGCGTTGCCGCGGGCCCCAATGGAGAGGATCGGCAGGATCAGCCGGCGGCCCTCCACCCGATTGACGTTGATCGAAAACGCCGGCGACTGGAAGCTCCCCTCGGCCTTGAGCATCCCGTAGACGATCTCCTCGACCGAATCGAGCACCACGCGTTGCATCCCGTTACGCCCCCACGACACGGCCACGTCGTTCAACCAGACCGTGACCAGGCTCAGCAGAAACGCGAAAATATAGGCCGGCCAGAGAATGGCCATGGGCGAGATGCCCAGAGATTTCGCGGCCACGATCTCGTTGGAGCCGGACATCCGGCCGTACACGCACGTGGCCGCCAACAGCAGCGTTACCGGAACCGCCACCCGCAGCGCGTCGGGCAGGATGTACGGAATCAGCCGGACGACCGCGGCCAACGGCAGGTTCTGCGCGGTGGCTTCCCGGACCACCCCCAAAACAATCATCATCAACGTCAATGCGGCCAAGGAAATCGAGAACACCTTGGCCAACTCGGACAGGACGTATCGAGGTAGGGTACGCATGAAGGAGACAGTTTCGCCGGAGGGTCGCATCGCGTCAATACCGTTGGTACGCCTTCGGGTTCCCCCCGGTTCACGGCTCGGCTTTACAAGAAGGCGGGAATCCGGCATACTGCCGTGCTAACAAGACCACTCGGTTCGGGGCCAGGTTGGTTCCGGGAAGAATCAGGTCGGTTCCGGGATGAATTCTGGCGACCGGGGATGAAGGAGCAGCTCAAGATGCCTAAGCTGTCGATGAACGAAACGACGACCTTTCGATGGTCGTTCGAGGAGGACGTGGCCCAATATGCCAACGCCGGAATCCCGGCCATCGGGGTCTGGCGGCAGAAACTCTCCGACTGTGGCCGGGCGAAGGCGCTGAAGCTGCTCGAGGATACCGGCCTGGAGGTCTCGCACCTGCTCTGGGCCGGCGGATTCACCGGCAGCGACGGCCGGACCTACCGCGAGAGCGTGGCCGACGCCGTCGACGCCCTGCAAGTCGCCGCCGAGATCCGCACGAGGACCCTCGTGGTCTACAGCGGTGCCCGGGCCGGCCACACCTACAACCACGCCAAGCGGCTGATCCAGAGCGCGCTGAAGGAACTGATCCCCACGGCGGCCGAACTGGGAGTCACCCTGGCCGTCGAGCCGATGCACCCGAACTGTGCGGAGGATTGGACCTTCCTGACCTCCATCGACGACGTGCTCGAGTTGCTCCAAGCGGTCGACAATCCCCAGGTGAAGATGGTCCTGGACACCTACCACCTCGGCCACGATCCGGCGCTGGCCGACCGCATCGGCGAGATCGCCCCGCACCTGGCCATCGTCCAGCTCGGCGACGCCAAGGAGCCTCCCGGCGGGGAACAGAACCGCTGCCGGCTCGGCGAGGGCGTCCTCCCGTTGGCCGACATCACCGCCGCGCTGAAGGCCGCCGGCTACGACGGCTACTACGACGTGGAATTGCTCGGCGAAGAGATCGAGACCTCCGATTACGCTTCCCTGCTGCAACACGCCAAGGAGGCGTTCGAAAGATTGGTTGGAGATTAGGGGTTGGGGACTGGGGGCTGGGGACTGGGGGTTGGGGACTGGGGGCTGGGGGCTGGGGACTGGGGTTATACGTCACGACTTATATGCACGGTGCGCGCATGTTTGAAGTAACCGATCGTGACAACAACGTTTAGCGGGCGGGCTTGCCCGCCGTTTGATTGCGGCTCTGCCACGTTAGGGCCTTAGGTTGAACTCTCTCCAATCCCCAATCCCCACCCCCCATGCTCATCATCACGCCCAAACTAAGAATCCCCTTGCGTGAATTCCAATTCACGTTCGCCCGCAGTTCCGGTCCCGGTGGGCAGAACGTCAACAAGCTCAATACCAAGGCGTTGTTGCGTTGGCCGGTGATGAGCAGTCCGAGCCTGCCGGAGGCGGTCCGGCAGCGTTTGCTCGCCAAGGTCCGACGGCGGATCACCTCCGAGGGCGATCTGTTGATCGTCAGCCAGCGTTTCCGCGACGCGGGCCGCAACGTGGCCGACTGCCTGGAAAAGCTCCGCGAGCTATTGCGAGAAGCGGCCCAGCCGCCGAAGTCCCGCAAAGCCACCAGACCCACGCAAGCCTCCCGCCGCCGTCGCCTGGAGCAGAAGCAGCGCCGAAGCCGCAAGAAGCAGCAGCGCCGGTTGGCGGTTGACGAGTGAGCGGGCTACAATGCGGGTAAATGCAGCGCAACGTCCGAAATCGGGAGAACGCCGTGAAGACGAGCCTTGGCCTGACCCTGTTGGCGGTTGCGGCCTCGATCCCCGCCCGGGCCGAGGACGTCGCCATCCCGGCCCGCCAACTCTCGGCCCGCTCGACGAACGTGGCCGCAGAGTACGGGCAATTCGGCAATCTCACGCTTTGCGTCGGCCGAAACGGGTTCATGCAGTGGACCGCCGAAGTCGAAGGCGGCTCGTACTACGTCCACTTCTTCTATTGCTCCGGCGAGAATCGCCCCTGTCGGCTGAGCGTCGGCGGACGCCAACTCCCCGGCGAGGTGCTCGGCGAAACGACCGGCGGGTTCATGCCGCAGCATCTCGGCCGGCAAACGTACGGACCGTTCGAACTGGAAAAGGGAAAGAACACGATCCGTATCTCCACCGACGGCTACATGCCGCATCTGAAAGGGCTCGTCGTTTCGACCGAAAAGACCCCGCCGAGCCAGGATGCGTTTCGAGATCTCCAGGCCGAAGCCAGAACCCGGATGCAGCGACTCGATCTCCAACAGCTGCGGGCGGCAGTTGCGTACCTGATGGGCAAGTACGGTGACCAGTACCCCGAGGGAAAGGCGTTTCTCGCCCGGGTCGATGCGCTCGAAAAACTGGTGGCCGAGAAGGCAGAGCAGCCGCAGGCCGTCGTCGAAATCGTCGAAGCCGCCGAGCAGTTGCGCCATGAGGCGCTGGTGAAGGCCAATCCGCTCCTGGACTTCGACAAGCTGCTGTTCGTGCGGCGATACACGTACCAGTCGACCCACTACTACACCGACTACATCGACGGCTGCGAGCACTTCGGCGGCAACCTGTGCGTGCTCTCGCCGGCCGACGGCAAGGTGACCGAGTTGGCCCCCGAACTGGAAGGCGGCATCTTCGGGCGTTTCGACCTCTCGTTCGACGGCCGTCGCGTGATCTTCGGCTACAAGCGGGCGCTCGGGCAAGGGTTCCGCATCTGGGAAGTGGGCGTCGACGGCAAGGGGCTGCACCAGCTCACCTTCGATCCGCCCGACGAACAACAGCGGATCGAGAAGTACAGGCACCGCGACATGGCGCAATGGGCGGGCCGGCCGCTGGTTTACACCCATCATACCGACGACATGCACCCCTGCTACCTGCCCGACGGAGGGATCTGCTTCGTCTCCACCCGTTGCGAGCGCGGGATCCTCTGCGACGGGCCGGACGTCTTCACGACCACGACGCTCTACCGCATGGACGGCGACGGCCGCCGCATGGAAGTCCTTTCCGACAGCCCCGTGAGCGAGGCCTCGCCCAGCGTGATGAACGACGGCCGGGTCCTGTACACCCGCTGGGAATACGTCGACAAGGCCGACGTGGTGATCAAGTGTCTTTGGGCGATGCGGCCCGACGGCACCGGCTCGGTCGAGATCTTCGGAAACGACATCACCTTTCCCGACACCATGCTCCACGGCCGGGCGATCCCGGGGTACAACAACCTGTTCGTGGTGATCGGCGCTCCGCACATGCCGGCCGGCGTGGGCACCGTGATCCGGCTGGATATCAACTACCCGATCCGCACCCGGGAGCCGATGACCTACATCACGCCGGACGTGGACGTGCGCACGGAGTTCGGCTGGTTCCACAACCGCGACGGGCGCTGGGTCGGCGACACCGACGGCCCGCTCTATACCGATGCGATGCCGCTTTCCGACAAGTTCTTCCTGGTCTCCTGCAATCCGGACAAGCCGGTCAAGGAGGTCGACGCGTACGGGCTGTATCTGCTGGACGAGTGGGGCAACCGCGTGCCGATCCATCGCGACGGGCAGATGTCCTGCTGGCAGCCGACTCCGCTGCGGCCGCGCCCGAAGCCGCCGGTCGTCCCGCCGGTGCGGCCGGGAGAGTCGCAGCCGGCTACGCTGGTGATGAGCGACGTCTACCGGGGACTGGGCGACGTTCCCCGCGGCACGATCAAGTACCTGCGGGTGTTGGAAACGGTTCCCCGGCCGTGGGCCGCCCGGAAGTACTGGGACGGCGACAGCGCCTACCAACAACACGCCGTGGTCAGCCTCAACGGCAGCCTGCACGTAAAACGGCTCTGGGGCATCGTGCCGGTCGAAGAGGACGGGTCGGCCCATTTCGAGGTGCCCGCCGATAAGAACCTGTTTCTCCAGGCGTTGGACGAGAACTTCATGGAAGTGCAGCGGATGCGGACGTTCATCAACCTGCGGCCGGGCGAGAGCCGCTCGTGCATCGGGTGCCACGAAATGCGGCAATGGGCCCCGGCGAACCGGCTGCCGCTGGCCGCGCGCCGCCCGCCGCGGCGGTTGGCTCCCCAGCCGGGCGAAACGGCGCCGCGGCCGATCCACTACGTGACCGACGTGCAGCCGATCCTGGATCGGCACTGCGTCCGCTGCCATAACGCCCAGAAGCCGGAAGGAGATCTGGTGCTCACGGGCGAGTTGACTGCGCTGTTCAATCGCTCGTACGAGGAATTGCTGCGGAAGGACCTGGTGCAGGTGTTCCACGAGAACCAGCCGAAGACGGGCGATGCGTCACCGATCCCGGCTTATAGCCTGGGTTCTCATCGCAGCCGGTTGATCGAGGTGATCCACGAAGGGCACGAAGGGCACGAAGAGAAAGGGTACGAAGGGGTGGAGCTTTCGCGGGAGGAGTTCATCCGCCTGGTGACTTGGATCGACGCCAACTCGCCCTACTACGGCAGCTACTTCGGCCGGCGGAACCTGCAATACAAAGAGCATCCCGATTTCCGCCCGGTGCCGGGGCTGATCGAGACGGTCGCGAAGCCGTAGAATTGCATCGGCGGCGAGATAGAGAAGTTTGCCGCAGCGCATAAGAACGCCGCACCGGCAGGGGGGACACCGGCACGGCGAACCTCAGTGATCGGGTTTACCAGGCGAAGTGGGCGAACGCCTTGTTGGCTTCGGCCATGCGGTGGACGTTTTCCCGCCGCGTCATGGCCACCCCTTCGCGGTTGTAGGCGTCGAGCAGCTCTTTGGCCAGCTTGTCCTGCATGGGCCGGCCCTTCTTGTCGCGGCACGCTATCAGGATCCAGCGTATTGCCAGCGACTGTTGACGCGCTTTGTTCACCTGCATGGGCACCTGGTAGGAAGCACCGCCCACCCGCTTCGAGCGGACCTCGATGTTGGGTTTGACGTTCTCGACCGCCTGAGAGAAGACGTCGATCGGCTCGGCGTCGTGGACCTTCTTGCGGAGAATGTCCAAGGCACCGTAGAATGCGCTCTGCGCCGTGCTCTTCTTGCCGTCCCACATCAGGCAGTTGATGAACTTGCTGGCCAGGATCGATCCGTGTCTCGGATCGCCGACAAGCTGCTTCCTACTGGCGGTGATACGACCCATCGTTACCTTCTTCTTCGAGCTTGAGCGGGATTACGACTTCTTGGCTCCGTAGCGACTGCGGGACTGCTTGCGATCTTCCACGCCCAACGTGTCCATCGCGCCGCGAATCACCTGGTAGCGGACGCCGGGCAAGTCTCGGACCCGACCTCCGCGGACCAACACGATCGAGTGTTCCTGAAGGCTGTGTCCTTCGCCCGGGATGTAGACGGTGACCTCTTTGCCGTTGGAGAGCCGCACGCGGGTGATCTTCCGCATGGCCGAGTTCGGCTTCTTGGGGGTCATCGTCTTGACCTGCAAGCACACCCCCCGTTTTTGCGGGCAGCGATCCAAGACGGGAGCCTTGCTGAACTTCCGCGGTTGTTTGCGTCTCTTGCGAACGAGTTGGTTGATCGTGGGCATGGTCTACCTCTGAACGGTCGACAATGTGCTTCAAGCACACGGAAACCGTCAATTGTGCCAGACTCTCTGGGGTTGTCAATGGCAGGCGTTGAAGTTCTCGCATCATACGCCCAAACCCACATAGGGTTCTTGCGATCTACACGTCAGCATCCGATGGTGGCATAGCCTCCCGCGAGATCCTCAGCAGTTCGTCGATCATGTCGGGGGGCATCTCGCCCGACGTGTGGGTGGTGCCGTCGCTCGCGGAGTCGATCTCCACAGGCTCGGCGGGGGCTTCCACCATCGGCCCATCGAGCAGGGGGAAGTGCCGCGAAAGGATGTTCTCCTTCTCGACGGCCAAGGCATCCAGCGCCTGGGGCCGGATACGGACTTCCGAGTCCTGATAGATTCGGAACCCGGTGCCGGCGGGCACCAGGTGTCCGAGGATCACGTTCTCTTTCAGCCCCACCAGCCGGTCGACCTTGCCGGCCAGGGCCGCTTCGGTGAGCACCTTGGTCGTTTCCTGGAAGCTGGCGGCCGAGATGAAACTGGAACTCTGCACGGCGGCCTTGGTGATACCCAACAGTTGCGCGGTGGCGGTGGCCGATTTGGGCTTGGCGCCCTGGGCCGGATCGCCGCCGACGGCCTCGATTCGGGCGTTTTCCTGTTCGAGGACGTCGACCGGCACGATGTCCCCTTCTTCGAAGGTGCTTTCGCCCTTCTCCACGATTCTCACGCATCGGGACAGGTCTTCGTTGGCCTGGCGGAACTCGAATTTGTCCATCACGGAGCCCGGCAGGAGTCCGGTGTCGCCGATCGTCTCGACGCGAACTTTGCGGAGCATCTGGGCCACGATGATCTCGATGTGCTTGTCGTTGATTTCGACACGCTGGCTTCGGTAGACGTTTTGGATTTCGCGGGTGAGATACTGTTGAACGGCCTCTTCGCCGGAAATCCGCAGGATGTCGTGCGGCACCAGCGGGCCGTCGACCAGGGACTCCCCGGCGCGGACGAAGGTGCCGGCGTGTACGCGGAGGTGTTTACCGTGGGAGACCAGGTGCTCGCGCTCGATGCCGCTTTCGCTGCGGACGACGATGGTCCGCTTGCCGCGGCGCTTCTCTCCCAGCAGTTCCACGGTTCCGTCGATCTCGGCGATCACGGCCGGTTCTTTCGGTTTTCGGGCCTCGAAGATCTCGGTAACTCGGGGAAGGCCGCCGGTGATGTCCTGCGTTCCGGAGACTTCACGGGGCGTCTTGGCCAAGAGCGTACCGGCAGAGATCTGCGTTCCCTCGATGGCTTCGATATGGGCCTTTTCGGGCAGGTAGTAGAAGTCGAGGATCTTTCCGCTGGCGTCTTCCAGAACGACTTGCGGGTGGAGGTCGCCCTTGTGTTCCATCACGAGTTGCCGGACGTGACCGCTGGGATCCTTCTCTTTCCGCATCGTTTCGCCTTCGACGACGTCCTCGTAGCGGACCTTCCCGCCGATCTCCGCCAGGATGGGGATACTGTGCGGGTCCCATTGGCAGAGAACCACACCGGTTGGGACTTCCTGGCCTTCGTCGACGGACAGGATGGCACCGGCCGGGATTTCGTATTTTTCCAGTTCCCGGCCTTTGGGATCGACGATGAGGATTTCCCCGTTTCGCGTGAGCACGACCTGTTGGCCCTGGTCGTTGCGGACGACCTTCATGCGGGTGAACTGAACCTGCCCGGCCTTCTTGGCCTTGATTTCGCTTTCTTCGATGGCCCGGGCAGCCGCCCCGCCGATGTGGAAGGTCCGCATCGTCAATTGGGTTCCCGGCTCGCCGATGCTCTGGGCGGCGATGATGCCCACGGCCATTCCTTGTTCCACCAGGCTGCTGGTGGAGAGGTCCATGCCGTAGCAGAGGGCGCAAATGCCCAGCGAGGCGTCGCAGGTCATCGGGCTGCGAACCTGGATCTTTTCCAGGCCCATCTCTTCGATCTTCCGCGCGATGTCCGCGGTGATCAGTTCGTTCTCGCGGACGATGACGTCGTCGGTGATGGGGTTGACAATGTTGGCGCGGCTGACGCGCCCGCGGATCGAATCGGCCAGACTGACCTCGACCTTTTCGCCGCGGTAGATGACCCCTTTGGTGAGTCCCTGGGTAGTTCCGCAGTCGTGTCTGGTGATCACCACGTTCTGGGCCACGTCGGCCAGTTTTCGGGTGAGGTATCCCGAGTCGGCGGTCTTCAGGGCCGTGTCGGCCAGACCCTTGCGGGCGCCGTGGGTGGAACTGAAGTACTCCAGCACGCTGAGGCCCTCGCGGAAGTTGGCCTTGATCGGCGTCTCGATGATCTTGCCCGACGGCTTGGCCATCAATCCCCGCATGCCGGCCAACTGGCGGATTTGTTCGACGCCGCCGCGGGCACCGCTGTGGGCCATCAGGAAGATCGGGTTGACGTAGCCTTCGAATCGTTGATCGTTCTCCAGCTCGCTCATCATTTCCGTGGTGATCTGCTCGCGGGCGTGGGTCCAGGTGTCGAGCACGAGGTTATAGCGTTCGCCTTCCGCGATGATGCCGCGCTGATAGAGTTTCAGCGTTCGGGCCACTTCGCGTTCGGCGTAGGCGATGATTTTGGCCTTGTTGGGCGGGGTGATCAGGTCGTCGGTGGCGAAGCTCAGACCGCTGCGGGTACTCTCGCGGAACCCCATTCGGTTCATGCTGTCGAGCAGATCGATGGTTGCCCGGCGTCCCAAGATTTCATAACAATCGGAGATCACTCCGGCCAGACTGGAGGATCGCAACGGCGTATTGTAAAAGGGCATTCCTTTGGGAAGCATGGAATTGAACATCACGCGCCCCACGGTGGTCTCGACCAGTTTGCCGAATTTGTGCTGGCGTTCGGATTTCACTTCGCGGTTGGACGACAGCTTGACTTTGATCGCCGCGTGCGTGTCCACCACGCCCAGCGAATAGGCCAATTCGACCTCGTCGGTCGAAGAGAACTTCATGCCTTCGCCTCGACGGTTGGAAAGCGACGAGGTCATGTAATAGCACCCCATCACCACGTCCTGCGAGGGGCTGATGATCGGCGCGCCGTTGGCGGGGCTGAAGATGTTGTTGGTGGACATCATTAGCGTATGGGCTTCCACTTGGGCTTCGATCGACAGCGGAAGGTGGACGGCCATCTGGTCGCCGTCGAAGTCGGCGTTGAAGCCCTTGCAGACCAACGGGTGGAGCTTGATGGCGTTGCCTTCGACCAGAATCGGCTCGAAGGCCTGGATTCCCATGCGGTGCAGCGTGGGCGCCCGGTTCAACAGCACGGGATGGTTCTGGATGACTTCTTCGAGAATGTCCCAGACCTCCTCGTCCTTGCGCTCCAGCATTTTCTTGGCGCTCTTGATCGTGTCGGCGTGCCCCAATTCCTTCAGACGCCGGATGATGAACGGCTGATAGAGTTCCAGGGCGATTTTCTTGGGCAATCCGGTCTGGTGCAGCCGCAGGGTCGGCCCGACCACGATCACGCTTCGCGCCGAGTAATCGACGCGTTTGCCTAACAGGTTCTCGCGGAAGCGTCCCTGTTTGCCTTTGATCATGTCGGTCAACGACTTCAACGGCCGGTTGCTCGATCCCAGCACGGGGCGCTTGCAGCGGTTGTTGTCGAACAGCGCGTCGACCGACTGCTGCAGCATCCGCTTCTCGTTGCGGATGATCACTTCCGGCGCGTTCAGGTCGACCAGCTTCTTCAGCCGGTTGTTCCGGTTGATGATCCGGCGGTAAAGGTCGTTCAGGTCGCTGGTGGCGAAGTTGCCCGAATCCAACAGAACCAAGGGTCGCAAGTCGGGCGGGATGACGGGGATCACGTCCAGGACCATCCATTCGGGACGGTTGTCGCTGTCGCGGATCGCCTCGACGATCTTCAACCGGTTGATCAGGTCCTTCTTCTTCTGCTTCGATCCGGTCTCGGCCAGGTCCACCCGGAGTTCGATGGAAAGCTTGACCAGGTCGAGGCTCACCAGGAGCTTGCGGACGGCTTCGGCCCCCATTTCGGCCTCGAAAGTAGAGTCGGGATATTGCGCGCGGGCGGCGCGATATTCCTCTTCGGTCAAGAGCTGTTGGAGCTTCAGGGGCGTATCGCCCGGATCGGTCACCACGTAGTCCTGGAAGTAGATCACTTTTTCCAGGCTGGTGGTTTTCATGCTCAACAGGGCTCCCAGCCGGCTGGGCATGGCTTTGAAGAACCAGATGTGGACCACGGGAGCGGCCAGTTCGATGTGCCCCATCCGCTTGCGGCGCACGCGGCTGTGGGTAATCTTCACGCCGCAACGGTCGCAAATCATGCCCTTGTACTTCATCCCGCGGTACTTGCCGCACGAGCACTCCCAGTCCTTCTCCGGACCGAAAATCCGCTCGCAGAACAGCCCGTCCTTCTCCGGACGGTACGTGCGGTAGTTGATCGTTTCCGGTTTCTTGACTTCGCCGAACGACCAACTGCGGATATCGTGCGGTCGGGCCAGGCTGATCTTGACCGAGGCGTAGTCGTTGATCCGGTCGTAAGTGCTTTCACCGATACTCACAGCGGGAACTCCTTGTGGTTGTTTACAGCACACGAGCTTTTTCAAGCTGCATGTTCAGTCCCAGTCCGCGGATTTCGTTGGTCAACACGTCGAAGCTTGCCGGCGTGCCGGCTTCCAGCGTATTCTCGCCCTTGACCATCGATTCGTAGATCTTGGTCCGTCCTTCCACGTCGTCGCTCTTGACGGTGAGCAATTCCTGGAGGATGTAGGCCGCCCCATAGGCTTCCAAGGCCCAAACCTCCATTTCTCCGAACCGCTGGCCGCCGAAGCGGGCCTTCCCGCCCAGCGGTTGTTGCGTGATCAGCGAATAAGGTCCGGTGGAACGGGCGTGGACCTTGTCGTCGACCAGATGGTGCAGCTTCATCATGTAGATGTAGCCGACCGTGGAAAGCTGCTCGAACCGGTCGCCCGTGCGGCCGTCGAAGAGTTGGGCCTTGCCGTGTTCGGGCAGACCGGCATCCTTCAGGCAGGCGCGGATCGTATCCTCGTCGGCCCCGTCGAAGACCGGGGTGACGGCCTGGAAACCCAGCGCCGCGGCGGCCCAACCGAGGTGGGTCTCGAGGATTTGGCCCACGTTCATTCGGCTGGGAACGCCCAGCGGGTTGAGCAGGATTTGCACGGGCCTTCCGTCGGCCAGGAAGGGCATGTCCTCCTGGGGCAGGATCTTGGCGATCACGCCCTTGTTCCCGTGCCGCCCGGCCACCTTGTCGCCCACCGAGATCACGCGCTTGGCCGCCACGTAGACCTTGACCATCTGCAGCACGCCGCTGCGCAGCTCGTCGCCCCGTTTCATCGAGTTGAGGCGGCGGTCCCGGGCGTCGATCGACGCCTCGACCGCCGGCCAGAGATTCTTGTGAACCTTCTCCACCTCGGCCTTGCGTACGGGGCTGCGGATGTCGAGCGCTTCGAGGTTGAAACGATGTGCCTGTTCGGCCACGTAGCGGTGTTCCTGTCCTTCGACCAGCGGGTTGCCGTCTTCGTCGGTCAGCGTTTTCTTGAGCACTCCCTCGATCTGCCCCACCAGTTCGCCGAACGTGGCGGCGATCTTGGCGTTGCCGTCGGCCTCGACCTCCTTCAGCGAGTTCTCGAATTCCCGGCGCTCTTCCTCGGAGAGACTCATGCGGCGAGAGAACTTCTGGGTGTCGACGACGATTCCCTCCACGCCGGAGGGGACTTCCAGCGAGTCGTTCTTCACGTCCTCGCCGGCGCGGCCGAAAATCGCGTGCAGGAGCTTTTCCTCGGGCGTCAGTTCGGTTTTCGATTTGGGCGACACCTTGCCGACCAGAATGTCCCCCGACGTGACGTAGGTCCCGACGCGCACGATGCCGTTCTCGTCGAGATTCCGCAATTGCTTTTCGCTGACGTTGGGGATGTCGCGGGTGAACTCCTCGCGGCCGAGCTTGGTCTCGCGGATTTCGATGTCGAACTCCTCGATGTGAATCGAGGTGTACGTGTCGTTCTCGACCAGCTCCTCGCTGATGATGATGGCGTCCTCGAAGTTGAACCCGTCCCAGGCCATGAACGCCACCAGCACGTTGCGTCCCAGGGCCAATTCGCCCTGGTACGTGCCGGCGCCGTCGGCGATCACCTGATTCTTCTCCACCTTGTCGCCCACCGAGACGATCGGCTTCTGGTTCTGGCAGGTCCGCTCGTTGAGGCCCACGAATTTCCGCAGAGGGTAGACCTCGCTGCCGATATCGATCCGCTCGGCGTCCACGTAGGTGACCGTACCGCGGCGCAGGGCGCGGACGGGCATGCTGGAGTTCTGCGCGGCGAATTTTTCCATGCCCGTGGCCACCAGCGGCGGCTCGGTGACCAGAAGCGGCACGGCCTGGCGCTGCATGTTCGAGCCCATCAAGGCGCGGTTGGCGTCGTCGTGTTCCAGGAACGGGATCAGTCCGGCGGAGACGCCCACCATTTGGGCCGGCGCCACGTCGATGTACTCCACCTCTTCGACCGGAGTCATCTCGAAGTCGCCGTAGTGCCGTGCGATGATGGCCTCGCCGACCAATCGGCCGCCTTTGATCAACGCGTCGGCCGGAGCCAAATAGGCCTCGTGTTCCTGGTCCGCTCGCAGCCAATGGATCTCGTCGGTCAGTTTGCCCTTGTGGAGTTTCTGGTAGGGCGTCACCAGAAAGCCGTACCCGTCTACCCCGGCGTAAATCGCCAGACTGGAGATCAGGCCGATGTTGGTTCCTTCGGGGGTCTCGATGGGACAGATGCGGCCGTAGTGCGAGATGTGCACGTCGCGGACCTCGAACCCGGCCCGCTTGCGATTCAAACCGCCGGGGCCCAACGCGCTGAGCCTGCGTTCGTGGGTCAACATCGAGAGCGGATTGGTCTGGTCGACCACTTGGGAGAGTTCGCCGCGGCCGAAAAAGTACTCGATCGCCGCGGAAATGCTCTTCGGATTGACCAGACTTCGGGGCGTCATGTCCTCGATGTCCTTCAGACTCATCCGTTCCTGAACCGTCCGGCGGAGTTTCAGGAAACCCTTGCGCAGCTCGTCGGAAGCCAATTCGTCGATGGTCCGCAGCCGGCGGTTCCCCAGGTGGTCGATGTCGTCGACTTCCGCCGCCGGGTCGTTGTTTCGCAGTCGCAGCAGGTACTTGATCGCCGCGATCAGGTCTTCCGGCCGCAAGGTCATTTCCGCCTCGGGGATGTTCAAGCCGAACTTGCGGTTGATGCGGAAACGCCCCACGCGACCCAGCCGGTAACGGTTGGTGTCGAAGAACTTCTCGGCAAACAACAGCCGGGCCTTTTCCAACTGCGGGGGATTTCCGGGGCGCAGACGCTGATAGATCCGCAGCAAGGCCTCTTCGTGGCTGGCCGTGTTGTCGTCGCCCAGCGCGTTGATCAGCAGCGGGTTTTTCGGCACCGCCATCACTTCGACCTCCTTCAATCCGGAGGTGCAGATGGTCTCCGCGGCGTTCTTGGTGATCTTCTGGCCGCACTCGACGATGATCTCGCCGGCTCGCTCGCTTGCGACCGGGTAGACGATGTCTCCGATAGCCAACTTGCCCTCGACTTTCACGACGCTGCGTCCGTCGACGACCGGCACCATCTCCGTCTCGTAGAACACGCGCAAAAGTTGGGCGTTCTCGGAGTACTGCGGATCCATCGCCCGAAGCAGCGTCATGATGGAGAACTTGCCGCTTTGGTCGATGCGGACGGTGAGAGACTCTTTGCGCGTGACGTTCAGTTCGATCCAGCTTCCGCGTTCGGGGATGATGCGGCAACTGTGCAGACGGCGCTCGCCTCCTCCCTCCATGTCCATCACGAAGTCGACGCCGGGGCTGCGGTGGAGCTGGCTGACGACCACGCGTTCGGCCCCGTTGATGATGAACTCGCCGCCGCCGAGCATGATGGGAACGTCGCCCAGGTAGACTTCCTCCTCCACCGGCTGCTCCTTGGTCAGCCGCAGCCAGACCTTGAAGGGCCGGCCGTACGTGAGCCGTAACTGGCGGCACTCGTCGGGTTCGTACCGCGGCTTGCCCAACTCGAAGCGGAGATACTCCAGACGCAGCGTCTTGTCGTAGCTTTCCACGGGAAAGATCTCCCGAAGTACGCCCTCGATACCCTGGTCCTTGCGCTTCTGCCAGGGCGTTTCGTACTGGAGGAAGGCTTCGTAACTCTTGGTCTGGATTTGGGTCAGGTCGGGAATGGCATGAGGGGGTCGAAGGCTGCCGAAGATGCGGATTCCCGTGGGCTTCAGACGCCGATCAGCCGTAGTGGCCATAGGGGGATACCCTCCTGAGAAAAACCTGGGGTCGGTCGAACATCCGGGGTTCCACGATGATTCTGGCCGCGCGCACCAAAAGCCCTCCCTCGGAAAGGGCCGTTGGAAAACAGAAAAGACATGCGTTTCCCATCCGACGCTACTTGATGGATACCGTGGCGCCGGCCTCTTCCAACTCGGTCTTGAATTTCTCGGCGTCTTCCTTGGAGAGGCCTTCCTTGATTTTGGCCGGTACGCTCTCGACCAGGTCCTTGGCTTCCTTCAGACCCAGTTGGGTCGCGGCACGTACCACCTTGATCACGCCGATCTTCTTCTCGCCGAAACTCTCCAGCACGACGTCGAATTCGGTTTTCTCCTCCGGCGCGGGCGCGGCTTCGCCGCCCCCCATCGGACCGACCGCCATCACCGCGCCGCCGGCCGCCGGCTTGATGCCGTGCACTTCCTCCAGGTAGTCGCTAAGTTCCTTCGCTTCCTTGAGCGTCAAACCCACGATCTTCTCACCCAACTCCTGGGCTTGTGCGGAGAACTCGCGGGTTGCTTCGTCTGTCGCCATGAATTCCTATCCTTTCTCGCCTTGGTTCGAAAAACTCGCTTTTGCAGCCGCGGTCATGCTGCCCACGTGGGTCATTCCGCTTTCTGTTCGATCTGACTGGCCAGCGCCGAGCCGGGACCGCCCAACTGACTGACCAGGTTGGCCCCGGGACTGAGGACCTGGCCCATCAGCAAACTGAGCTGTTCTTCACGGTTGGGCCACCTGCTGACCTCGGCGACCTGCTCGGCGTTGAGCGGCCCGCCGTCCATCACCCCCCCGCGGGTGCGGAATCTCTCATACTCCCCTTTCTTGGCCAACCGGGTAATCTCCTTGGCCAAGCTGACGATATCCTCGCTCCCCCAGCAAACGGCCGCCGTGCCCGCGAGCCCCTCGAACATCGGCCCCAGGGGCGTTCCCTCGGTGGCCCGGGCAGCCAGGCTGTTCTTGACCACCATCAGGTTGATGTGTTTGCTCTGAAGCTCCGTTCGGAGCCGGTTGTTGGCGTTGGCATCCAGGCCGATCACGTTGACCAGCAACGCGTCGTTGACGCCCTGGAAGCTTTCACGCAAATGATCGGTTATCAGGTTCTTGACGTACTTGCTCATCTCAGCCAACTTCCTCGGCGGTCGGGGTGACGGCTCGAGCCGGACCCCGATTGGGCCGCAAATGATCTCTTCGTTACAGAGACTCTTCGTTACAGGGTCTCTTCGTTACAGGGTCTCTTCGTTATAGGGGTTGGATGCGAACGCTCGGGCTCATGGTGGCGCAAATGGCGATGCCTTTGACGTACTGACCCTTCACGGCCGTCGGTTTCAGGCCGACTACGTGATTGACGAACGCCCGAATGTTGTCGGCCAGTTTGGGTTCGTCGAAGCTCAACTTTCCCACCACGGCGTGTACGTTGCCGCCGGAGTCGTTGCGGAACTCGACCTTGCCGGCCTTGTATTCCTTGACCATCTTGGCCACGTCCGGCGTGACGGTCCCGGCTCGAGGGGAGGGCATCAAGCCGCGGGGGCCCAGGATACGTCCCAAGGGGCCGACCAACCCCATCATGTCCGGGGCGGCGATGCACACGTCGAAGTCGGTCCAACCCTCCTTGATCCGGTTGGCCAGCTCCTCGCCCCCGATCTCGTCGGCGCCTGCCTCTTGGGCCTCCTGAATTCTATCGCCCTTGGCAAATACGATCACCCGGAGCGTCCGCCCCAGGCCGTGCGGAAGCACGATCGAGCTGCGCACGATCTGGTCGGCCTGCTTCGGATCGATCCCCAGCCGCATGGCCACTTCGACCGACTGGTCGAACTTCGTGTTGCCGAACGTTTTCAGCAGCGAGATCGCTTCCTCCAGCGGCAACGTCTGCTTGCCGGGGGCCTTCTCGCCGAGAACCTTCATTCGCTTGGATTGTTTTACCATCGTTTAGTCGTCAGTGAGCAGTTGTCAGTGATCGGTTGTCAGTGAGCAGTTGTCAGTGATCAGTTGTCAGTTGTCAGTTGTCAGTTATCAGTTATCAGTTATCAGTTGTCAGTTGTCAGTGACCGCAACGAACCAACGTGATACTGCAATTTTCGTCCTATTGATAGTCGGGCAGCTTGGTCGTCGCCTTGTCGCCGATTTCGGCCAGATTCAGGGTCACAGTTCCACTTTCCCGAACCTGTCCGTCGCGTCTGCCCTCACACTCCATTCGAGCACTTACTACGCCAAAAGGTGCCTTTTCGTGAAGCCGGATCTGAAAGGTGAGATGCGTCTCATACCTGCCTTGCTGATACTCGCCACGGCCGGCAACGCCCGCACACTGGAGTTTTCCGAGCTTGCACTCGACCAACTCCACATCGAGGTTCTCGGCATCTTTCAACGGGCCAGACAAAAAGGCCGGAAAGAATCCCTGCCTGTAAACGTCAGGGGGGGCCAGGCTTTGCGGCACATTGTCGGCCTCCCTGAGCCAGCCTCTTACAAAATGGTCCAGCGGCTTCTTATCCTTTTTCAAATATCTCTCCGGGATAAGGGCTTTGGCGACGAAGGTACGCTTGCCATCCGCATTCTTCACATTTCCATCGAATTCGATCCACCGACACTTCTCGCCATTCTCGGTCTGCTGGCCGACCGAACTCATGGTCAAGAAACCCTTTAGTTTCGTTTCCATCCCGTCGCGCTGTGCGATGAGTTCCATGTCGAACCGGACCCACGCACCATCATCGGGCAACTGATACAACAAACCGTCTGCGCGAGTCGTGGGAGTCCCCAAAGTCAACAACGCGATTGTGGTGAACATCCACAAAAATTGCACAGCCAAGATCCTCGTCGAATCCCCAGCCCCGAATCCCCAGTCCCCAGCCCCGAACCCCCAGTCCCCAGCCCCGAATCCCCGAATCCCCAGTCCCCAGTCCCCAGTCCCCAGTCCCCAGTCCCCAGTCCCCAGTTCCGAGTCCCGAATCCCCAGACCCTAACCCCCTAGCCCCTAATCCTCAACCAACAGCCCCATGCTTCGGGCAGTCCCTTCGATCATGCGTCGGGCGTGATCGACGTCCCGGGCGTTGAGATCGGCCATTTTCCTCTTCACGATCTCCTCGATCTGCGCCGAGGTAACGGTGCCGACCTTCTCGCGATTGGGAACCCCCGAGCCCTTGGCGATGCTGGCGGCCTGCTTCAACAGCGCCGCTGCCGGAGGACTCTTCGTGACGAAATCGAAACTCCGGTCGTTGTACACCCGCACCACCACCGGAATCGGCATCCCGCCGGCTTCCTTCGTGCGGTCGTTGAACTGCTGCACGAATTGCCCCAGGTTGATCCCGTACCTTCCCAGCGACGTACCGACCGGCGGGGCCGGGGTAGCCTGTCCGCCGGGTATCTGGAACCTCGCTTCACCCTGTAAATGCTTAGCCATGAGTCCCCAACCTATACCGCTTCGATTTGCCAGTATTCCAATTCGACGGGCGTGCTCCGCCCGAAGATATTGATCATCACCGTTACACGACCGTTGGTTTCGTCGATGCTGTCGACTTCGCCCTCGAAGTTCTCGAAGGTTCCCTCGTTGATCTTCACCTGATCGCCGGGGCTGACGCCGATCTTCAGCTTGGGCGCTTTTTCGCTCTTTTCCTCCTGCCGGACCAGGATCCGGGAGACTTCATGCGGCAACATGGGGGTGGGCCGTCCGGCCGCTCCCGTGAAGTCGCCGATGCCCGGCGTCTCGCGGACCAGGAACCAGGTGTCGTCGTTGATCTCCATCTGGATCACCAGGTAGCCCGGATAAAGCTTCCGCTTCGCAACCCGCTTTTTCCCTCCCTTGAACTCGGTCACCTTTTCGGTCGGCACGATCACGTCGCCGAAATAGTGCTCCAGTCCGGCAATCGCCACCCGCCGCAGCAACCCGTCTCGAATCGAGTCTTCACGGTTGCTCTGCACCTTGAGGATGTACCAGTCCATGTTCTCGGACTTCGGTTCCTCCGGGAGCGTTTCCTCTTCAGCCGGCTGGATGGCGGGCTTTTTCTTGGTCTCCGCTGCCGGTTTCTTGGTCTTTTTCACCGGTTTCTTGGTCTTTTCCGCCGGTTTCTTGGTCTTTTCCGCCGGTTTCTCGGTCTTTTCCGCCGGTTTCTCGGCGGGCATCGCCGATTCGGCTTCCGCGGCCGGCTCGGTCACGGCGACGTCGGCAGTCCCCGGGCTCGCAACGTCCTGGTCTGCCGCCGCAGTCTCCTCGACGGGAACCGATTCGGGCTGCGAGACCTCCTCGTCGGTTGTCGCAGTCTCCGTAGCCGGTTCGGTCGCGGCGGCGTCGGCAGTCCCCGGGCTCGCAACGTCCCGGTCGGCCTCCGCGGTTTCCACAGAGGGCGCCGGCTCGACGGTCACGGGTGCGTCCGATTGCGCAACGACACTCTCGGCCGAAGTCTCTTCGGACAGGTCGCGCGGCTGATCGGTCGGGTTGTTCGGCTCGTCGGTCACGCCTGACTTCCCAAGGGGTGTCTATGAATCGTTCCGGCAGCGCGTCTGCATGCTAGAAGATTCGTAGCACCTCGGTAAAAAGGACTCTCCAAATCCAGTCGTAGAAAAACAGAACTGCGGCCAGGAAAAAAATGGTAACCAGCACCACCATCGAGGCACGGAACAGTTCGGCTCGCGAAGGCCAAGACACCTTGTTCATCTCGGCTTCGACCGCGATCAGGAAGTCGGTGAAATTGGGCACGTTCACAATGCGGTAGGCAATCCACAGGCCGATCAGCAGCAGCACGCCCGGCAGCCCGAAACGCCACGTGGGCGAACCGTCCATCAGCATGTTGCTCAGTCGCCAAAGCCCCATCGCCATGGTCAGCGCGATCGCCGCGAACGTAACCTGGCGGGTGATGCGGCCCTGGTTCCGCTTGTAGATGCCGGTCTGAAACAGTTGTTGGAAAAAACCACTCACCGGGAAAACAACTCCCCAAAGGATTGCCGTGATTCGCAAGCAGGGGCGGAGGGACTCGAACTCTCAACCGCTGGTTTTGGAGACCAGTGCTCTACCACTTGAGCTACACCCCTGCAATTCAACGGGCGAGCCCCGTCCGCTGCCCGGCCGCTATTTAATCACCTTGGTCACCACGCCCGAACCAACCGTCCGGCCGCCCTCTCGAATGGCAAATCGCACGTTCGCGTCCATGGCGATCGGCGACATCAACTCCACGCTGACCCGGACGTTGTCGCCGGGCATGCACATTTCGGCGTCGCCCAACAGGTTGGCCGAGCCGGTCACGTCGGTCGTACGGAAGTAGAACTGCGGGCGATAGCCGCTGAAGAACGGCGTGTGCCGCCCGCCTTCGTCTTTCGAGAGGACGTAGACCTCGGCCTCGAACTGCGTGTGCGGCGTGATCGAACCCGGCTTGGCCAAAACCTGGCCGCGCTCGATTTGTTCGCGTTTGACGCCCCGCAACAGGCAACCGACGTTGTCGCCGGCCTCGCCCCGGTCCAGGGTCTTGTTGAACATCTCCACGCCGGTGCAGACCGTGGTGCGCGATTCGTTGATGCCCACGATCTCCACGTTCTCGCCGGTCTTGATGACGCCCTGCTCGATACGCCCGGTGGCCACCGTGCCGCGGCCTTCGATCGAGAAGACGTCTTCGATGGCCATCAGGAACGGCTTATCCTTTTCACGCACCGGCTCCGGAATGTGCTGGTCGATCGCGTCCATCAATTCCTGAATGCACCTGGCTTTCTCCGGATCGGTCGGGTTGTTGTAGGCCGAAAGGGAGTCCCCCTGGATGATCGGGATGTCGTCGCCCGGAAAACCGTAGTCGGTCAACAACTCTCGCAGTTCCAATTCGACCAGTTCGAGCAATTCCGGATCGTCGACCAGGTCGACTTTGTTGAGGAAGACGACCAAGGCCGGGACGTTCACCTGGCGAGCCAGCAGGACGTGCTCGCGAGTCTGCGGCATGGGGCCGTCCGCGGCCGAAACGACCAGGATCGCCCCGTCCATCTGGGCGGCGCCGGTGATCATATTCTTGATGAAGTCGGCGTGGCCCGGACAGTCGATGTGGGCGTAATGCCGGTTCTCGGTCTGGTACTCGACGTGAGCCACCGCGATGGTCACCGTCTTGGTCACGTCGCGGACGGTGCCGCCCTTGGCGATGTCCGCGTACGACTTGAACTTGGCGAATCCTTTTTGTTGCTGGACAGCCAATATCGCCCCGGTCAACGTAGTCTTGCCGTGGTCAATGTGGCCGATGGTGCCCACGTTGACGTGGGGCTTGGTTCGTTGAAAAACTTCCTTGGCCATTATTCTTTTCTCTTTCTCCCTACGTTGGAACGAACGGGTTTTTCGAATGAACCTGAATGGGCCGACAATTCAGGCATGAATCTCGGTCTTCTCGGCCGACAAAAGAGCTGCTGATGGGACTCGGACCCATGACCTCGTCCTTACCAAGGACGCGCTCTACCAACTGAGCTACAGCAGCCTGCCTGGTCCCGTCGGTCCCCACTGCGTCCGGTACGCCACCTGCCGCCGCCCTCCTGTCGCCGATTGTCCTTGAACTCGCTTTGGTTTTTCTTGTTGGCTATTGATTCTCTAAATGAACGAACTCTGTATATGAACGTCTTCTTCGCAAGCTGACCGGCTCGATCTTTACTCCGATTTCCCGCCAAAGCGGGTGAAGGGAGTCGAACCCTCGTCAATAGCTTGGAAGGCTATTGCTCTACCGTTGAGCTACACCCGCATTACACCGGTACCGCCTTGGTAAATTGGGGGGTGCAGGATTCGAACCTGCGAAGGCACTGCCATCAGATTTACAGTCTGACCCCTTTGACCGCTCGGGAAACCCCCCTTGTTTGGTTGTTGCAGTGGGTCGTCGACGACCGGCCTTTCAGCTTCAACCCTGACGGTTCGAAACCTCTTCGCCCTGACGGTTCGTCATCAGCGCCGCCTCTAGGGCAAGATCAAGGGGTTTCCGTTACGAGCTAGCGGAGGGACTTGAACCCACAACCTGCTGATTACAAATCAGCCGCTCTGCCGATTGAGCTACGCTAGCCGGTCGGGCCCGTCACGCGAACCTCCTAATATAACTAACCTCGCGGTCCACGCAAGGCAGATGGAACGGAAAAAACCGATCGCCCCCGAATGATTCGCGAAAACCGGCACGCCATCCACTCTAAAGTGGGGAAAATTTCGACGATCCGCCACCCCCGGCCGACCAAAAAATCACAAGACCCCCTGAAGGGACCAAACGCTCAGACCGCTACCTCCGAGGCAAAACACAGCATTCTATCGAACTCCACGAGAAACGACAACCCCCTTCAGCTTCGGTTCGGCCGAATCGCCCAATCCCATCCCCGGCGATCTCCCGGCGCCGGGTCGCCCGAAGTGTTGGGCTACTGAAGCACTTTGATCCGCAGATCCCGGAATTGCACCTTCATCGGCGGCCCGGGGTGCATCTGCAACGCAATCACGCCGCTTCGGGCCGCGTGCTGCTCGTCCCGGTCGTCCACCTGCGACATCACCACGCCGTTGATATCGAGCGTGATCCGGCTGCCCCGGGCGACGATGCGATAGTCGTTCCAGTCGTCCGCCTTGATCCGCTTCTGCAACTCGTCCGAATCGGCCACCACGGTCACCTGCTTGCTGCCGTCGGTGTCGATCACGACCTGGGTGCCGCGCATGGCAATGCCCCCTCGGGCGTGCTCGAACAGGGCGCCGGACCATTGCTGCCCGGCCTCCAGGTCGGCCTGGTAGCCCCGGGTGTCCCAGTCGGGCAGTTCGCGGCTGCGGAATTGCACTCCGGAGTTGCCGCCGACGATGCGGTAGGAGAACCGCATCTCGAAGTCGCCCGGCGTCCCGCCGCGCCACATCAGATAGTGAGGTTTGTTGCACGGGTTTTCCGGAGTGCTCTGGCCGGTGATCGCCCCATCCTCCACGGTCCACCCGCCCGGCTTGCCTTCCCAGCCGGTCAGGTCCTTTCCGTTGAACATCGAGACAAAGCCTTCTTCGACCTCCCCGCCCGACGCGACGGCAGAGGTGAACACGGCGACGAAAACGACGGTGAAGAGGGCTCGGTAGGTCATAGCTGTTCTCCGCATGGGACTTAACTGACCGTGTCCAGCATATGGCCGACATAGACCAGGTCATCCTTGGTCATATTGCACCTCGGCTTCGGCCAGCACTCGGTCTCTGATACGGGGGTTCAAGAATTTGGGAGTCACCAAGTCGACCTTCCTGCGCCCGAGGAGTTCGGAAAGCTCCTCTTCGATCGAGTACAGACGAATGAATCCGGGAACGTGCCCCGGTTCGAACTCCGCCAACACGTCGACGTCGCTGTCTGGCCGGAAATCGTCCCGCAGCACGGACCCGAAGAGCGATAGCTTCCGAATCCGGTGCTTCCGGCAGAACTCGGCGACGGCTTGATGATCCACGGCGATGACTGGTGCCATAGAGATGATTTTATCGTCTGGCACGTCTGGTGGCAAGAAGATCGGCGGGGTAGTGAGGTCCCACCGGACTTGCTTCCCAGCGCGGCCCTTGACCGCGAGCGAACGGCGGGCAAGCCCGCCCGCTAAACGGTTTTCGTAGCTCGACTTGTCGAATAGGCGCGCACCGTGTGCAGAAGTTGCGACGCAAGACTCTATAGTAGTGCCTCTTCCGGTCCCTCGCCCTCTTCACTCGGCCGCACCGGCCCGTGCCAGCGCCAGAGGATCAGTGCGAGGCCGGCGGCCGCGGTCAGCACGGCGGCCAGGATCCCGTACCGGAGGCGATAATCGTCGATGTATCCGGCCGCCCGCGGCCCGAGGCTGCCGAAGCCGAAGCCGATTGTGAAACTCAGCCCGTAGCAGAGGCTCCGCCGCCGCCGGGGAACGTATTTGGCCACGGCGCTGTTGAACAGCGGTTGATGCGCGAAGAAGACGGGCGAGAAGAGCGCGGCCGCCCACAGCCGGTCGATGCCTTCGGCAAACCCCATCCACAGCACCAGCGGGGCCGCGGTGAAGAAAGAACAAGCCATCAGGGGCTCCAAGGTGGTCGGCCTGGCCACGCGACCCGCGGCGTACTGGCCTCCCATGCCCAGCACAAGTACGGCGGCCGTGAGATAGTTGCGAAGGCTGTCCTTCGGGATCGAGATGCCCAAAGGAAGCTCGACGCCGCCGAGGTAACGGGGCAGAAAATGGAGAATCGCCGCATAGACAAAACCGCTCAAAGCGGCCAACCCCATCAGCGTGCCGTACGAGAGCCAATGGGCGTCGTCCTCGCCGTCGCCGTTGGGGTCGCTCGCCGCGGCCGATAGCGACCGTTCTTGGTTATGAGAAAGCCGCCAGAAGAGCCACGCCGCCAGCAGGACGCCGGGAATCGAGAGCACCAGATAATACTGTCGCCAATCGGCGCCCGTGTTGAGCACCAGTCCGGCCAGGAGCGGACCCGCCGCGATGCCTGCCGACCCGAAGATCCCGTGATATCCCAAGGCCAGCGGCCGGTTTTCGGGCGACGTGTGATGGGTAATCAAACCGACGCCGGCCGGATGGTAGATGCCGGCGAACATCCCCAGCGTGAACATGGCGACCGTCACCAGCAGCAAGGTCGGTGCGTAAAAGGCCAGCACGGCCGCCCCGCTGCATCCCAATAGGTAGAGCAACAGTAGCCGCTTGGCCCCGAACCGGTCGGCCGCCCAGCCGGCCAACAAGGCACACAGCCCGAACGGCAGCCGCAGCCAGTTACCCAACTTGCCCGAGACTTCCTGCTGGTCGGCTTCCGGGACACCGAAACCCGGCTCGGCCACGATCATCATTTCCACGCTGGCCAGCGAGTGCTCGTAGACGTGGACCAGCGCATGACAGCAGGAGACCAACAGGACCAGCCGAAAGGTTGCCGAATTCATGATGCCGAGGTCCGCCGGGCCAGTCGCTTAAGCAGGTCTTTGGCCGCTCCGCTGTCGATCGCTTCGGCGGCCATGGCAGCACACTCCCGCGGCGAATCGTCCCGGCCGACCGTCCACAGCGCTGCCGCGGCGTTGATCACCACGATGTCTCGCGGCGGACCGGACTCTCCGGCGAGAATGCGGCGAATGATCTCGGCGCTCTGCTGGGGCCCGTCGATCAGCATGGTTTCCCGCCCGGCCGGTGTCAGGCCGAAATCGTCCGGCGTCCAGTCGAACCGGCGGAGGTTTCCCTCGGCGGCCTCGGTCACGTGGGTGGTGCCGCCGAGGGTGACCTCGTCCAGCCCGTCGGCCCCGTGGACGACCAGCGTCCGCCGGGTGCCCAGCATGGCCAGGGCTTCGGCCAGCAGCGGCTGCAACTCGGCCCGGCCTACGCCGAGCAACTGAAACGGCGCGGCGGCCGGATTGACCAGCGGGCCGAGGATATTGAAGATCGTCGGGTGGCCGAGTCTCTTGCGGACCGGGCCGACGTGTTTCATGGCGCTGTGCAACAGCGGGGCGAAGCAGAAGCAGATGCCCAGTTCGTCGAGGCAGGCTTCCACGAGCGAAACGTCGGCCTCGATGTTCACGCCCAGCGCGGCCAGCGCATCGGCCGAGCCGCTGCGGCTGGTGATGCCCCGGTTGCCGTGCTTGGCCACGGGCACGCCGGCCGCGGCGGTGACCAGGGCGGCGGCCGTGCTGATGTTGAAGGTGCCCGAGGCGTCCCCGCCGGTGCCGCAGGTGTCGATCGAATCGGTCCGTTCGGTCCGGATCGGCGTCATCGCCCTTCGCATGGCCTGGGCCGCCCCGGCCACTTCGGCCACGGTTTCGCCCTTGCGGTGCAGCGCGGTCAACAGCCGGGCGATCTCGTCCTCCCCGCACCGGCCCTCCATAATCAGGCCGATCGTCTCGGACATCCGCTGCATCGAGAGGTCGCCGCCCGCCTCGACGCATTTCAAGATATCTTCGATCATGGCATCGGCAGACCGCGAAGTTGTTCTTCGGCGAGGTCTCAGCTTCCTTCGCCGGCCTCCTCTTCGCTGACGGAAGGAACGACCCAGACTTTCAGTTCGCCCTCGATGCCGTGGCCGACGTGGACCTTGACGGTGTAAAGGCCGAGTTCCTTCAGCGGCCCCTTCAACTTCACCTGGTCCTGTGCGAAAGTGAAGTTGTCGCGTTTCAGGGCGTTGACGATCTCCGCCGCTCCGACCGACCCGTAGAGATGGCCCTCGTCGGTGGCGTTGGCTTCGATGGTGATACTCTGGCGTCCGATCTGCTCGGCCAAGGCGTGGAGGTCGGCCAGCCGGGCCTTTTCGATCGCTGCCAGGTGCGACTGGTGCTTTTCGACCATCCGCTTGTGGTGCTCGTTGGCAATCGTGGCCAACCCCTGGGGCAGGAGGTAGTTGTTGGCGTAGCCCGGGCGGACCTCGACCACCTCGCCTTGGCGGCCGAGATGCTCGACCGGCTGGATCAGCAGCAGTTCGACACCGCCGTGGGACCCCCGCGGGAGCCGCTTGCTGCGATGGGGAACTTTGCGTTTTTTCTGGCCATTAGTCTTCGTCATCGAACCTGAACCTTCTAGAAGGGAATATCGTCGTTTGGTTGTTGCGGGGCGGGCGCGTCATAACTATCTTCCGCCGGGCCCGGCTGAGAGTATTCGGAATCCTGCGGCATGGGCCGTCCTGCTCCTCCTGCTGCTCCTGCTCCTGCTCCTGCTGCTCCTCCTCCTCCTCCTCCGCTGCCGCGGGTTCCCAACATTTGCATCCGCTCGCCCACTACTTTGAGTTTCGATCGCTTTTGCCCCTCTTGCTCCCACTGGTCGAGCTTCAATCGGCCCTCGATCAGCACCGGCGCCCCCTTGCTGAGATACTCGCTGGCCACTTCGGCCGTTCGGCCCCAGAGCGTCACGTCGATGAACGTCGTTTCCTCGATCCATTCACCGTTGGCATTCTTCCGACGGTCGTTGACGGCCAGCCCGACGTCGGTCACGGCAGTTCCGCTGGGCGTATAGCGCAACTCAGGATCGCGGGTGAGGTTTCCGACCAGGATCACGCGATTGTAGCTTGCCATAATGAGGAACTCCTTCGATTTTCGGCAGACACGCTGCCGGGTACTAAGGGTCTGCTACTCCTTCCAAGCCGATCACGCCTCTCGGTCATCGGCTTTGTCCGCTACGGCAACGGGCTCGGCTTTCTCTGCGGTGGTGTCTTTCGCCCCTTGGTCATCGGCCTCTTCTTTTCTCTCGGAGCCGTCGCTGGAACCGACCTGAGCATGCGCCACCAGGGCGTCGACGATTCGCGGATCCACCTTCAGGAACAACACCCGGAGAATGGTGTCGGTGAGCCGGCACTGTCGCCGGATTGCGGCCAGTCGGTTGGTGTCGAGTCGGAAATAGGCAAGCCAATAGGCTCCCTTGCGCTGTCCCCCGATGGGATACGCCAGGCGGCGCTCTTGCCAAAGCCGGCTGACGAGCATCTTGCCGCCGGCGTCTTGGATCATTTCCGAGATCTGGCCGGAGACGGCTTCAGCGTCGCGCCCAAAGCGGTTCGCGTCCAGGATGAACATACCCTCGTAAACGTTTTCGGCCAAGATTTTGCTCCTCGTGGGCGACGGGAGTCCCATGCAGGAACCATCCTCCCTCGGCGCCCATCTTTTTCAATGACTACACAGGTTAATACGACTTCGGGCCCGGTCCATTACAGCGATTCATGCAGGGCCATTACAGCGATTCATGCAGGGTTCGACGCCATCACGGGCCCAAAGGACCACGGCTTCGACCGCGGTGTCGACGGCCCGCTGGATCTCGGGGATCTCCTCTTCGGTGAATTTACTGAGCACGTATTCGGCCCAATCCCAGTTTTCCGGGGGTGATCCGATGCCGATGCGAAGTCGCGGGAAATCGCTGCTTCCCAGGCGCCGGATAATATCCTCCAGCCCTTTTTGCCCGCCCGACGACCCCTGCGCCCGAAACCGCAGTTTGGCCACCGGCAGGTTCAGGTCGTCGCAGACGATCAACATATCTTCCAGCGGGATTTTGAAAAAACTCGTTGCCGCCTGGACACTGATGCCGCTACGATTCATATAGGTTGTGGGGCTTAGCAGCAAGGCCCTTTGGCCACCCAGGCCGGCTTCGACCACTTCTCCATGGAATTTCGATTTTGCCGTAGTTGTTCCAAACTGTCGGGCCAACTCTCGCACGACGGCGTAACCGATGTTGTGTCGGGTTTCCTGGTACCGGCGGCCCGGATTGCCCAGCCCCACCACGAGTTTCATCGACGTTCGCCCCCGTCAACAAGAGGATCGGCTCGACGTCCGGGGGTCCGGCTCCAGCTTCTCTTCGATTCTTATTTTTCCTCTTCTTCTTTCGCACCAATGACTTCCGGCTCGCCGGGTGCGGCCTCCGCAACTTCTTCTTCGGCGACTTCCCCCGGCAGGACGCACTGGACCACCACGACCGTGGGGTCACCCAACGGGACGGCCCCCTTGGGCAATTCCAGGTCGGCAATCGTGATCGAGTCGTCGAGCTTCAACTCGTTGATGCTGACGCTGATTTTCTCCGGGATGGCGCCCGCCGGACACTCGATATGGACTTTGTGTACCAGGTGTTCGATGATGCCCCCTTCCTTGATTCCCGGAGCCTCGCCCCGCAACTCGACACCCACTTGCACATCGACCTTCTCGGTTGCCGAGATCCGCGTGAAATCGACGTGCAGGATGTGCGTTCCCCAGGTATCCCACTGGACGTCTCGGATGAAGGCCGATTCATCGACTCCGCTGGCCAAAGTGACCAAACGACTGCCGTGCATCACCATCGTCTTCAGCGTCTCGGAAGGAACGCTCAGGCTGACGTTCTCTTCGCCGTGGCCGTACAAAATGCCAGGAATCTTTCCTGTCTTGCGCAGTCGCCGGGCGTTGCGTTTTCCCCGGCTCTCGCGGACTTCGACCTTCAATGTTTCCGCCATGGGCGTCCCCGATCAGCTCACTTGGATTGGTTGTGTTTGGGCGTTCTGGGCGCCGTCAGCAATCGATCCGACGTCCTAAACGCTTTACTGTTATGCCTTTACATCAACAACAGTGCCCCCGCAAACCTGCGGGGCACCTCCACCTTGGCCCTGCGCCCCGAAGGCGAATCTAGTTATTGTGGCCCATTCTCCGGGGATTTCAACCCCAGAAGCGCGGAATCCTTCACGGCGAATGCCACGTTCCTCTCAGACGAACAGTCGGCTGACCGATTCGTTGCGGTGAATCCGCTTGACAGCCTCCCCCAAAAGTGGCGCAACCGTCAGGACTTCAATACGAGGGATATTCTTCTCCGCCGACAGCGGAATCGTGTCGGTTATGATCACCTTGTCGATCGGCGAAGATTTGATTCGCTGGATGGCCGGGCCACAGAGGACGCCGTGGGTGGCGGCCAGGTAGATTTTCCGGGCGCCGGCCCTGTGCATCACGTCGGCGGCCCCGCAGATGGACCCACCCGTGCTGATCATGTCGTCGAAAATCAGCGTGACTTTGCCCTCGACCGAAGCGCCGATCACGTTGGCTTGCTGTGTCTTTTGGGCGCTGCTGCGACGTTTGTCGATAATCGCCAACTCGGCGCCCAACTGCCTGACGTGCCTCAGGGCGCGTTTGATACTCCCCTCGTCGGGGCTTACTACCACCATCTCGTCGGGTGACAGGTTCATTTCGGTGAAGTGTTGATCGAGCACGGGAGCTGCGTAAAGGTGGTCCACCGGGATATCGAAGAAACCTTGGATTTGAGCGGCGTGCAGGTCCATGGTCAACACCCGATCGGCGCCGGCACGGGTGATGATATTGGCCACCAACTTGGCCGTGATCGGCACCCGGCCTTCATCCTTGCGATCCTGTCGGGCGTAGCCGAAATAGGGAATGACGGCCGTGATCCGTTCGGCGCTGGCCCGACGGAAACAGTCGATCATGATCAACAGTTCCATCAGGGTGCCGTTGACCGGCGGGCAGGTGGGTTGGATGAGAAAGACGTCGCGGCCGCGCACGTCCTCGTCGATCTTGCAGGCGATTTCGCCGTCGGGAAAATCGCCGATCGAGAGCCCTCCCAACGGCAAACCGAGATAATCGCAAATTCGCGAGGCCAGTTCCGGGTGGGCACGTCCGCTGAAGAGTTTCATGTCGTTCACGCTTTCTCCTCCAAAGCGGCTTCCGCGATGGCCAATTCCTCCTCGGTATTGATTCCCAGCGACTCGGACGGGTGCAAGACGTCGAGCGCCCGAACTTCTTTGCCCTGAGCCACCAGCACGCCGGGACAATCGGTCAGGTAGTATTCGCCCTGCAAATTGTCTGCGCGAACGTGCTTCAGTGCCTCGAACATGTCGCGGCAATTGAAGACGTAGTAGCTCATGTTCACCTCGGTGATCCGCCGTTGTGCTTCCGTGGCGTCTTTTTCTTCGACAATGCCCCGAAAATTCCCCTCGCCGTCGCGGAGGACCCTTCCCAGTCCGAAGGGGTCCTCTTTGTGAGCAGTTCCCAGGATGCACGCGGCGCCGCGTCGCTCGCATTCCGCCACCAACGAAGCGACCGATTCGGATCGCATCAGCGGGGAGTCACCGGTTACGACCAGGACCGGGCCGTTGTGATCGGCCAAAAGGTCCCGACACGACATCACCGCGTGTCCCGTGCCCAATTGCTCCTCTTGAACGGCAAACTCGACCTGCCGACGATGCTTAAGGGCCGCGCGGACCAACTCGCCACGGTAGCCGATGACCACGATGATTCGTCGGATGCCGCCATCGGCCAGCGCGTCCAGGACGTATTCGATCATCGGCCGCCCGCGAACCTCGACGAGCACCTTCGGCAAGTCGGATTTCATCCGCGTGCCTTTGCCGGCGGCCAATACGACGGCTGTGGTTTGGGTCATTTCTCGATTGGGGAGTTGCGGACTTCGTGGAGGGGCCGGCCCCATGATCTTCCCATGAGACGGCACGAGATTCCAGGGGGGGCGCGATTCGATTGCCGGATGTGTAACACCCGCTTCTAGTAGGGTATACTCTGTGGGATAGTCATTGGGAATGGCCGATGAAGGAGTTCCGTGAATTCCGGGAATCGTTTTCCGGTCATTTCAGTTCTGCGGGGTTTTCGCCTCCCTCGACAGCGAGGTTGTCATGGTCCGATCCATCGTGGTTTGTCTTTCGCTGACCCCCGTTTTCGTGTGCCTGGCGACCGCCAAGGCCCAGCAGGGAGGGACGGTCGCGCCGTCCCGCTATGAACTGATGATCGACGGCGAGAGCTTTTTGATCGAGGTCAATCGCATGACCCGCCTGCAAAGCAAGGAGAAACCGGGCGTCGGCTACGAAGTGGCCCTGCGAGTGGCGCCGGTCCAGCGACTGAAGCTCGATTCCGTCCAATTCGAATACGACTGGATGACGCACGTCGTCGACGACCGCAAGCCCCGGCAGCGGACGGCCCGACTGACGCACGAACTCGGTTTCAGCATGCTGATTACGGATCTGGGGGCCGCCTTGCCGGTAGAAGCGCAAGACGAGGCCCTGAAGATCCTCGCCGAATCGGTCGACAAGTCGTACCGCGAGATGAGCGTGAAGGATCTGGAGGTCGGGGAACCCCATGATCGGAAGTTCGACGGCACATCAGGGAGGGGGTTGGTGATCTACTATCGCGACGATCAGGGGCTCAGCCGGTCCTGCCTCATCTACGTACTGGCAGGCCCGAACTTCACCGTCTCGTGCATTGTCCAGTATCTCGACCGGGATTTCGAGAACGTCAAGCCGCTGTTGCTGCAAACGCTCGACTCTTTTCGGCCGGTCGGCTGAGCCGTTGACACGGCTTGCGACATTGCTAAAATGTGGGGTTTCCCCGGTACGGGCACTCCTGACCGGGGCTTGTTCTTTTTTGGTCCGTTTGCCGCCCGAAACGGCGGCGACGCACGCCGGGAGTTTCCCCCTTTGGAAGAAGCCATCCAAAAGGCCGACGTGTTGATCGAGGCCCTCACCTGGATCCGCCGGTTCCGCAGCAAGATCATCGTGATCAAGCTCGGCGGCAGCATCATGGAAAACGAGGCGACCCTGATCCACCTGCTGCTGGACATCGTCTTCATGGAGACGGTCGGCATGCGGCCGGTGGTCGTCCACGGCGGCGGGGCCGCCATCAGCCGGGCGATGGCCGAGGCCGGTATCGAGCCGCGATTCATCCAGGGACGCCGATACACCGACGACGCGACGCTGCAAATCGTCGAACGGGTGCTGGCCGGCGAAGTCAACCAGCGACTGGCCCGGCGGATCAACGAACTCGGCGGTCAGGCCCGGGCGATGAACTTCCAGGGCGGAAACGTGCTGTTCGGCGAGCGGATTCGCCTGCCCGACGGCAACGGCGACCCGATCGATTTGGGACACGTCGGGCAAGTCACGCGGGTGGACTGCGAGCCCATCCGGCGGCTTTGCGACCAGGGCGTCGTGCCGGTGATCCCCTCGATGTGCATCACCGAGGAAGGCGAGAAACTCAACGTCAACGGCGACACGGTCGCCACCGCGGTGGCCCGGGCATTGAAGGCCGAAAAGCTGGTCTTTCTCAGCGACGTCAACGGGGTCCGCCGCCGCAAGGACGATCCCGATTCGCTGTTGCACTCGCTTTCGGCCGAACAGGCGCACCGGTTGATCGAGGACGGCTCGATCGAGGCCGGCATGATCCCCAAGGTCCAGGCCTGTCTGGAAACCCTGGATCAGGGCGTCCAGAAGGTCCACATCATCGACGGCCGGCTGCGGCATTCGTTGCTGTTGGAAGTCTACACCAGCAAGGGTGTGGGCACGGAAATCGTCAGGGAAATATGAGGAATTGTCAAGGCACAGGAGAAACGCTCATGGACGGAAACGGCTTCATGAGTTCCGACGACACGATCAAGCTGTTCGACCGATACGTGATTCCAAACTACGGCCGGTTCCCCGTCTCGTTGGTCCGCGGCGAAGGGTCGTACGTCTTCGACAGCGAGGGGAACCGCTACCTGGACTTCTTTCCCGGCTGGGGGTGCAATCTGCTGGGCCACTGCCCGGCGGCCGTCGTCGAGGCCGTCCGGGAGCAGGTCGGGCGATTGATCCACGTGCCGAACACCTGGTACACGGAGGTCCAAGGACGCTGGGCCGAGGCGCTTTCCCGGCGGAGTTTCGGCGGTCAGGCGTTCTTCTGCAACTCGGGCACGGAGGCCAACGAGGCGGCCATCAAGCTGGCCCGGTTGCACACGCCGAAGCAGCGCTACAAGATCATCACGTTCGAGGGCGGCTTCCACGGCCGCACGCTCGGCTCCACCGCGGCCACGGCCCAACCGAAGTACCACGAGGGGCTCGGGCCGCTGATGGCCGGTTTCGTTTACGCTCCCTACGGCGATCTGGATGCGGTGACCGCGTTGATCGACGACGAGACGGCCGCCATCATGGTCGAACCCGTGCAGGGCGAAGGGGGCGTCGTGATCCCGCCCGACGGTTTCCTGCCCGGCTTGCGAAAACTGGCCGACGAGAACGAGTTGCTGTTGATTTTCGACGAGGTGCAAACCGGCTGCGGACGGACCGGCGACTGGTTCGCCTACCAGGGGTTCGGCGTGGTGCCCGACGTGATGACGCTGGCCAAGGCGATCTGCGGCGGCGTGGTTGGGGCGGCCATGTTGACCACGCCGGAAATCGCCCCCAGTCTCAGACCGGGCATGCACGCGGCCACCTTCGGCGGCAATCCGATCGCCGCCCGGGCCGGACTGGCCGCCATCGAAATGATCGAGAAGGAGAACCTCCTGGAAGCCGTGGGCCGGATCAGCGAGGTTTTTCGCGCCCGTCTCGAAGAACTACGGCAGCGGTGCGGCTTGATTCGCGAGGTTCGCATCCGCGGCTTGATGATCGGGATCGAATTGACGATCGACGGTGCGGCCACGGTCAAGGGCTGTTTGCAGCGGAAACTGCTGGTCAACTGCACGCAGGGCACCGTCATCCGCTTGTTGCCCGCCATGAACCTATCCGAGGAACAGGCTCACCAGGGCTGCGACATTCTGGCCGAAGTCATTACGGAACAGGCCGGCGACCAGGCGCAGTCGTAGTACTACAGCGCTATACTGCTGCTCGGGATCGTCGTAACGTTAGTGAGAACAAACACTTACATTATCAAGCGACCATTCGACAAAAAAGCATTTAGCCGGCGGGCTTGCCCGCCGTGTGTTTCCTCACAAACCCCACGATCAACACGGCGGGCAAGCCCGCCGGCTAAATGATGAATGCGTCGCTCAACATGGCGCTGCAGTCCTAGGAGCCGCCTTCCATGGGAGTGCCGAACGGCTCATGTATTTCTTGACGACTCCCCAATTCGTCCGGAGCAATATCATGCGACACTTGATCACGCTGGCCGATTTGACGTCGGCCGAGATCGATCATGTTTTCTCCATCACCGAGGACCTCAAGGCCAAGTACTTGCGGGGGCTGCGCGAGCCGCTGTTGCCCGGCCGCGTGATGGCCATGCTCTTCGAGAAGCAGTCGCTGCGCACGCGGGTGAGTTTCGAGGCGGGCATGGTCCACCTCGGCGGCAGCACCGTGTTCCTGCGCGACGACGTGGGCTTCGGCCGCCGCGAGAGCATTGCCGATTTCGGGCACGTGTTGAGCCAGTACGTCGACGTGGTCGTGGTTCGCGCGAATCGTCACCAAACGGTCGTCGAGTTGGCCGAGCATTGCACCTGCTCGGTGATCAACGGCCTGACCGACTTCGCCCATCCCTGCCAGGCGCTGGCCGACCTGTACACGCTCCGCGAGTTGGGCGGCTCGCTCGAGGGACACACGCTGGCCTGGGTCGGCGACGCCAACAACGTGCTCCGCAGCCTGGCGATCGGATGCGGCAAGGTCGGCATGAAGCTGATCATGGCGACGCCGAAGCAATATCAGTTCGACGACGACACACTCGCCTTCTTCGATCGCGTGGTGCCCGATCTCGACCTGACGATCACCACCGACCCCGTAGAAGCGGTTTCCGACGCGATGGCCGTTTACACCGACGTCTGGGCCAGCATGGGGCAGGAGAAGGAGCGCGAGACGCGGCGGCGGGATTTCGCCGATTATCAGCTCAACGCCGAACTGTTTTCCCACGCCCAGAAGGGCGCCGTCTTCATGCACTGTCTGCCGGCCCGACGCGGCGAAGAGGTGACCGACGAGGTGATCGACGGCCCGCAGAGCGTCGTCGTCCAGCAGGCGGCCAATCGGATGCACACCCAGAAGGGAATTCTCGCCTGGCTGCTGGGAGCCAAGGGAGAAGGGGGATTGCAGAGCGGAGGATGAGGATTTCAGATTTCAATTTTAGGATTTCAGATTGCCGCTTGCGGCTTCGCAATTCCTGACCACCGAACGCACCAACCCACAGTAGCAATAGCAGGAGGGAGTCCGGATATGGGTGAGAAGAGAGTCTCAAGCCAGGATAAGTGCCCCTCCACTTTCACCCGCCGCCGATTCATGGCGGCCGGTACGGCGGCCGTGGCGGTGGGAGCAGTCCAGTCGGCTCGGGGAGCCGATCCGGCCAAATATCGCGTGGCCGTGATCGGGCACACCGGACGGGGGAACTACGGGCATGGGCTGGATCGCGTCTGGCTGGACGTGCCGGGCACGCAGGTCGTCGCCGTGGCCGATGCCGACGAGCAGGGATTGGCCGCGGCGGTCCAGCGGCTCGGCTCGCCGAAGGGGTTCACCGACTACCGTCACATGCTCGACGAGATCAAGCCGGACCTGGTCACTGTCGCGCCGCGATGGCTCGACCAGCATCGCGACATGGTGGTGGCCGCCGCCGAGCGGGGCGTGCGGGGGATCTATCTCGAAAAGCCCATGTGCCGGACTCTGGCCGAAGCCGACGAAATGATCGCGGCCTGCGAGAAACACCGCGTCAAGCTGGCCATCGCCCATCAGACCCGGTACAGCCCCAAGCTCGACGTGATCGGCGAGATGATCGCCTCGGGTCGGCTCGGCCGCCTGCTGGAGATCCGCACCCGGGGCAAAGACGACCCGCGCGGCGGCGGCGAGGACCTCTGGGTCTTGGGCACCCACATGCTCAACCTGATGAGCCACTTCGGCGGTGAGCCGAAGTCCTGTTTCGCCACCGTCTGGCAGGACGGGCGGCCCATCGAAGCAAAGGACGTCGCACCGGGCAACGAAGGCATCGGGCCGCTGGCCGGCGACGAGGTCCACGCCGTGTATCGGCTGGCCGATGGGCTGACCGGCTATTTCGATTCGGTACGCAACGGACAAGGCCGTCCCACCCGGTTCGGCATCCGCCTCTTCGGGTCCCAAGGCGTGATCGAGCTGCACGACACGGGCCACCTGCCCGACGTGCAGTTTCTGGACGATTCGTCCTGGTCACCCGGCCGGACCGGTAAGGCGTGGGTCGCGGTCAGCTCGGCCGGCGTCGGCAAGCCGGAGCCGCTTACCGACGGCGGTCTGCACGCGGGCAACGTCCTGGCGGTCAACGACCTGATTACGGCCGTCGAAGAAGACCGCCAACCGGTATCGAACATCTACGAGGCCCGAACCGCCGTGGAAATGATCGTGTCCGCGTTCGAGTCGCAGCGTCTCGGCCGGCCGGTCACGTTCCCGCTGGCCAATCGCAAGAATCCGCTGACGATGCTTGACACGTAGAATCGAAGCAAGCGCGAGTAGCCCCATTCGGCGATGCAACGGCTTCAGTTTCTTCTCGTCCCTTGAGATTCGCCTGTCGGGTTTGATGCGTTTGTTATCTTGCGGCCCATCGCCCGAGTTACAGCCTTGTTACAAAGGAAAGCAGCAGCAGGTGCTATTATGAGGACTGTGATTGCGGCCGCAAGGCCGCGCCAGGAGAACAAGCCATGAGTTGCCGATCCACGCTTGGCACTGCCGTCGCTGCGTTATTGGCGCTCGGCACACCGATAACGAAGGCTGACGATCCGGCAGTTCTTGCCGAGCCGGTGCGAGCCGAGCCGGTGCATGTTGCGAAAGGCGAAGGGTATGTAATCTGCGCCATGCCGCACGTAGCTTCGGGCTCGCCGTTCGCCAAACTCCCGAAGCCGAGAATGATAGGGTTCCGGTTTCCTTTGGATGAAGCGAGCAGGTCACCCGGCGCGTCTGTGCTTCACATATCCCTCGGCAACGGCGCGGTGAAGTGTCTGTTGGCTACCGGCGAGACATCGTATCCCAGTGTGCCCATGGGTATTAACCGCATCTACTACTTCCAAAGCCGCGTCCTTGGTATCTGCGCAGATCGCCAACGCCTGTATGTTCTGATTTTCGTGGGAGGCGCCGAACTCCTCGATTTCGGGGACCGCGGAACGGTGCCTCGAAAAAGGGGGCAGAGCACTCCGCTTAGCGGCATTTACTACCTGTCGGTCTTCGACGTTCGCAAGGGAACACGGATTTGCGATCTCGATCTCAAGGACGCGGAGATTCCAACGCTTGCTCCGCTGGAAACCCTCGACAAGGGGCCCTTGGAACTACTGGACGACGGCGTCGCCGTCTACGGCAAAACGTTTCGGTTTGACGGCGGAAAGCTCACGGCGGAAAGCTCATTGCCCGCTGAATTCACGGAAAGCAGTCAGGGGCAGGGCGCCAACGGCCTTCTCTATTGATCGCCGATTTCACAAGAAAGGCTACAGCTCGCATTCAGGAACGTTTTCGCACGGCCAGGGCGATCAAAACGCCTTCTGCGCTTCCACGCCCTTCTGATCGCTCTCGTAAACCTTCTGGAGCAAGTCGACCTGCTCCTTCTGAAAGTTCCAATTCTGATCCTGTAGCCCTTCGAGCAACATCTGCTTCCCTTGAGCGGACGGCTGGGCCGCCGGCATGGCCGCGTCTTCCTCCGGCGCCTCCATCATAGCCACCGCCAGCGGCGTCTTGCCGCGGAAGAAGGCGTAACGGGAGCCTTCCGTCTGGGCGATCACCGTCGAGGTGCCCTGGATGCCGTCGGCCACGAACACGCCCCTGAGGTCGGTCTCGCCGGAGACGAACTCGTTGTTGTGGCTGCCGATCACCTTCACGTGGACGTCGCTGACGTAGCCGTCGTCGGTCTGGTCCTTCACCGTGGTGCGAACCCGGCCCGAAATGACGTCTTCCTGCACTTCCACTTCCAGCGGCGTGACCAGGACCAGCCCGCTGGCGTGCAGGTTGTCGCCGCGACAGACAACCAGGTACGCGCCCTCCTCCTTCAACGGCAGCGGCAGGACGTGCGTCCGGTCGCGATAATCCTTGCCGTCGCCCAGTTCGACGGTCGCCTCGTGATAGGGGCGGATGCCGGCCAGGTTGATCTGGGTGATGCCGCCGAGGTTCTGCTTCAACAGGCTGAACTTCATCAGGTCGATGCGGTACACCTTGGCGTCGCAGGCGGCGATGTTGCGGAACTCCAGCTCCACCTCGGCCTTCTCGCCCGGGGCGACCGTGGAGACCTCGGGCAGTTCGATCGCCTTGCGCGTGAAGTAGTCGATCGACTGCCTGGCGTCGGGGAAGCGATCTTCGACGCGGCGGTATTCGGCGATGGCTTCGGCGGCCGCGCCCAGGCTGTGATGGACCTGACCGAGGATGTAGACCGCCCGCCACTTGTTCCGCGCCTCGACTTCCCGGCCGGTGGTCTTGTCGATCCGCATGGCCTCGGCCACCTTGCGGCACATTTCCAGCGCGGCGTTGTGCTCGCCGGTGGCAAAGTGGCAATAGCCGATCATGTACCAGTAGCTGTCCAGGAGGTCGCTGTCGGGATACCGCTTGGCGTAGCGGCCGCAGGCGGCCACGGCCTGGTCGTAGGCCTTCAGTTCCAACAGCGCGTTGGCGGTGGAGAAGGCGGCCTGATCGGCGGCCGGGTCTTCCGGATAGGCCGTCAGGAAGTTCTCGAGCATCTCCCACGCCCGTTGGACCAGGTCCACGCGGTTGACCTTCCGGCGCCGGAGTTCTTCATCCTCGGCGGCTTCGGGGGCCTTGGCGTAGACCCGTTGGGACAGGGCGTAGGTAGCCGAGGCGATGTAGCCTTCCGGCGGATATTCCCGCAGCAGGCGTCCCATCACGTCGACGCTGCGGAGGAACTCGCCTTGGGCCTGGAGGAATCCGGCCACGCCGCTTTCGCGCATGAAGCTGCCTTCGACCGTCGCCCGGAAGACCAGGTAGCTCCGTTCGTATTCGCCCATGTCGTGATACGCGCGGCCCACCTTGAGGATCTTGTCGAAGGGGATTTCTTCGGCCGGCCACTTCTCCTTGATGATCTCGAAGTAGCGGACGACCTGTCCCGCCGGCCCCAGTTCCAGGTGGGCGTCCAGCAGCATCCCGACCGAACTCTTGTAACAGTCCTCGCGGAGGTTCCATTTCGTGACCAGTTCGGTCAGATGCCCGGTGGCGACCTCGAGGCTCGTCTTGTCCTTCTTGCCGAAGTAGATCACGCCCAGTTCGTACAACTCCTGCGGCGTCATCCGGTACTTGTCGGTGCTTTGGGTGCCCGGCGGCAGAACGGCCAGCGATTGGGGCTGGGAAACCACCAACTGCTCGGGCCGGTGGGCGTTGCGGATCACCGTCGGCCCGGCACGGTATTGGCCGGGAAGGTAGCCGTACAACTCGTAACGGATCGTGCCGATGGCCAGGCGGCTGCCGATGAAGAACGTGATTGCGCCGGGCGAGATCTCGAACCGCTCGAACGACCCCGTGACCGACTTCTCGATCACGGTCGTGCCGCTGGGGATCGGCTCGGTGATGACCAGGTATTCGAGGTGCTGCTCCGGCGTGTTCGAGGAGACCTCGCGGCGGACGTACAACTCGACCAGGCCGCGGCGACCCACCGGCAGTTGCGTCAAAGGATTCTTGAACGTCGAATAGCTTCCGGTCAGCACGCCGAAGCCGCGGGGGATCTCCCGGCCGTCGACTTCCAGCGGGGCCGGCTCGTACGTGCGCCGGACTTCCCAATCCGTCGTCGTGCTCTTGAGCTTCTCGGCCCGTACGAACCCGCCGAGGATGCACTGATACGTGTAGCGGCCCCGGCCGGTGATCTGGAAGTTGATCCGCTGCTTGCCTTCCTGCAACAGCAAAGCGGGCACGTCGATCGTTGTGGTGCCGGTGGTTTCATCGATGTCCAACACGGCGGCCTGCACGTCGTTGACGAACACGGCCAGCTTGTAGGTCAGGGCTTGCCCTGACAATTCCCCCTGGCCTTCACCTCCACCCGGCGTCAGGGCAAGCCCTGACCTACCGGCGAACCACCGGCACAGGGCCATCGCCGCCGGGCCGGTCGCCTTGTCGGGCGAGAAGCGGTGGCCCGTGCGATGGGCCAGCAGCCAGTCGACCAGCTCTTTGACTTCGGTCGCATTAGGAGCGACCTCTTGGAGCCCCAGCGCGTACAGCGCCCGCAACTCGGTCGGCGAATGGCTCCAGGGCAGGCAGCCCTGTTCGGCCATGCGCCGCGAGGCCGCGTCGTCCAGGTCCCGCTCGGCCAGCAGGTCGAGCAGTTCCTTGGCCGTGGGATCGCGATCCATCTCGGCGAAGGCCAGGGCCAGGTGGACCAGCGCGGCGTTGGAAAGCGCCGGCCGCTCGCGATACAACCGGTTGGCCAGCGCGAAGTCGCCCTGACCGGCGGCCGACAGCGCGTGCAGCAGGATCGCCTTGCTCTCGTAATCGCTGTTGGACGTGGCGGCCGCCTGATTGTGCAGATAGCCGAGCGACTTATTGTAGGTATCCTCGGGCACGTTGTATCCGGCCTTCTTGGCCAGGCTCAACGCCCAAACGACGCGCGAACTGCCGTACTGCTGGCTGCCGCCGCCCCGGCCGGTCCAGCTCCAGCCGCCGTCGTCGTTCTGTGCGGAGACCAGCAGGCCGATCGAAGCGCGGACCCGCCCGTCCAGCGCCTGGGCCTGCGGTCCGCCGGCGTCGCGAGTGGCCGAGACGAGCTTCTGCAGGGCCAGCGACGCCATCAGGTCGCTGGCGGCGCTCTCCAGCCCCGCGGTGAAGCGGCTGACCTCCATCTGGCAGGGCGGGGCCGGACCCAGCACGATGTCCAGCAGGCTCTGCTCGACCGTCGGACCGATGAGGATTTGCAGTGCCGGGTCCTCCAGCGGCATGTCCTTGGGCGCTTCGACCCAGGCCGTCGTGTCCGAGGTGGCCGATCCGCCCGCGGTGGCGTAAATCGGCATTCCGTACGGCCGCAACGGAACCGACTGGCGGGCGACGTCCTGCATCCCGCCGGCGGTGACTGTCAGCTCGAAGGCCACGTCGATCTCGGCCGCCGCCGCGTTTTCTTTGCCCTCGGGCTTTTCCGGCCGGTTGAGCACGGCCTTGAACACGACTTCATGAATGCCCTTGGCCTTCACGTCGACTGTTTGCTTTTCTTCGACGGTGCGTCCGGCGATGGTGGTCTTCAACGTCACTTGGATCTGCCCCTGGTCCATCGCGTCGTTGTGGACGGAAGCCACCACCTCGGCCTCGTCGCCGTCGGTGAAGGCCAAGGGCAATTTCATCTGCCCGAACAGTTCCTTCTTGACCACCACCTCGTCGGTCGCCTCGCCGGCGAGCGTCTCGGTGGTGATGCCTTTGGCCATCAGGGTCCAGGCGGTCGATCGCTCGGGCACGGTGAAGGTGACGGTCGCCTTGCCGTCCGCGCCCGTCTCGATCGCCGGGTTCCAATAGCCGGTTTCCTGGTGCGTCATGCCGGGCAACAGCACGGCCCCGGTCTTGGCCAGCTCGGCGGCCAGGGCTTCGGCCGAGGCGTGCGTCTGACCGGTGCCGAAGTAGAGGTTCAGGTTTTGCATGCTGCCGGAGTCGTCCAGCACGGCGACCTGCCAAGTCTGCTGGTTGGCCAACTCGGTGAGATTGATGGCGTTGGCGGTAATCTGCATGGTCCCTCCGTTGACCTCGGCCCAGCTATTGACGGTGATCGGCCCGCCGCCGTTGAAGGAGACTGTCCCATTGCCGTTGACGTCGATGAAGTCCATCTGGCCGTCGCCCAGCCTCACGGACTGGCCGCCCAGTTGGACTCCTCCGGCTTGCCCGGCGCCTAGGAATCTGGAGTTGAGGCCCCGGCCGGACATCAGGCCGCTGGCGCTTTGGGGGGCCCTTGCGTAGTGGGCGTTACTGGAGGAACCGCCTTCGCTACCGCCTGCGTATCCCCATCTGCCTCCGTCTTCGGGAGCTGTCGGGGGCACGGCGGGCGGCGTCATCGCATCGGCAGACACCAGGCCGCTGATGCGATTGTAGACGACGCCTCCCCTCCCGCGAAGGCTCGCCTCTTCTTCCCGCGCCACCTCCAACCGATCTTCCTCGGCCAGCAGCCGCGGGTTGATCGGACGGGTGGACGGATTGTAGGCGAACGTCACGCTGGACGTCGTCCGCACCGCCGACTCACGAAGGTTGCCGCGGAAGAACTCCTGGATCGACACGACCGGCCACGCGAAACGGTCCAGCAACGACCGCTCGACCATCGCCAGGCTGACCTCCGCCGCCACGGGATTGCCCTGTGGGTCGGTCGTGGTGACGGTGACTTCCAGTTCGTCGCCCGGGCGGATGGGGCCTTCGCCGCCGTCCTTGGGCTTGGTCGTGAGCTTCACGATCAGTTCGCGCTGGACCGTGAATGGGCTAGAGGCCGTGTGGAAGCGGTTGATGGGTTTGTCGTCATTTTTTTCGTTGGGCGCGACCACATTGGGCGCGACCACATCGGGCGCGACCACATCGGGCGCGACCACCGGTCGCGGCTTTGTGTTGGTCATCACGGCTGCGGATAGCTCGAAGTTCGGGGCCAGCCGGGCCGTCATCGGGATCTCCAGCGCGTTGGGGCCCTGCTTCAACTCGACCAGCTTGTAGTCCAACACCCGGGCGCCCTGGAAAGTGACCAGCGCCAGCGCCGGCTCTTCGCGCCAGTGCAGCTTGACGGTGGCCGTGTCGCCGACCTTGTAGGTGTGCGTGTCGGCGAGGATTCGCAGCCGGACGTCGTCCTCGTCGTCGGAGATCTGCACGAGGTACTCGCCGGAGATCGGGTTGTTGAAACGATCGGTCCCCTCGACGCGAATCGCGTAACGGCCGCCCTCGGCCAGCTTGAGCGTCATGCGGCCCGAGCCGTCCTTCTCCACCGTCTCCAGCGGGTGCTCCTCGACGAGCCGCTCGCCCACCTTGCCGCGGACGGTCGTCTTCTCGAGCACTTTGAGCGTCAGCTTGCGGCCGACCGGCTTGCCCTCGGCGTCGTGGGTGTTGACCGTGGTCTCGAACGTCTCGCCGGCCACATAGACCGGCCTAAGCGTGCTCACGCCGATCGAGAAGCCCCGGGAAGCCAGCACGAAGTTGACCGCGGTTTGCAGGTTCCGCTCGGGCAGCGTGACCACCAGCGGCAGGATCTGCGTTTCGCCGTATTCCCGGGTGGGCAGCTTGAACTTGACTTCGCCCTTCTCGTCGGTCGTGGCCGTGTGCAGCCGGTCGTCGGCCAACTGGTAGCGGATTTCGCGATCGGCCAGCGGCGCGCCGTAATAATACGCCGCCTTGATCGTGCCCTCGATCTCTTCGCCCCGGTAATAGACGTTCCGCGGCACGTCGATCACCAGGCGGACCGGCTCGAGTTGATACTGGTGGACCTGGAACGACCCCTGGTAGCTGTGCCCCTCCTCGTCGCGGACCAGCACGCGGTACTCTCCCTGCGGGCTGGTCGTGGGCAGGACGAAATGGGCGTGGAACGTGCCGAAGGCGTTGAGCGTCACCTCTTCCTGCCGCACCAACCGGCTACGGCCGTCGAACACTTCGAGCGTATACGCCTTGCCCTCCTCGATGAGGTACACGTCGCCGGCGGCGGGATCTCCGGGGCCGGGCCCGGGACCGGCGGGCGGCTCGATAATCTCGAACGGAACCGGAGGAGGAGCCTCTTCATCCCCTCGCCCCTCGTCCCCCGCCCCTCGCTCCTCCACGTGCCGCAAACACCCGCGCACGTGGACCATCTGACCCGCCCGATACGCCGGCCGGTCGGTGTAGATGTAGCCCTTGTCGGAGAGTCCCCGGGCGATGCCGACGCCTTGCAGCCCCACGACGTTCGAGGCCGTGTGGCCGTCGGCGATGGCGAACACCCGAACGTCG
>DATLAN010000510.1:0-6682 GCA_035527455.1 Thermoguttaceae bacterium
GCTGAAGCCCGAGAAGCTGACCGGCCCGCTGCCGCTGACGGTCACCGTGCCGTTGTTGAGAATCAACTGGTCGAAGGCCAGCAGACCGGCCGAATCGGACCGCAGCGTCGAATCGGCGTCGACCGTCACGTCCACGGCCGAGACGTCGGGCGTCTCGGTGGCGTAGAGCATCGCGCTGATCTCCGAGGCGCTGAGGCCCCGGTCGTAGATGTAGATGTCGTCCATTTGGACGTGGGCCCAATTGTCCATATTGGGCGCGTTGCCGGCGTTGTCGCTCGTATCGCGGGCACCGAAGACCAGCACGCTGCCGCTGTCGTTGATGTTACCGGTCCGGTTCGTTCCGGCCAGCAGTTCACCGTCGACGTACAACTCCTGGCGCGAGCCATCATACGTCGCCACGACGTGGTGCCACTCGTCGGCACCGGCGTCACTGGGCGGTTCGGTCCACCAGTCGCCCCCGGCCCCTCGCATGGTAAAGACGATCCGGTCCTGCCAATTGTCTCCTCTGCGGATCTGCCATCCCTGGCTGCCCTCGCCGTACTTGGAGACGAACGGATTCCAGTTGCCGTCGGGCCAGCCCTTCAACCAGAAAGCGACCGTCATGCGGTCCACGTCGAAGGTATTCTGATTGGGGTCGGCGCCGTCGACGTTCGTGTCGACGGTGACGGCGTTGTTGCCGCCGCGGAAATCGATCGACTTGCCGCCCGCCAGGCCGGCCGGAACGTCGGCGTCGGTAATCAGCGGGGTGCCGACCATGGCCGAGATATAACGCCCGTCCGCCTCGTCGACCGTGCCGTCGTCGAAGGTCCACACTCCCAGCGCGCCTTCGGGGGCCACACCGGAGCCCATCAGGGCGCCCGGAAGAACGTCGCTGATCGCGGCCGTCCCGCCGGAGAGCCGCAGTTGGGTCGAGTTGCCCCACGACTGGGAACCCTTGATCACCAGTTCGCCTCCGTTGACGTCGATGATCGCGTTGTCCAGTCCGGTGTTCGGGTCTTCGAGGGTCAGCGACCCGGAACCGGCCTTGCGGAAGGTGGCGTCGACCAGGTTGCCGGTGATCGGGCCCAACGTGACGTCCGTCTGCGGATCGAGGCCGACGATCTTCCCGGAGGCCTCCCCAAGGATGTTGATCCCGGGAATCGTGGTCGCCGCGCCCGTGACGGTGACGATGCCTTCCTGCATATTCAGGCTCGGCAGCGTCGAGTCGAAGTCGGTCGAGGAGTTGATCGTGGAATCGGCGGTCACCGTCGCAACCAGCCCGCCGGCGTCCACCGGGGCCGCGGCCAGCCAATCGACCGCCGTCCAGAGGCCCTCCTGCTTCGCGGCGCCGGGCCGGACCCGCGTCCTGCCGGGCATCAGCGGCGTCCGGAACTGGATTTCCATCCCCGACCCGCCGCCGCCTTCCATGTGACCGAAGGCCACGAGGTACTCTTCATCCGCGAGCAAGCTGACGGTTTTCCAGTTGTGGTCGGTGTCCCAGGCGAGTTGTTCGCCATTGGCCGCCTGGAAGATGCCGTCCTGGTTGAGGTCCAGTAACATCACGGCACGATCGTCATCCTGCTCGATCTTGAACTGGTAGTTCCCGTCGCCGTGGGCGGCGGTGAAGGTGCCCAGGAAGAGGTTCTGGAAGTTGTCGTTTCGGGTGATTCCGGGAAGCGCGGCCCGCCACTCGCCGTCGTTATTGAAGTCCAGCCCGCGCGGGCCCTGGGTGAACAGGGACACCCCGGCCGGATCCACCGCCAGCAGGCCGCCGCTGGAACCGTTGGCGATGTCCTGCAGTTGGGAGTCGACATTCGCTTCCATATAGCCGTAATGGGTCAACGCGTTCGGGATGTCCATCAGACCGACCGTGCCGGGCAGGTCCAGTCGCCCGCCGGCCAACTCGATCGCCGAGTTCTGGTTGATCTCGGTCAGTCGCAGCGTGCCGCCGGGGCCGACCGCGATCGGGGCGCCGCTCAGGGCGTTCGCGTCCACCAGGTCCGTGACGCCGCCGTCTCGGACGACCCAGGAGGCGTTGGCCATCCCCACGGGCGCCCAATCGACGATCAGCGGGGTGCCGCCCGAGCTACTCGTGTTGGTGATCGTCACCGGATAATCGTTGGCGTCGATCAGGCCGAACTGGACGGGACCGTTGATGTCGAGCGTCACGCCGAACGGCGTGTCGGGCGGATCGAGCGAACTGACGATCGCCGTGCCGTTGAACCCGGCGCCGGCACCGCCGCCGATGAACAACGTGCTGCCGTCGCCGAGCGTCAGCGGGCCGCCGGTCACGGCGACCTTGCTCGTCACGCCGCCGGCCGTGTCGGGCAGGACGGTGGTCGAGGCGAAGTTGATCCCGCCGCCGGCGCCCGTGGCCGTCAGAACGCCGTCGGCCGCGAAGGTCAACGGGCCGAAGTCGGCCTTGCCGTCGACCCGGGCGTCGAGCACCGAATCGGCCTCGACCGTCAGGAGCTTGTCGCTGAGGTCCAGGTCGCCCGGGGTCGAGATGTCCGGGACGACGCCGGCCAGGCCCTGGGCGTACAGTGCGGCCACTTCGGCCGGGGAGACTTCCCGGTCGAAGAGGTACAGTTCGTCCATCCGGCCGTCGAAGATGGCGTCGTTATAGTTGCTCCGGCCGATGTAGTTGTTCACGCGGGTGACCACGGCGGGCACGCTTCCGTCGGCCCAACTGGCGACCTGGTTTCCGTTGATGTAGATCCGCATGGTCGCCGCATTGGTCGGTCCGTCGTTGCAGGTGGCCACGATGTGCTGCCACTGGCCGGTGACCCAGGTGTTGTTCCAGTCCTTCGACTCGTTGCCGCCGAGCGTGTCGTCGAACTCCAAGCGGCCGTCGTCGCTGGTACCGCGACGGGCCAGCAGGATGTTGTCCACGCCCTGCCCGTTGCCGAAGTCGATGATCCGGGCCCAGTTGTTGAAGGTGTCGACGTTGACCCACGCGGAGACCGAGATGCCGCCGGTGAAGTCGGCGAAGCCGTCCGGCGCGTCGAGGTAGGTCCTGGTGCCGTCGTTGGAGTTCATGCCGCCGGGGAACTCCATGGCCTGGCCGGCAATGCCGTCGGGCGTAAACGCCACGGTCAGCGCGTCGGCGGGGTCGTTGTCGATCATCGTGGCGTGCAGCCCGTGACCCGACCCGTCCAGCGCCACGGTCGCCGTGGCGGGATCCTCGGTGTTGAATCCCCAGTAAGCCAGCGGATAACCCATCGGGAGGTTGGCCGCTTGAGTCAGGGTTTGCAGCGTGCCGCCGCGGAGGGTCGCCCCGGTGAGTCCTCCCCAGGCAGGCACGCCGCCCAATTGCATCGCGCCCTCTTCGACGATCAGCGTGGCGTTATCCAGTCCCTGGCTGGCCCCGCTAACGGTCGCCGTACCCAAGCCGATCTTGTTGATCGTCACCGCCGGCGAATTCTGGGCGGTGATCGGGCCCAGCGCGGTCGCCGCGTCGGCCTGGATCGTGAACAATTGGGCCCCGTCCGGGAGCGTCGTGCTGGTGAACGTGGTCGGGGCGCCGGTGATGACCGTCGTGCCGTCGCCGACGGTCAGCGTGGTGAACGTGCCCGGGCTGCCGGCCATGGCGAACGTCCCGCCGTCGCCGATGGTCAACGGGCCGCCACTGACGGGCATTTCGGCGTTGATCCCGCCGGTCAATCCCGCAGAGACGTTCGTCGCAGTGAAGTTCACGCCCGTGGCCAGCCCCGTCACGCTCAGCGTGCTGTCGCCGGCGAACGTCAGGGCGCGGAAACTGCCCGTCTCCTCGGTCATCAAGTTGAGGGTGGAATCGCCGATCACGCTGATGTCCTGCGCGGCAAAATTGACGGCCGGCAGAAGCGCGTGGGGCCCGAGTCCCCCTCCGTAGAGTTCGTTGACCTGCTCGGCAGTCAAGACGCTCTCGTAGATCCGCAGATCATCGAGCATGCCGGCGAACCCGTTTCCGTCCCATCGGCGTCCGATCGAAAGGTCGTTGGCGCCGGACCCCAAGAACCCCGCCCTGGCGGCGGTTCGGGTATTGACGAGTTGGCCGTCCATATAGATGAGTTGCTGGTTGGTTGCCAGGTCGAAGGTGGTGGTCCAGAAGTGCCAATCTTCGATATTGTTGACCGCAGCGCTGTTGGAATAATTCTGGTCGTTGCCGTAGAACCCCTGGGTGAACTGGTTAGCGTCGCGGAAGCCGATCTGAAGAACTTGATCGTTGCCGGTGGTGTCTCCCTGCCCGATCACGAAGTCGCCGTTGGTCGTGTCTCTCTTGGCCCAGAAGGCCGTGGAGAAGGACTTGCTGGCCAGCAGGGGATCGCCGGCGGGGAACAGGATATAGCTGTTTCCGTCGAGCTGCATGGCACCGCCTTGAATGCCATCTTCCGCCCAAGTGAGGTTGCCGTTGATCACGCCCACGCGTGCGCTGGCCGAAGAATCCACCGCCAGTGTGCCGGACGAATCGAAGTCGAGCCGCAGCACGGCGCCCGCGGGACCCTCGAGCGGGGCTAACTCGGCGCCCCAGCACTCCAACGTGCCGCCGGAAAGCTCGATGAGCGCGCCTCCCGTGGGAACCTCGCCGGTCAACTTGAGCACGCCCTCGGCCACGCTGAGCTTCGAGTTGGGCCCCATGTTGGTCAGGTGGCTGCCGGCGTTCGACAGCGGCCAGGTCCCCGCGCCGACCTTGGCGACGACCAGATCCTGGATCCCGCCGCCGTTGATCGCGCCGAAATCGACAGTCGCCGAGCCGTCGAAACCGACTTGGGCCGCGGGGCCGACGATCGTCACGCCCTTGCTGAAATCGGCCTGGCCGGTGGCGAGCACCTGGGCGCCGTCGTGGATGGCGACCGAGTCGGCGAAGATGTTCCCGGTGCCGGTGACCGAGAGGGTCGCATTGTCGCCGATGGTGACCGGGGCCAGGAAGAAGCCCTCGGTTCCGCCCACCGAGAGCGTACCGCCGGCGCCGATGACGACCGTCTCGGAGAAGGTGGCTTCTCCGCCGCCCAACGCAAGCAGACCGCCGGGGCCGATGGTGACGGGCACGACGATTTCAGACCCGAAGCCGTCGAGGATCAACTGGCCGCCCGGCAGGTCGCCCGACGCGCCGAGGACGTTGACGGGCAATGCGAGCGACGTGGAGTCCGCCCTGGAGTGCAGGACGCCGCCGGCCTTGATCAGGACCTGCGGGTTCGGATCGTTCGTCGCCTCGAAGACCGGTCCGTAGCCGTCCAGCGTCAGCCGGGCGCCTTCCTCGACCACGGTGTTGCCGAAGTCGGTGATGATCCCGAGGTTGACGCCGCCGTCGCCGGTGACCGACGTACCGCCCGTGAAGTTGACCTGGGTCGCTCCTCCAGTAATGCCCAGCGTTCCGTTTTCCACGGTCAACGAGCCGAAGGTGGCCACGGAATTGGCAGCCACGCGGAGCCCGGAATTTTCGGTCACGGTAAAATTGCGGTTGGGCATGTTGATCGGGCCCGTGCCCGTGAGTTCTCCGAACTGGCCGGCGGCCACCTGGGCGATCTCTGCCTCGGAAAGCGCGCGGTCGAAGATGACGAGGTCGTCGAGCATCCCGTCGTAGTAATTCGCGTCTCCTTCACTACCGAGGAAGAAAACATCGATCCCGTCCAGTTTCCGGTACCTGCCGGTGGCGCTGTGCCACTGGACCCCGTTGAGGAACATCTTTTGTTCGCCGGTGATCGTGTCCTTGGTGAAGGCCCAATGGTTCCACTGGCCCGCGAAATCGGTCAGATTGGCGACCTGATTCGAGCGGTCGTTACAGCAACTATCGGCCCCGCCGGCGTCCCAATAGACGTTACTGTTGCTCCACGGCAGGTGGCTGCCCACGGCCCTCGCGCCGCCCACGCCGCCGATCTTGCCCTGGAAAGTCGTTTGGTTCCGCGGCTGTGTCGTGTCGCCATATACCCACAGCGCGACGGTGATGGCGTCCCCAACGGTTGTGAACGCGGAACCCGGGATAACCACTTGACCATTCGCGTCGAAATCGAGCACCCATCCACGGACGGGATCGTTCACCCACTCCGCCCCGGCGATCACCCCGTCGTTGCCCCCTGCGCTATCGGCAAGGGTGTTCCCCGAGCCACCCAACCACTGGCCGACCGCGTCGTAGGGGCCGGGAGCAAGGGTGCCCGTGGCGCCGCTGATCTCCAGCATGCCGCCGGAGAAGACCACGTTGTTCGATCCGGCCCAAGCCCCCTCGCCGATCATCGTCATCGTGCCTTCGTGGACGTCCATGACGGCCTTGGTCATGCTGTTCGCCGCGAACGTGCCGGCCGTCGCCATAAAACGCCCCTGGCCGCCCTTGGCGAAGTTGAACGACGCGGCCGTCACCGCCGAGCCGTTGATGCCGGTGCCGAAATTCACGTTGCCCGCCGGGGTAGCGATTCCCACGGCGGTCGCGGTGGGGTCGATGGTCACGCCGGCCAGGTTCACGGGACCGTTGCCCCCGATGGAAAAGATGCCGCCCTTGAGCAAGACGTTGCCGGTGATCGTGGTGTTCCCATCCGGCGCGATACCGGCCACCGTATAACCTTCCCCGTCGATCGTCGCCGACGCGAACGTGATCGGCTTGTCGAACGCGGAGTTGACCGTCAACACGCCGGACTTCGCGGTGAACGCGCCGAGGTTCATCGCCGAGGTGCTCTCGGAAACCAGTTCCGAGTCGGCACCGTCCATCAGCACGGGAAAACCGGCGACGTTC
>DATLAN010000511.1:0-3284 GCA_035527455.1 Thermoguttaceae bacterium
GGAGATGACGTACTCGGCAAAATCTACCGAACAGAGTTCGTGCAGCAGCTCAAGCCGCTTGGGGGCCTGGGGGAAATCGATCTTATTGGGCACCAGGAACGTCTGGGTGTAGGAAAGGCCCACGTCGTCCTCGTCGAGATACGACGTGGCGGCCAGCCGCGTCTTGGTGGTCGAGAGCCGATCCAGCACGTCCTGGCACTGCTCGATCCCATCGTCGCCGCCGAGATCGACCAGCAACAACACCAAATCGGCCGAGCGGGTCAGGCCGTGCAGGTGGGTCTCCATGTAGTCGGCCGTGATCGGAGGCGTGTCGATCAGTTGGACCGTGATGTCTTCCCACGGCATCATCGCCGGCGCGGGGGAGGTGGTAGTGAAGGGATACGGGGCCACCTCGGGCGTCGCCCGGGTGAGGCTGGCGATCAGTTGGCTTTTCCCGGCGTTGGGGCCACCTAAAAGTATGGCAACACCAGCCCCTTGGCGCGGGATGCGCAGGCCCCGGGTCTTCTTTCCGGTGCTCTTCTCGGTCGCCAGTTCCCTTTTGGCCCTGCTAATCTTCGACTTCAGTTGTGCCTGGAGGTGGTCGGTCCCCTTATGTTTGGGGATTTCCTGGAGCATCTTTTGCAGACACTTCAATTCCTCGTCGACCGTGGTCGCCCGGCGATACTCCTCCTCGGCTTTCAAGTATTGTGCGGTCAGGTTGGCTGGCATGGCGAAGTTGGCTGTGGCAAGACGGTGAGGTGCGTTGGGGATAGGGGATAGGGGTTAGGGGTTAGGGGTGAGGGACGAGGGGTGAGGGACGAGGGGTGAGCGATCGAAAACGCCCCCGCACTGCGCTGCGGGGGGTGAGGGGCTGTGGAGCAATAACCGGGCAACCATTTGACGTTCGATGAATATCGAATACCGAACGAGGAACGATGAATTGCGAAGGATGCGGGAGCACGTGCAACCCTTCTTCGCACCTTCGAGCTTCTGCAAGCCGGCATCGATTTGCCGTAGTAGTCAAGACTTTCTGCCGATCACCCCCCCGCAACGCAGTGCGGGGGCGTTTTCGATCGTTCACCCCTAACCCCCAATCCCTAACCCCCAATCCCTAGCCCCTAATCCCTAACCCCTATACATTTGCCTCTGCATTTCGCGTCGGGACTCGGCGGCTTTCATGGCTTCGCGTTTGTCGTGGCGTTGTCGGCCGCGGCAGATGCCCATCAGAACCTTCGCCCGGCCGTCTCTGAAATACATTTTCAGCGGCACCAGCGTGAGACCCTTTTCGTAGGCCCGATTGGCGAAACGCTTGATTTCCCGGCGGTGCATCAGGAGTTTTCGCGGGCGGCGGGGCTCGTGGTTGAAGCGGTTGGCCTCGGTGTACTCGGCGATGTCGCAGCCGACCAGCCAGACCTCGCCCTCTTTGACCCGGCCGTACGCCTCGCCCAGCGACACCTTGCCGTTGCGCAGACTCTTCACCTCGCTGCCGACCAGCACGATGCCGCACTCGAGGGTATCAAGTACCAGGTAGTTGTGGCGGGCCTTGCGATTCTGGGTGATGACTCGCTCGTTGGGGTCGGAGTCGCCCGAACGCTTTTTCTTGCTGGTCTTGCCCGTGGCTGGGCTCCTTCGCGATTGTGGTCACTCCCGCTTTTCGGGATAATCTTATTCTTCTTTTACCCTCTTGCCAGGCAAGACTCAAGCCTTGCCGTGACGACCATCCCCCCCGGAATATATACGGGGCATCCGCCTCTAAGACGAACCGTTGAACCAGAATCTGAAATCTGAAATCCGAAATCCGAAATCCCTCCCCCGTTGGCTGAAGCGCAACGTGCCCAAGGGCAACGCCAATCACTTCACGCAGCGGCTGATCGGCGAGTTGGGGCTTCAGACGGTCTGCGATCACGCCCGGTGTCCGAACCGGATGGAATGCTACGCGGGCAAGACGGCCACGCTGATGATCCTCGGCGACGTCTGCACGCGGGGTTGCCGGTTTTGTAGCGTCGAGAAAGGAAAGCCGCGGCCGGTCGATCCGGACGAACCGCGGCGGGTTGCCGAGGCGGCCCGGCGGTTGGGCTTGCGGCACGTGGTCGTGACTTGCGTCGCCCGGGACGATCTGCCCGACGGCGGGGCCGGGCATTTCTGCCGGACGATCGAGGCCTTGCGTCGGGCCACCGAGGCCTCGGTCGAGGTGCTGCCGTCCGATCTGGCCGGGAATACGGCCGCGCTCGATCGGCTGATCGACGCGGCCCCGGAGGTTTTCAACCACAATACCGAAACGGTTCCCCGGCTCTACGCGACCGTGCGCGGACGAAAGGCCGACTACCGCTGGACGCTGGAGATGTTCCGGCGGATCGGACGGCGGAATCGGGCGATCCGACTGAAGACGGGCATGATGCTCGGGCTGGGCGAAACGATCCAGGAGGTGTTGGACACGCTGGCCGATCTGGCCGACGCCGGCTGCCGCATGCTCACGCTCGGTCAGTATCTGCAACCCTCCCCGGCCCAAATGCCGGTGATCCGCTACTTGCCGCCGGAAGAGTTCGATCAATTCGGCCGCTTCGCCAGGCAGATCGGCTTCGAGCAAGTCGCCAGCGGCCCGTTCGTCCGTTCCAGTTATCATGCGAAGGATATGCTATAAAGCCGCGACCGGTGGTCGCGCCCTCTTTCCCGGCGCGACCAGCGGTCGCGGCTTTGTGGGGCGCGACCAGCGGTCGCGGCTTTATGCGTGGATTCCCACCACGGCGGGAGGATAGGGCCGAACGTCCCAGTGCTCGGCGTCGGGGAGCGTGCGGAAGTCGAAACGGTTGTCCGACTCGACCACGAAGAGGCTCTCGGGCGGGGCCGCCTGCATCAGTTCGCCGATCAGTTGCAGCATCCGCTCGCTTCGCTGCACGTAGAAATCGTACGGCGGCGAGCAGAACACGCACCACGGCTCCGGGCCCAACTCGCCCTGGTGCCGCTGCCAGAGAAACACGTCGCCGGTGACGATCTGCGTGCGGTCGCCGACGTCGAGCGTCGCGACGTTCTGGCGGATGATCTCGGCGGTGGGGAAATGCTGCTCGAAAAGCGTTGCCCGGGCGGCCCCGCGGCTCAGCGCCTCCAGCCCCAGCGCCCCGGTGCCGGCGAACAGGTCCAGGGCGTGCTTCCCTTGCACGGCCGGCCCGAGCAGGTTGAAGATGGCCTCGCGGACGCGCTCTTTCATCGGCCGGACTCGCGGATCACCGCCGTAGAGGAGTTTCCGGCCGCGGAACTTCCCGCCGATGATCCGCAGCCCGACCGGTGGCTGGGGGGCATCGCGCGGG
>DATLAN010000512.1:0-19191 GCA_035527455.1 Thermoguttaceae bacterium
TGGGCGAGCTGCTTTCGGCGATCGAGGAAGACCGCGAGCCCTCGCACAGTGCCCGCAACAATCTAAAAAGTCTCGCCCTCTGTTTCGCCGCCATCGCCAGCGCCGAGCGCCACGAGCCGATCGTCCCGGGCACGGTGCGGAAGATGCCGGAGTGATAAGAGGGGCGTTCACGCCCCTTCCCGTCGCAGCCGGTAGTAGGCCCGACATTCATGTCGGGTGGACGGGGAGATCAAACTGCCGCCCTCCAACCACAGCGCAGCCCTATTTACCGGGGCCCCCTTCAATCGGCACTTTGCCATGCTCACTTTGTAGTCTTCCGCCCGCTGTCTGCGCACAGTGTGATGCCGAACAACATCTATAGGGCTCAAAAAAAAGGGGGTCCAAAACCACGTTCTCCAAGAGATTCGCTATGTAGCCTGCTGCCATCGGTGCATTGGCACGGGCCGGGCTAGGGTGCGCGAACTGGTTTCGTGTCCTCAGCGCCGGTTCGAGAACATCCATCTTCCGCTTATTGATTATCTTCGCGACCCTACAAACATCTAGTACTAGCCATTCGGAGTCAGGAAAGTCATCCGCGCTAGTCACCGCATCGTATGTTTTGCCTTTCCTGCGGTAACGACACGTGAGTTCGTTGTTGAATGTGTGAAGATGGTTCTTACACACCCACCGTCTAATGTGATCATAGGAAAGGTTCCATGCCATCACGATTGCCGCTCGATTTGCATCGGCCTTGAGGCACTTCAGCGTCTCGTTAAGGAATGCTTCTTGTTGTGGCTCAACTACCTTTACAGCAAGAGATTCAAGGCTCTTCGATACCGCCTTTCGCTCAGGCTCACTATCTCCTTCTGTCGACTTCAATTGTGTCTCGTATTCCACCCTTACACCTTTGGGCATGTAGTATTGCACGATATACGTTGCAGGTCTCATTCCAAGAAAGCTCCACAACGTCTCTCTTATCAGATGCTCGCATTCGAGAACGTGCTCATCATTGCTGAGTTCGCGCAGCACACTCGCAGTCCACGTCTGGCTGACGATCAACCGCCTTACCACAAACTCTGCATCAGCCTCTGTGAACCGTTTGTCTTCGGCCAAGAGATATGCAAAGTGCTTGAGAATTCCCCTCGGCTCCCACTTGTGGAAAGCCGCGGCGTCTGGCATTTGCCGAAGAATCGACTTGAGCATACCTGTCGATAGTAACCGCGGTTGATCTCGCATTGTGTTGGCTCGCAGTGCAGCTTAGGTCTACTGCATAGGTTCTCCGAGAGACATCTTCAGTCGCTACGTTTGGTTGGGGCCGAGAAAAAAGCGTAAAGAAGTGGGGCAGCACTCTGGCCACTTCCATACATGTCATCTTGTTGTTTGTGGGGACTGAGCATCATCCGGTTGCCTTTTCCACGATGGCGATTTCTTCGTCGCTTGGTTTGTACAGTTCGTACACCAGCCCTTCGGTTTGGCGGTCGGTAGCGTCGATCTGGCACTGGATGACCGTCTTGTCCTGCGAGGTCCCTGCCGCAGCCAACTGCTTGTGCGGCGCCGGCATCCCCTGTTCCGTGAAGGCATAGGGCGAAACTCGGCGTCCGCCATGGGCCGTCTTGACGTTTGAGGTCACATATGGCGACCGCAAACCGGCGAATTCCTCCCGGGTCGGTTGCAGCCCTCGATGCGCTCCAACGGAATCAAGGAAGTCGTACAACTCGATGGTATGCCGTAACGGTGGGGGGCACAAGGAGGGACGAGAGGATTTCGGATTCCGCGGGCGGCCAAATCCAGATTGACAGCAGCCGCTACCTATGATACATTTGTGCATGTATGAAGCCGGTGAAGTGGATCTTCGACAACTGGAACTGCGGCCGGAGTGGCGAGTTGGGAGTGCCGAAAGCGGGCCGCCGGCGCATGCGTATCGGGGTGTCTTTTGCATTGTTGCCGCAGGAACAGCGAAATCGGAAAAAACTGGCAAACAATGCCGTAAGTGTTTCTGCAGGCAAGTCTTACGCCGAAGACGCAACTCGCGAGTCCAGCCGGACGGACCGCCCTTGTCAAGACCCCAAACGGTGAGCCAAGTTGGCTGCTGACAAGGAGTTGGGAAAACCGGGCCGGTCGGCAACCGAGGGCCGTGCAGGCGTGGGGCGGAGAACAATCCGTTACGAGCCCGCCATGCCGTCGGCCGCCGTGAGCGTAACCGATCGCCGGGCAAGGCCTTGCGGCAATTCGCGCGGCGGGCATGTGCGGCCGTTGTTGCGATTCGACGGAAAAACCGAGTAAAAACGCCCGCTCACTCCGCCTTCCGCCGCAACGAGAAGGCCGTGTAGTGGATGCCCGTCTCGTCGACGACCATCGCGCCGCCGGGGGCCAGGTATTGGCGGGTCACCGCGAACGGCGGCAACGGGTTCTCCTTCAGCGCCGTGTCGACCGATCGGAATGAGGTCTCCTACCCCAACAACCACTCGACCACCTGGACCAGGCCGTCTTCGTCGTGGCCCCGCGCGATGCGGTCGGCGGCGGCTTTGACTTCCGGCAGGGCGTTGCCCATGGCCACGCCGAGCCCGGCGGCGAGGATCATGGGGATGTCGTTCACGTCGTCGCCGACCGTGCAGATCGAGGAGACGTCGATCTCCCATTCGGCCGCCAGACGACGAATCGCCGACCACTTGGTCACGCCGGCCGGGGCCAGCTCGCACATGAAGCCCGTGTAGCGAGGGCTGCGCAAAACGTGTGTGTAGAGCCGCCCGGGAAATCCGCGTTGAAGTTCGTGCTCCAAATCGAGCATCTGGGCCTTGGTCCCCATCACGAACACGTTGAACACGTCCGGCGGCGGATCGGCGACCAACTTCGGGCAAAGCCGGCCGCAATCGGGGTTCCTCGCAAGATACTCGGCCAGTTCCGGACTGCCGACCTCGTCGCGGAGGTAGTAGTAGTCGAAGCCCTCGGCGTACGTGTCGGCACACAGCACCGGGTCGTAGCCGCATCGGGCGACCGCGGCCAGCGCGTCGCAGAGCAAGCGTCGATCGAACTGGGCCCGGAAGAGCGTGCGGTGGTCGATCGGGTCTTTGACCAGCGCCCCGCTGGCGGTGACCAGCGGCACGTCGATCGCCAGCGGCTCGACCAGGTGCAGCGTCCGGCTGTAGCGCCGCCCGGTGGCCAGCACGACGTGGACGCCCGACCGGCCGGCGCGGACCAGCGCCTCCTGCGTAGCCGGGGTGAGTTCGTCGTTGCTGTTCAGTAGCGTGCCGTCGATGTCGATGGCCAGCAGGCGGTGGGTCGGCATGGAAGAGAAGGAGGAATTATGAATTATGAATTATGAATTATGAATTATGAATTATGAATTATGAATTATGAATTATGAATGAGGTTGTGGAGGGTCTGTTCGGTCGGGCGAGGTTCTTGGGCGTGGCGGCCGGTTGGGGCGAGCGGATCGAATTCGGTGAGCCAGAAGAGGTCGAGGGAGTATTCGTTTTGCTGTTCGGTCGAGGGCAACGGGGCCGCCGCCGGGGCCGGCTGCGGGGTGGAGAGGTCGATCAATTCGAGGGCGCTGAGGAAGTCGGTCTGGTTGTTTCGGGCCAGAAGCACGTCGGTGGCATTCACGCGCCCATCGCGGTTGTAGTCGTAGGGGAAATCGATCGGCGCGGGGTCGAGGAAACTCCGCGGGTTGTTGCGGGCCAGGAGCAGATCGATCGTGGTGACCCGGGCGTCGGCGTCCGAGTTGCCCGACTCGGCCACGGCGTTGCCGAAGTAGAAGACGTCGGGTTCGGCCAATCCGGTGGTTTGCTCGTTGGCCAAGACGGTGACTTGCAGCCACCGGTTCTCGATGGCGTGGTCGTCCCAGATGATCGTCACGCGGTCGGAACCCAGCACGCCCTCGCCCGGCCGCACGCTGACGCCGGCCGGCTCCGGGGCGTTGCTCCAGCCGGGACCGTCGGGGTCGGCGTCGTTGCCCACTTTCAGCTCGAAGTAGTCCGCCGCGCTGATCGGACCCTCGACCGCCGGCAGACCGGCGATATCGACCATGATGCCGTTGATCCCCCGGCTGAAGCTGGTGTAGTTGGCCGATCCGGCCGCCTCGCCGGGAAAAAGGGCCCGCTTGCCTGAGGCGATCGCCCCGTCGTCGGCCGCACCCGCCGCGGGATCGTGCTCGTCGAAGGCAGAGTTGTTGTAGAAGACGTGGCGATCGAGCACCCCCGCGCTGATCGTCGAGATGACCCAGTTGATGGTGATTTCGTCGCCCGGCTCTCCGGTTTGCGGATCGATCGGCGTGTAGACCATCGACCCGGCGGGCACGTTCAGCGAGACGGTATCGATCGGCAGGGGAAGCCCTTCGACCGACGCGTTCTCGTAGCGACGGATCGAGGACCAGGCGAACTGCCACTCGACGAGTTTCTGTCCGTCGCCCGGCTTGACGATCTCCAGGGTGACGTTGTCGAAATGCGGCCCGCGCAACAACCCCTCGAGCAGCTTCGGCGAGGCCTTCGACAGCGGAGCCGCGAACCGGAAATCCTTCAGCGTCACCGCCGGGTCCGAGGGCAAGCCGGTGCCGGCTTCGATATCGGCCACCGCGCCGAACTGGAACCAGTCGACGTCGATCCAACCCCGGTGATTCGCGTCGCCGCTTTCCCCGGGGATCTCGTCGATCCGCAGATACATCTCGTAGTCGTCGGCCGTGGAACCGACCAGTTCCACGGGCGAGCAGACCGGTTCGATGGTGACCGTCCTCTCATCCCAGCCCCCGACGATGTCTCCCTGCGACTGTCCGGACGGATCGAACTCGGTGTAGCTCATCTGGGCTTCGCGGGCGCGGAGGCAGACGGCCTCCAGGGGCACCGGTTCGCCGGCGACCGAGGCCACGTCGTACGAGGTGATCAGCACGTCCCGGAGATCCCACTCCAAGAACCGCTGCCTGTCGGCCGGCCGGACGACGTGAAGGGTGGCCTCGGGGAGTTGGCGGCCTCGAAGCAGTTCCTCGAACAGTTGCGGCGAGGCCTTCGACAGCGGAACGACGAACTGGAAGTCTTCCAGTTCCAACGTCACCGACTGCTGGCCGCCGCCGATGATTCCGCCGAACGAGGCAACGCCGCCGAAATGGAACGCGTGAACCTCGATCCACTCGCGGTGGTCCCGGTCGGTGCTGTCGCCGCGAATGTCGCCCACCTGCAGGAACATCTCGTACGTATCGGGCTTCGACCCGACCAACTCGTCCCGCGCCGGGATCCACTCGTTCACCATCGTCTCGTCCCAAGCGGCGATGATTTCCTGCGGCGGAGAATCGCCGTCGTAGTAGGTCATCGTTCCCCTTTCGGCGTTTACGGAAAACGCATCCACCGGCACGGTGTGCCCTTCGACCGACGCCGTTTGATAGGAGGTGATCGCGCACTGCTGCAACTGCCACTTGGCCAGCTTCTCTCCTCCGCCGGCGCGGACGACCTCCAGCCGGACGTCGGCATGGAGCTGCCCCCTCAACATCCCCTCGAGCAGCTTGGGCGAGGCCTTCGACAGCGGAGCCACCAGCCGGAAATCCTCCAGCGACACGGCCGCCTCGTATTGCCCGCCGCCGATCACGCCGGTGAACGCGGAGGACCCGCGAAAACCGAACCGGTCCACGTCGATCCACCCCGGGTGATTCGCGTCGGTGCACTCTCCGGGGATCTGGTCGATCCATAGATACAGATCGTAGTCGTCGGCCGTCGAGCTGGCCAACTCGACCGGAGAGCAAACCGGTTCGATCTCGACCAACCTCGCGTCCCAGCCCGCGACGACGTCTCCCTGCGGCCGGCCGGTGGACGGATCGAACTGGGTATAGGTCATCTGGCCCTCGGCGGCGCGGAGGCAGAAGGCCTCCAACGGCACCGACTCGCCCGCGACCGAGGCCACGTCGTACGAGGTGATCAGCACGTCGCGGAATTCCCACTGGAGGAACTGCTCCCTGGTGCCCGGCCGCACGGCGTGAAGCGTGGCCTCGGGAAGCTGGCGTCCTCGCAGCAGTTCCTCGAACAGCTTCGGCGAGGCCTTCGACAGCGGAACGACGAACTGGAAATCTTCCAGCTCGATGGGGGCCGACGGCAGGCCGCCGCCGGTTCCTCCGCCCACCGGCATCCCGCCGAAATGGAACGCGCCGACCTCGATCCACTCGTGGTGGTTCTCGTCAACGCTGTCTCCGCGGATGTCGCCCACCTGCAGGAACAGGTCGTAGGTGTCCGACTCCGAAGCGACCAACTCGTCCCGCGAGGAGACCAACTCACTCACCATCGTCTCGTCCCAGACGGCGGTGATCTCTTCCGGCGGAACGTCGCCGGTGTAATAGGTCATCGATCCGCTGGGGACGCTCAACGAAAACGCATCCAGCGGCAGGCCGTGCCCCTCGGCCGACGCCGTCTGATAGGAAGTAATCGAGCAGTGCTGCAACTGCCACCGGGCCAGCGTCTGACCTCCGCCGGCGCAGACGACCTCCAACGTGACATCGTCGTAAACGTCACCCCTGAGCATCCCCTCGAGCAGTTTCGGCGAGGCCTTCGACAGCGGAGCCACCAACCGAAAATCCTCCAAAGACACGGGCGGATCCGAAACGGAACCCAACGTCGAGTCGACGTCCAAAAAGCCGCCGAAATGGAAAGCGTCCACGTCGATCCAGTTACTGTGATCCACGTCGAGGCTTTCCCCGGGTATCCCGTCAATCCACAGGTACAAGTCGTAGTCGTCGGCCGCGGAACCGACCAACTCGGGCGGGGAGGAAACCAGCTCCATCTCGGTCTGTCCGTCCCACCGCCATTCCGCGTCGATCCTTCCCTGCGGCTGGCCCGTGGTCGGATCGAACGGCGTGTAGGTCATCCGACCCTCGGGAGCGACCAGGGCGAACGCGTCGAGCGGCTCCGACATCCCGGCGACCGACGCGGTGTGGTACGAGCTGATCAGCACGTCGCGGAATTCCCACTCGAGGAACGTCACCCGGTCGGCCGGCCGCACGAGGTGGAGCGTCGCCTCGGACAGCTCGCGTCCTCGAAACATTTCCTCGAGCAGTTTCGGCGAGGCCGACGAGGAAAGGGCGGTGAACTGGAAACTCTCCAGCGTCACGCCCGGTTGACGGTACGTGCCGGTGTGTGCATCGGGCGTCTGCCAGCCGGCAAAAGCGAACGACTCCACTTCAATCCAGTCGCGATAGACCGCGTCCTGGCTGTCGCCGTGGATGTCGCGGACTTGCAGGTACATCGCGTAGTCGCTGCCCGGCAACGTGTCGGCCGGGAGGATCTGCTGCAACACCCGTGCCAATTCACTCGGGCTGGAGGCCGTGAGATGGGTATCGACGTCCACCGCGGGGTCAGAGGCGGCTTGCGGCGGACCTTCTATGCAAGCCTCCGTGACGTCCGGCGGCGCCAACGTGGGAAGAGACAGCATTCTGCGGTCTTCCAGCCCTTCCCCGCTCAGCCGAATGAACCGGGAAGAAGGCCGGCAGCCGGCGCTGCGGCGAGCGTTTCGCACTTCGACCCCACAGCGGCGACGCAACGGCCGCGCACGACCAATCCGTAACTGCGCGAGCATCATGGCCCACCTCCGAAGAAAAGCGACCCGGACGGCGGCATCCAGCCGGGATTTCCCACGTAGGCCGGAACAAGGTCGCCTGAACCTTGCCGGAACGGCGCAACGGAGACGCGAGCAGTCGAGTGCCTTGTTGCTGGACCAACGAGTATCCGGCGACCGAAGTTCCGGCAGCGGTTGGCGTTGCTTGTTCCGGCCTACACGCTCGGCAGCAGTACCGCCAACCGTCGTGGCCAGACGTGTACAAGGAGACTATGCCAAAAGGCAGTTTACTCGGTTGGGGAGTTTAACGCAACGGTTTTGACGTATTCGAGCATTACGTCGGCACTTAGGTTCCGCGCAGAAATAACCTGTACGTTTTTCAGCGAGGATGGCACGTTCTGAGGAACGAAGGGCGTGGAAAACCTGCCAAACCACGCCCTTCGTTCCTCAGGGCGTGCCACCCAATTGGACAAGTTGTTTCTGTGCGGAACCTTAACGTGCCGCGATCATCACGCCGCCCAACAGACGGCCCCGGCAGTCGGCGATCACCCGGGCGGCCTCGGCAATGGCTCGACGGGCGGTCTGCCCCAAACGGACGACCAGGTATACGCCCGTGCAACAGCTTGCCATCGGGGCCACCTCGCGATGGGCCAGCGAGGCCGTGTCGATCAGCACCCAGGGATACTCGGCCCGAAGCTCTTCGAGCAGCGGTTCGAGGTCCCAGCGTGCCGGCGGGCGTCCGCCGCGATGCGAGAACTTCACGCCCGGCAACACGCTCAAACGGGGCACCACCGTGCGGTGGACCGCCTGCTGCCACGTGGTCGTGCCCAGCAACACGTCGGTCAGGCCGTAGTCGGGCTCCATGGCCAGGTAGTCCGCCAAAGCCGGCTGGTGCAGGTTGCCGTCGACCAACAGGACTTCCCCCGAGGTGCGCTGGGCCAGCATGGCCGCCAGCGGCACCACGGTCCCGGTCTTCCCCTCGCCATCGCCGGGACTCGTAAACATCAATGCCGCGCCCGTTTGCCCGGAATGCTGCGAGAGGATCGATTCAGCCAGCCGGCCGTACGCCCGGGCGTGCTCCTCGCTCGGCAAGACCGGCCAACGCAACCGAGGCGACGCGTCCTCCTCCGGTGTTTCTTCGAGCAGTGTCTCTGCCAGCGCGTTCTCGATAGCCGTCCAAGGGTCCGGCGCGTCCGCAGGCGCTTGGGGCGGCTCCGGGAACGGCACGCTGGCTATCTGGCTGGCTTCTTCAATAGGCGGTTCGGTGGTCGTCGCGTCGGTTTCCGGCGTTTCGTCGGGCGCGATTTCCGGGTCGAACGGCGGCAGGCCGAGTTCCTCCAGCGACACCGGCTCGACGCGCTGCCACGGCTGCGGCGACCGGGCCTCGATCCGCTGCAAGGCTTTCAGCATGCGACTCATCAGCGCGACCCCTGAATTCAGCTGCGGCGGAGCTTGGCGAACAAGCGGTCGTACTGCCGGGGCCGCACCGGCGCAACCGAAAGGGCGGCGTCTGCGGCGTCCGGCTCTTCTTCAAGCACGGCCACGGCGTTTTCACTCGGTTCCATCACGGCAACCGCTTCTCGACCCTGTGACGACATCGTCTCGGATTGCCCGGACGGCCCGGCCGAAAACAAGTCGCCCGAGACGATTTCGACCGCCGAACTTGCCGCGGCCTCTACTTCCGTTTCGACCCGCACGGAATGATCGGTATCCAACGGCTGTGGGACGGGCGGCGGCTCTTCCTGGGCGGCCTCTTCGGCGACGTGATCCACCCGCCGCTTCCGCGAGATGCCGTAATGGTCGCCGACGATCTCTTCCTGCTCGAAGGCCTCCTGGAACGGGTCCTCGAAGACCAGTTCCACCTCCGGCTTGATCGAGCCGATCGGCTGGAAATCCTCCTCCACGTCGGCCAGCATCTGCTCGATCTGGTCCAACTGCTCGGTCGGTTCGGCGATTTCGGTGTCCGACTCGTCCGACTCGTCCAACTCGTCCAACTCGTCCAACTCGTCCGGCTCGTCTGACTCTTCCAACTCGTCGGTCTCGGGCGAGATCCGTAGCGGCGGCTTCGATGGCGGCGGTTCGTCAAGTTCGTCGGCTTCTTCGCCCTGGTCGTCCAAGCGGCCGAACTCGATCACGCTTTGGCCGGCGTCGGCTTCCTGGCCTTCGCCGTTCCACGGGGTGGGCAACTGCTGGAGATCGGCCCAGGCCTCCTCGATCTGCGCCGCTTCCACCCGCCGCCGGCCGTTGACGTAGGCCAGCAGCATCGCGTGGTCGCACACCTGGTTGATCAATCGCGGCACCCCGTCGGTCGCCTGGTAGACGTTCTGGCACGCCTCGGCCGTAAAGACCTTCTCGCCCGACCCTCCGGCGGTGTCGATCTGGGCGTGGATGTACTGTTGCGTTTCGTCCCGGTTGAACGATTCCAAATAGCACCGCGCCACCAACCGCTGGTTGAACGAGTCGAGCTTCGGGCTGGCAAAGCGTTCCTCCAGCAGGCTGCTTCCGGCCAGCACCAACCGCACCCGGGGCTCGCCGTCCCGCGCGAGGTTCGTCAACATGCGGATCTCGTCGAGCAGGCGAAGCGGCAGCGCGTGGGCCTCGTCGACCAGCAGGACCATGCCGTGTGGACGATCCACGTCGGCCGTCAGGTGATCGACCAGCGCCAGACGCAGTTCCCCTTCATCCATCTTGCGGTACGGCCGGCCCAACTCGTAGAGAATGACCTGCAGCAGATTCCGCCGGGTGCTCAGTCGGCCGCTGCTGAGCAGGGCCACCTCGAAGGCGTCGCGGAACTGATCGGCCAACATCAGACACAAGAGGCTCTTGCCGGTCCCCGACGGCCCCACGACCATGCCCACCCCTTCACCCCGTTCGATGCAACGGCCCAGCGTCAGCCGGGTGGACTCGATCGCCGTGCCGGGGAAATACTGGTCGATCTGTGGTGCTGAGGCAAACGGTCGATTGTCAAAGCCGAAAAACGTATCGTACATGACCCACTTTTTCTAGTTAACCTACTTGCGCGCGATTGGGACGGCGTCTGGGTCGTCGGCGCTTTGCCGAAGCGAGTCGATACGGACCCATTCCATGGATTCGGCACAACCCGGCCAGCCGCTCCACTCGGACCGCCTGGTTGATGGCGGATGGCGAGCTGCGCAAGAGAGGGTCAGTTTGGCGAGGCAACGCACGAATGGAGAATGACGAATGTCTAATGACGAATGACGAATGAACACCGGACTCTCCTGCGATGCAAGTCCGTCATTAGACATTCGTCATTAGACATTCGTCATTAGACATTCGTCATTAGACATTCGTCATTAGACATTCGTCATTAGACATTCGTCATTCCCCCCCGCCCTTTCCTCTTGCCCCTTCCAACGTAGAATTCTTGGGGCAAATCCTTGGTTCCCGGGGAACAGCCATGGAGCCGCCTCCTGCGAGCAGGCCGGGCCGCAAGGTCCCTCTTATGCCGCTGCTGGCCGCGTCCGGTATCCTCTCGGTCGGGATCCTGGTGGTGGCGCCGCGCTGTCAACCGCCCAACATGCCGATCACCGCCACCGTAACGCCGGAGGACCTCCAGGGGCAGCAGGGCACCGAAGACCCTCACTTCGTCCAGGCCCGCCGGCGCATGGTGCAGCGGCACCTTCGCGACCGAGGCGTCACCGACCCGCGGGTGCTGGAGGTCATGGGCCGCATCCGACGCCAGGCGTTCGTCCCGCTGCAGTTTCGGGCGCAGGCCCATCTATTCAACCGGTTCCTCGGCGGAGATCGGGCCCGCGAACTGATGGACCGTGTCCGCCACGAGCGATACGAACCGCCGGAACTGATGGAGATCGCTTACGCCGACCATCCGCTGCCGATCGGTCACGACCAGACGATCTCGCAGCCCTACATCGTGGCCCTGATGACGCAACTGGTCCGACCGAAGCCGGACCATCGTGCGCTGGACGTCGGCACCGGGTCGGGCTATCAGGCGGCCGTGCTGGCCGAGCTGTGCAAGGAGGTTTACAGCATCGAGATCGTCAAGCCGCTGGCCGATCAGGCCGCCGAGCGTTTGGCCGCCTTGGGCTACAAGAACGTCACCGTCCGCGCCGGCGACGGGTTCGACGGCTGGGCCGAGCACGCCCCCTTCGACGTGATCGTCGTCGCGGCCGCTCCCAATCGCGTCCCTCAACCCCTGATCGACCAGCTCGCCCCCGGCGGCCGGCTGGTGATCCCCGTCGGCCGCTACTACCAGACCCTCCAGCTGATTGAAAAGCGAGAAGACGGCACCATCCGCCGCAGCAACAAAGGCGGCGTCGCCTTCGTCCCCATGACCGGCAAGGCGGAGTAACGGGAGAGCCAAAATGCCCGACTACCGATTTTCCGTAATCATGCCGACCTCGGCGATGACGCACGAGGAGATCCTCGACGCCACCGATGCGCTGGGCAATGCGGGATGCACCGACGCATCGATCCGAGGGCACGCCACCGGAATGGAGCTGCTTTTCGAGCGCACCGCCGATTCGTTGCAGGCTGCGATCTCTTCGGCAATCTCCGACGTCGAGCGAGCCGGATACCGCGTATCGAAAGTGGAGATGCAGCGCGAATCCATTCCGGCTTAGCAGGCGGGATAGCGCGAGAACGGGCAGCACGGCGGTTTTCCGCGGAAGGCTCTGTTGCCGACGTTCAGTACCACTGATAGGCATACTCATGGAACCGATCCAGCGCCGCTTCACGTTTCTCGAGATCGGTGTATTCCGCCCAATCGCCGCTGGCCCCACGGAGCTTCTCCAGCAATAGCCGATCGGCGATCTGGTTGGCCGTCCATCCTTGCTCGTCACACTCCAGGGCGCGGGCTTCCGCCCGGTCGCGGCGCGAGGCGAGCATCGCGCGGACGCCTTCGCGAATGATCTCGTCGTCGCACTCGACCAGCGGGAGCAACCGAAGCACGCCTTGGGAATCGATCGGGTGCACGCTGATCTCGACCGACGGGGCCGGGTCGCCTGCGAGAATCCGCCGCACGTTGTAGCTGGTCACCAGGGCGTCGACCGGCGTCAAGGCGAACAGATAGACGGTCAGTGCCAGGGCCCAGAGTTGGCCGCGCATCAGCCAGACGAAGTCGCGGTTGCGGACGATCTTCCAGATCACCAGCACGAAACCCGCCACCACGCACGTCATGCCGAAGACACCCACCGTGCGCATCCGCGTCATGCCGTTGAAACCGATGTAGATGGTCAGCCGATGGTACACGGCCACGGCCAACAGCCCGTTCTCCAACGACCAGATCCAAGCCAACCGCCGCAACCGGCCCGAGCGGAGATCGTGGAGGATGCGCCCACGGAAGATCAACGAGAGGACCACCGTGGCCAAGGCCAACGCGACGGTCAGCCACGCGGCACCCTCGTGAGCGTAGCCCGAATAATGGAAGCCCTCGGGGAAGACGCGAAACCAGAGCGTCTTGAACTCGAACACCAGGTACACGGCGAACAGGACGATCAGCGTCAGCAGGGTGTTGCGAAACGGCACGTAGAACGGCGAATCGGCCGGGGACGGTCCGGCCTCGTCATCGACCAGCTCCGCACGCGGCGCGTCCGACATCGTCCAGGCGACTACCGGACGCAGCAGGCCGATGGTGATCCACAGCACGGCCAGCCAGAAGAAGACCTCCGCCCCGTCCGGCACCACGGCCAGGATCCAGCCTCGCAGCTTCTCGGCAATCCGCTCGACCGCTTCGCCGAAGGACGCCAGCAGGTCGGGATTCGCCACGATGAACAACAGGCCGAAGGCCACCAGCGCGACCAGCGGCAACCCGGCGTCCAGCAAGATTCCCCGCTTGATCCTGGGCGCCAGCCGGTCGGTCGAGCGCCGGTAGTGGAGCAGCCCTTCGTAGCCCGCGATGAACGTCTGCCACGCGAAGGCGACCGTTTCGAGCACGTAGGGGCGCAAGCCGGCCAGGGCCATCGTGAAGGCGACCAGCAGCGCGAAGCCGCACCCGACCAGCAGCCAGGAGCCGCACCACAGCAGTTTGGCCGCCGCCAGGATCAACATCACGGCCAGCACAAGGCAGCCTTTGCCGAACTTCGGCCGGGGAGCCCCCAGCCACAAAAGCAACGGCGCGGCGAGAAAGAACGCAGCGAAGCCGGCGAACCCATAAGCCCGATAGACCGCCACGTCGGCCAAGACGATCAACAGCAGGACCGCGAGAATCTCGCGCCAACGCACGGGCGCTTGCCCGAACGGCAGGCCGCGCGCGTCGGTCGGTGTCGCTTCCGCCGAGTCTGAAGGTTCCCGCTCGACCTGCAAAGGTTCTGATCCGGTGGACATGGGACTCTCCGGGTTCTTCACCAACAACCTAAGCGGCGTGTGTCAATCATCGCCCGTGTCGCATTGTACTGCATCCCCGCGCGGGCGGGCCAGCGAACGCCGTGCTGGTTGTTTGGAGTTCGGGTTTTCAAGGCATTGCAGAACAAGTAAATGGGGGGAATGAAAAACGGCCCTGGCGGCATGAACCGCGAGGGCCCGGGAGGGTCATTTTGCGCAAAACAAGACGGATAGGGAAGTATTTGCGAGAATTGCCTGCGCGATCGGCTGATTCCGTGCCTTGCACGCCAGGACTCGCAGCCGCACACGGGGTGACAAGAAAAAATGCCCTCCGCAGGCCAAGGCTCCCCCCTGCGAAGGGCAATGGGGTGTCCGGTCACGAATGACCGAAACGTCAACTCGTTGAAGTTATCGGCACTTCACCTCAAAAAATGTGGCTAAACCACGATGCTAACGTGGCTCACTGTCGTGTCCCCCGGGAATTCCAGTCACATCCCGGCTTGCCCGAGGTTTGAATGAAGGTTGCCCCACGCGGTACAATGCCGCTGTCTCCCTTCCCTCGTTCCCAAACTCTGTTTGGGAACGCAACCGCGGGCACAGCATCCGGCAGAAAGAGAAGCCATCAAGGACTGTAACCATGAAACGCACCGTCATTCTCCAAGGATCGATCGTCCTTCTTGCGTGGTGCCTCGCAAGCCCCTTCGCTGCGGCGTACAACCCGCCGGTCGACGCGGCCGGGCCGCTGGTGGTCGAAATCGAAGGTCCGGAAGCGGTCACCCAAACCGAGACGCCCCTACCCGTTCGTGTTCTGGTGGAGAATCGGGGACAGCAGTCCGTCCAGGGCACCGTGCGGCTGGACGTCATCGATCGTTGGCGAGTCGAGCCGGCCGGGCCCATTCGGTTTTCCGTCAAGCCCCAAGAAACATCTGCCTATGAGTTCAAGGCCGTGGCGGGCGAAGGGACCTTCAGTGCCCATTACCCGATCCACGCTCGCGTAGACTTCCAACTGGACGGGAAAACGTACACGGCCCATCCGATCTTGATTCTCCAGACCGAGCTTCCACGTCCGCCACGGTCGGTCGTTCCGGTCGAGTGGAAACCACTGAAACTGTCCTCCGGCGTAGAGCTGGCCTTGTGGCGTTTGCCCGTGCGCCGGGCCGTGGTGCAGGTCTTCGGCAGGCCGCCGCAAGTCATGCCGGTCGGATGGGAGGGGGCGGAATCGCAAAGCCGGGCCTCACTGTCCGTCGGCTCGCAATCGCCGGCCGGGCAAACCCGTCAGGCCATCGCAATCCACCCGCCGTGGAACGAAGGCCGCGTGGGCACCATGCTGGTCGAATTCCCCTTGCAGCTACCTCCAGGCAAGCCGCTGAAGCTCCGCTTCGCCAACGCCGTCACGCCGACCGGTCAAGGCGACGGCGTGACGTTCCGCGTGCGAGTCGCTCCATTGGACGCCCCGGCCGGCGAGTTCGGCCGAATCGTTTTCGACCGGCATACCGACGCCAAGACATGGACCCCCGCCGAGGCCGACCTGAGCCCGTTTGCCGGACAGGCCGTCCGCCTGCAACTCGAGTCGCACCCGGGCCCGAAAAACGATACCGGCTGGGACCAGTCCTATTGGGCCGAGCCGACGTTGATCGCCGGCACGCCGAGCAGTCCGCCGCCCTTTCCGCCGGAAGACGACGCCGGCTCACGCGTGTTGGGAACCATCCGGCAAGGAGAAAGAGAATACGAAGTCCGAATCTGGCCGGGAAGTCGCGGACTGCTCGACGCGGTGATCGGCTTCCGGCAAGGCGACCGGCGGCTCTATTTCCGCGGGTTCGAAGTCCGCGTGCTCGGCGGGCGGATCGACGACGCCCGATCGCCGATCCTCCTGCAGGAGGCGAAAGAAGAGCCGTGCGACGCCGGCTGCCAGGTGCGGCATCGCTTCTCGGGTCTCTCGGCGGATTTCGATCTCGTCGGCCGGCTCTACGTGGAACGCGGCGCCTTGCGGGCGAAGTTCCACCTGGAAAACACGCCGCCGCCGCAACCCTGGTCGGTCGTCTACCTGGAAGACACGGCCGCCGGGACCTGGAGCCGAACGGCCGGCCAGGTCTACGCAGGACACGGCAACGTCATCCGTCGCCCCGGCGCGTTCCGCTTGAGCTTCGACGGCCATCGGCTGGCGACGTCCTTCGTCGGGTTCGACTTCGACGGCGGTTTCTCGCTCGTGCAAGGTGTCGACGTGCCGCCCAACGATCTGCAGGTCGATCCCGAGTCGCGCCACTACTCGCTCCACGTCCCGCACGCCTCCACGTTGACGTTCATCCCGGCCGAAAACGTCTGGGAAGGCGTCAAGGCGTGGCGGGAAGTCAACGGGCTGAAGGCCGCCGGCGGCGTGGAAAAGCTGGCCGGTCGGTTCGTCTTCGACCTCTGGGGCGGACGCTATGGAGAAAGCCACCAGCAATTGCAGCGGGCCTTCCGCTACGGGCTGACCGACGCGGCCGTCATCTGGCACAACTGGCAACGCTGGGGTTACGACTACCGGCTGCCCGACATCTATCCGGCCAATCCGCTCTTCGGCACGCACGAGGAGCTGCGGCAGATGGCCGACACGTGCAAACAGGCCGGCGTGCTCTTCGCCCCGCACGACAACTACATCGACTTCTACCCGGACGCCGAAGGCTTTTCGTATGAAAAGCAAATCGCCTTCCAACGCGACGGCACGCCGGTCAAGGCCTGGCTGAACGAAGGCCGCGGCGCACGATCGTACCGTTACCGGGCCGACCGGGTCGAGCCCTTCCTGCGCCGCAACCTGAACCTGATCCGCGACGGCCTGGCTCCCGACGCCTATTTCATCGACGTCTGGTCGAGCATCTGCCCTTACGACTATTGGACCGCCGACGGGCAGTTCTTCACGCGGGCTTACACGAACCGGAGTTGGGGCGAGCATTTCGCGTGGATTCGCGATTTCCTCGGCAACGACGCCCCGCAGATCTCCGAGAGCGGACAGGATCAGTTGATCGGTTGGCTGGACGGGGCGCAGACGAATCACCTTCGCGTGGGAACGCCCGTCGCCGGCGACCGCCACGGTTGGTGCGTGTGGGACGTGCCGTGCGACGACGCCGAGCGGACGCCCTGGTTCGACGCCGCCCATCACGACCGGTTCATCCTGCACGGGGCCGGCTATTCGGGCCGATACGCCGGGGGGCTCGACCCGCGGCTGCACGGCATCTACAGCGACGACTACCTCGCCACCGAAGTCCTCACCGGCCACCCGACCATGGTCAGCCGCCCGTTCGACCGCGACGTGGTCCGCAAGTACTGGCTGACGCAGGATCTCATGCGGGCGTTGGCCCTGCGACAAATCGAGAACGTCGAGTACTCTGCGGGAGGCGTCTCCGACGGCGACCTCCACCGCCAACACATCCGCTGGAGCGGCGGCGGCGAAGTCTGGGTCAACCGGGGCCAGACCGATTGGAACGTCGCCGGGCGGACTCTGCCGCAATACGGCTTCTTCGCCCGCGTGCCGACCGAAGGCGGAACGGTCGAGGCCTCGATCGACCGCCGCGACGGGATCATCGTGGAAGAGGCCCGCTCGCCCGAGCGGATCTATGTCAACGCCCGACGGGTGGTCGACGAGCGGTTGCCGATTCGGGCGGCCGTCGAGAAGTGTCGCTTGCTCGACGGGCGGCAATTCGCGATCGCGCTGAACTGGCAACTCGACCGGCCGGTGCCCGAGGGTTACCTTCCCTTCCTCCATTTCGTCGATCAGGCCGGCGAGATCCTCCTCCAGGCACATCAAGACGCCGCACCGTTTGTCCCCGGCCGCACGGGCCAGATCGAGACCACGGCCGTCGGTTGGCTGCCGGAGGAGCTTGCCGAAGGGACGACGTACGGACTGTGCATGGGTTTTTATCGCCCCGACGGCGGAGACCGCCTGAAGCTGGCCGGGCCGGACGACGGCACGCGACGGATTCGCCTGGGCACGATCCGCGTCGATCTCGAGGAGGGGCGGCCGGCCGCCATGATCTGGTCGCCGCACGAACCGCAGCCCGATCTGTGGCTCGGCCGGCAAAACGCCGAGAACAAGCCGATCGACTTCGGACCGATCGTCACTTCCGGCGGCTGTCGTCTTTCACGTGACGGCGAGGGGCTGTTGATCGTTCCGCTGCCCAGCGACGCCGGGCCGAAGTTCGCCGTCCGATTGCACCCGGCGGCGCTGCCCGGGCGGCTGCCCGAGTTGACCCACGTCGAGACGATCGACGAAGATGGCAAGGCCTCGGCCCGCAGTCCGGTCCGTCGTGAAGGCGATGCCCTGTTGATCGAGTGCGAACCGGGCGTGTTCGGTTATCGGTTGACTGGAGAGTGAGCCCCGACTGGCCATTCTTTTCCCGGTTGGAGCGTCGAACGACAACAATGGGCATCTGCCGTGTCCGCACGGTTTGGCGAAAGGCATTCTCCTGCAACGGGTTACGCCAACAGGGCCGAGTGCAACGAAGTGGCTTGGCGCGTTTGTTTCCCGCCCCACGCTTGCGCGGTTGCGGACGGCCGCCGGTCGTGTCGATGCGCAAGTCGTTCTCCGCACAGAACTTGCATCGCTCGAAGGCCCATTGACAAACCGCCGTCGATCGGTTCGATTGGACCTTTGTTTCCTCGGCGCAAGACGTTACACGAAAGCACCTTACGGCATTGTTTTCCACTTTTTCGAGATTTCGCTTTTCCAAAGAAAACAATTCGAACACCTCCTCACCGCCCGACCGAATGAAGAGGTGCAGGCCGGCTCGAGCGGGCTGTTGAAGAGACGGTTGCCCGGAGGAATCGGCGATCCAACAGGGAAGACTTCGGAAGGCCGTTGTGCCGAATTATCAAAGAGCCCGCCCGCACGCAAGGCGGATAGCCACATGGCTATGTCTACACCATCGGCGACCAAGAATCCACGCCGCATTTTGGGCCACCCGCCGACGCGGGTGGCCCCGTCGATTCTCCGGAGTGAGCGCTGCTACAAGTCCGTAGGGTGGGCACTGCCCACCAATTCTCCGAAAGGCAGGAAGGCTCATTCGGATAATCGTCCGTGCGGCGCAACCACGCGAGGATGGCGGCAAATGGGTCGGCGTGCCGATCGGAGGGGTGTTCGGGATTCCTCTTGTTGCCCGGCAACACCGGCGATCTTGCGAATCAGTCGACCGACGTGGTAGAATCGCTTCCGCAAGATCGACGGTGCCACCCGCGCAAATGACTAAGTGCGCTCTGACCCCATCTCCGGGCACTGGCCCTACCGTTTCGGCACGAACATGTCGTTCGGCGTCAGCTTGCACTCTTCGATCATTTGCAGGCAGTATTCGAGGCGTCCGAGGTCGCGGCCGCCGTTGTTGGTGCCGAAGGCGAACTTCACGCCCGCCTGCTTCGCCC
>DATLAN010000513.1:0-3407 GCA_035527455.1 Thermoguttaceae bacterium
ACCTCGGGAAACGTCACGGTCACGGTGTCGCCGCTGGGATAATAGGTGTCGGTGTAGTATTTCGCCTTCGTAAGCCGGTTGCGGTAGTCCCACTCGAAGCCCATCCGGCTCTGGAATTTCTCCAGGTCGACCTCTCCGGAGAAGATTATCACACTTCCCCAACCTTCGCCGAAGCGAATGAGGAAGGATCCGGGATTATGGCTCTCGGTGAGTTCGAAGTCAAGCGTCGTATCCAGCCGGTAGGTCCCGTCACCGGCATCGGTCGCCGTGACCGTTTTCCGACAGAGTTCTTCACCGGTGCCCTCGAGGTCCCACAACACAACGTCGAAGGTTTCCATGCTGACGGTGACGTCGCTGAAGACCATCCGATACACGCCGGCATAAAGCCAAGTGCTTTGGAGCACAAAAGAGTCGAAAAACCCGCCGGGTTCATCAACCCGTTCGATGAGTTCGTAATTCCATTTCGCCTGCACGTTCCCTTCGTTGTCGTAGAAGTAATGAGCCCGGGCGCTGGCGGACGCATTCAGGCGATTGTACAGGCCGATGTCGTCACCGAGTCGGTTGCCGTTGTCGTCGTACTCGAAGTCCTGGGTTTGGGGATCTTGACCGGTTCGGGTCGTGGCGGCCTGGGTGAGCTGCGCGTAGTTGTCGTAGGTGTAATCCGTGGTCGTGGTAACCGGGTCGCTATACATGCCGTCTTCGCGGGCGTCGGTCCTCTGATAGGCGACCAGGCCGTGCGGATCGTACCACAGCGAGTGCCGGGAAATGGTGTACGAATTGACGTCTACGGAAGGGACGCCGCCCCGGGCGTGATTGATGAGGTCAACGGCACCGTTTCCGTAAGTGCGCTGATAGGTGCCAATGGTCGGCGAGCCAGTAGCGACGTCTGCATCGTAGCGTCGGATCTTGGTCGTCAGGAAACCGGTTATGTACTCGTATGCGAACGTTACGGTCTTCGCGGAGACCAGCGAGTCTTCTCCGATGGCGGTTTGCCCGACCTCGGTGGTGCGGCCGCGATGGTCGTATTGGTAGGTGTTTCGATAGTCGTCGTCGGTGCCGGGCAGGTCGGCGTCGACCTGAGTGACGTTGCCCAGCAGGTCGCGGCCGTAGAGGAAGTCGACGGCCTGGTAGTTCAGCGGGCGGAGCTGTTGGACTTCCCAGAGAAGGTTCCGGGCGGTGTCGTAGAGGTAGTCGTACTGGGAGATGGTTCCGCCGGCATCGGCATTCTTGGCATATTCGAGTTCGCCGATCAGCCCGCCCCCTAATGACAAAGGGCGCTCTGACCCCGATTACTGACATTTCGAGAAGGCCGCCTCAAGCAACGTCTTCCATGGCATTGCTTTGGGGGGCATGCACACTAAAGGCTCCCCAACATCCACGAAGCCCCCTTTGGGATTGCGATTGGCTTGCGGCTGCAGTCGCATTGCGTCGGCATCGGCTTCAATCCGGACAAGCTTGCAGTCTCCAGCAGTGAACTCACTCCAAGAGTCCACTCCGGCCAGGCGGTACAATGGGGCGAGCGCCGTCCATTCGGATGGGTGCGGAATCCCTTGTTCAGACGCTTCGAGAACGGTCGCGATGCCCTTTTCGAGCGACGCCGCGCTGTCCGGCCCGATCCATTCAACGCGCAGGAAGGGCGCTGAAGCGATCCATGCACCCTGCACGGTCTGAGAGTCCGCATGTACGTAGACAAACGCGTCGCGGAGAAACACCGAGCACATCTTCATCCAAAGACCCCCTCAATTGCGAAGCGGATCCCCTTTTTACGTGCAAACTCAACGGCTTCATGGAGTACGTCCGATTGCGCGAGTGTTGGGCGATACCTAAGCGACGGAGGAATGGCCAAGCGAAGCACTTTCTGGTTCACTTGGCTTGCGAGTACGGTTACCGCGTCGAATCTGGCCCCGTCAAAGTCGTCAAGCGAGTTTACGTATCGCTTCAACAAGCCTCGAAGCTTGCTAGCGGTCTGATACGTCTCATCTGCCAGATTCACACTCTTGAAACTTGTTGCGACACCCTCCGACCAATTCATGTGATCGATTCCAGGGAAGTCTTTCGGCAAATTGCGCCCCCACAGTTTTTCGATCGCCCTGCCGCGGACTTTCGGGTCCCAGTCGTCCCAAATGTTCCAAGGTGTTTCAGCGGTCGGCCTGCTTCGGGCATCAACCGTACTATGCCACCTGGTCACCCCCCGTACAATACTCCCCCCGAACATGCCCAGGGTGGCGCCGTGGAGGCCGCCTTGGAGGTTGCCGTAGTAGGCGCAGCCTGCCCCGAAGCCGACGCCCGCGCCGATGGCCTCCGGGGCGATCGACCTCGCGCCGGCCCAGAGCGCGGCTCGACGGGCGCCCGTCACGCCGGCCTGCTTCATCCCCTGGCGGAACGCCGAACCGAGACCGCCGACCAGGCCGCCGGCCTGGAAGCCGGTGCCGAAAAACTCGCCGCCGGCCATGGCGTCGATCGTACCACCCACCACGGCGCTGCCGGCGCTGACGATCTCACCGGTCGGGTTGAACAGGCCGGAGAGGGCACCCGAGCCGATCCCGATCGTGTATTCCAGCGGCCCGGCATTGTGATTGCCCGCGTAAGTTTCCACGCCGCCATGCACCGCACCGACACCGGCACCGATCGCGCCGGCGACACCGACCGCACCCAAGGCGGTCGGATCGCCAATCGTTGCGCCTACGACGGCACCAGCGGTAAATCCCAAACCGGCCGCGGCCCCGAAACCGCCCCAGCTAAACTCACCGGTGGCCAGGGCACTCACCCCGTAGATCGCTGCGCCAATTCCCGCCCCAATCGCACTTGTCGCCCAACTCAGGAAATGCCCCGTTGGATCGGTCGCGTTGGTCGGGCTGTTGCCGGCGTAGCGGTAGAGATTGATGTCGCCGGCGCTGAAGCCGATGGGGTCGGGACTGAGGAAACGGCCGCTGGACGGCTCGTAGTAGCGGGCGCGGTTGTAGGAAAGGTCGGTCTCGCGATCGAAGTCGCGACCGGCGTAGCGGACTTCGATGATCGGGTCGAGGTTCTCGTCCAACGGCGCGCCGAACGAGCCGTACGAAAGGCGGTCGGTCACGAAACTCTCGTCGGCCTTTTGCGCCGCAATGTCGCGGACGGTGCCTTGCTGATCGGTCAACGTCCAGACGATCTTCTCCCCGTCGGCCGCCGCCGGGCCGTTGTCGACCGCCAAAATCTGGTCCACGCCCGGGGCGTAAAGCCGCCGGCGTCGCGGCTGCCCCTGGTCGTCCAGGAGGATAACCGTATGACCGCGCTCGGTGAGGAAGTAGGTGTTGTCCTCCGGCCCCCAGCCTTGGCTTCCCTCGTCGGGGAACTGTTTGCCGACGCGTTGCCCGAAGACGTCGTAAAGGTACTGGACACGTCCGAGATACTCGGTGGTCACCCAAAGG
>DATLAN010000514.1:0-3080 GCA_035527455.1 Thermoguttaceae bacterium
GTTGGCGGCGTGCACCGTGGTCATGGCGCCGTGCATCGCCTCCGGATGGGCCACGGTTTCGCCTCGCGATTTGATGCAGTCGAAGAAATTGCGGGCGTGGTTCATCGGCCGCCCGGTGCGGGCCGTGTACGCGTCGAGCACCTTGTCGACTTCGTCCAGAAGCGCCGCCGAGGAGCCCCGCGTTTGCTCGTGATCGCTCCCGGAGTTTGCGATCCAACCCTCGGTGCCGTCGAACCGCTGGCCCGAGACACCGGCCCAGCACGCTTGCTTCAGCGACAGGATCAGCTTCACGCCGTTGGCGTAGCGCGCGACCAGGCCGTCGCCGAACGCGTTGTCGACGTACTCGTATTCGATCGCCGAAGTGTTCCGCGCGTCGATCCCCGCCTGAACCTGGACGATCGTGTGCGCGCCCCATTCGCCGATGCAACTGGTGTGGAAATCGTAGTGGCCTCGCCACGCGCCGCGCACGTACGCCGCGTTGTACGGCCGCCACGGGCACGGGCCGAGCCACGCGTCCCAATCCAGCTCGTCTTGCGGCGGCTCGGGTTCGGCGGGCAGCCAATCACGACGCATCAGCGCATCCTCCCACGGAGCGATTTGAGCGTAGGCGGTATGCAGCTTGCCGAGGCGGCCGGAGCGGGCCAGCTCGATGCCGAACACGCGATTGGGCCAGCTCAGGCCCTGCGTGCCGCTCTGATACACGCGCTGGTAGCGCCGGGCCGTCTCGACCACCATCCGCCCTTCCGCAATGGTCATCGAGGAGGGCTTTTCGCAGTAGACGTCCTTGCCCGCCCGCATCGCCATGATCGACGCCAGGGCGTGCCAGCGGTCGCCGGTGGCAATCACGACGGCGTCGAGGTCCGTACGTTCGGGCAGGAACTCGCGAATGTCACGAGACATGGCGCAATCCTTGTTCCCGTACTTCGCGTCGACCATGTTCTTGACCATCTCGCGTCGGCTGCGGTTGGTGTCGCAGATGGCCAGGAACTGCACGTCCGGTTCGCCGAGCATCCCGCTGAGTACACTCCGGCCCCGGCCGCCCAGCCCGATGCCGCCCAGCAGGATCCGCTCGCTGGGCGCAACGTTGCCGTCCTTCCCCAGCGCCCGCGCCGGGACCAGGCAAGGCACGGCCGCCAGTCCGGCCGCCGCCGCGGTCTTCAACAAGTCCCGCCGCGTCAGTCGCGCCGCCGACGGCCGATGTGCTGTTGACGTCGTCGCGTGTGCTGCGTTGGTCATTTCCAGTTCTCCTGGGGGGCTGTCTCACTGCTTCATGAACTCGTTGGCCTGCGGCGCGACCTGGTCGAGGTTGGGCGTGACGTCGGCCTCCATCCGGTCCAAGGCCCACGACATTCCGCCCAACAAGATCTGCTCGAAGATCTTACTCGACCACACGTCTTCGCGATGGCCCAGGGAGGTGTAGAACACGCGTCCCTTGCCGTGCATGCGGGCCCAGGTGCAGGGGAAGGGGGACCGGTCGTAGCAGCGACGATCGACCGCGGCCTTCTTGTCCATTCCCGCACAATCCTGGACCAGGACCACGTGCAGGTCCTCGGCAAAACGCATCAGGAAGAACCACTCCTCGAGCATCGAGAACGATTCCCCCAGTTGCTCAGCGCCCGGAAATTGGGGCGAGACCACGTTGATCCGGGCCACCTGCTGGCTGCCGTGTCCCAGGCAGTCGGCCCCGGCGGCCTCGGGCAACAGCCAGAGCCCCGGATGGACGGCCACAAACGGCTTTCCTTCGCGTACGGCCGCATCCAGGTTGTTCCAGCCGGATTCAGAAAGAGGCTGGTTGCCGTCATGGCCGTCCGCCTTGATCGGCTTCAGCAGATGCTCCGGCCTGCCGCAGGTGTACGAGACCACGGCCGCGTAGGCGTCCAGGTCCCGCTCGAAGACCCGGCCGTCCTTGGTGCAGTCGACCGTGCAGTCGATCTGCCGGGCCATCTCGACCAGGGCCTTCTCGGCAAACGACAACTGGCCGCCCTCGCGGCGGATCACCGGGTGCTCGAACAACGCGCTGCGGCTGAAGAAGAGGATCTTGCGCGGGCTTTTCTGTTCCGCCCATCCGCATCGAGCGGCCAGCGGCCACCCCAGCACCGCGGCCCCCAACGACTGCAACATTCGGCGACGTTTCATAGGAGAACCTCCCCCGTGCGCCCGGCGCGATCACGGCTCGTGTTTGTTGCGGGCTGCTGCGGACTCACACTCGTTGACGGAATTCTGGCACAGTTTGAAAGGCATTGCAACAGGCAAGGCATCTACTCCAGCAGCCACTGGCCGGCCGCGGCTTCCTGTTGCGCGGTCCACCCTCAAGGATGAAAACGGCTGTTTTCGTGGGAGGAGATCCGTGATAGATGCCCAGCCCGGTTGCCGCGAGTCGGGAACGCCCGGGAGGCTCCATTCCGGACCTCACATGGGGCGCCACATGGAAAGTCGCGAGCTTCTCTGTTAACATGGGTTCGGCTCCGGCGTCCACGGGCAGGCTGGGAGCCCGTCAAGTGCGCACCTGATTCTGGAGGAGCGATCATGAACCGTGCTTCCCGCCGCAGTTTCCTCAAGCGATCGGCGGCCGCCTCCGCCGCGTTTGCCGGAGCCAGCCTCTGCGCTTCCCCGTGGTTGCGAGCCGCCGGCGCCAACGACGACGTCCGGCTGGCCGTGGTCGGCGTCGGCTCGCGGACAAAGATCGGGGGCCAGGGCAGGAACGAAATCCGCAGTTTCCGGAAGATCCCCGGCGTTCGCATCGTCGCCCTCTGCGACGTTGACGACGCCAATCTCGGCCCGGAGGTGGAAAGTTTTCAGAAGCGTAACGAGCAGGTCGCCGCGTACACCGACGTGCGCAAGCTTCTGGAGAGCAAAGACGTCGACGCCGTCGTGGTCACCACGCCCAATCACTGGCACGCGCTGGTGACGATCTGGGCCTGCCAGGCCGGCAAGGACGTGTACGTCCAGAAGCCCGCTTCGCACAACGTCTTCGAAGGCCGGAAGATGGTCGAGGCCGCCGGCAAGTACCAGCGCATCGTGCAATGCCCCAACGGATCGCGCGCTCCGAACGGCCACGCGGAAGCGCTGGACTACGTGCG
>DATLAN010000515.1:0-5238 GCA_035527455.1 Thermoguttaceae bacterium
CTGTCTTGCCCGCCGCCTCGAGGCGGAAACGATAGTAACCGGCGTGTTGGAAGGAAAATGATCGGAGATTGCCGTCGCGTTTGCGGCGAGCTGTAACTTTATCTCGCATATTGGAGAGAGAGCCATGAAGACACGAATAGCGTCGAATGGATGCACCGGTTTCAGCCGAATACGTTCGTCGGATTCAATCATGGCGAGCCGGCCGGACGCCTCTGCCTGCGTGAAATGGGCCGGCCCGGCAAGATCGGCGACGCGGGTGCGTCCGAATACAACAAAGGCGCCGAGACATCATTCAGAGGCTACTATGTCGCCGAGTTCACCTATCCCATCCTCCCGCCGCATACGGGCGGGGCGCAGTGGTTCTATTCGCTGCCCAAGCACGACAGCCTGTGCCACCCGGCTGCCAAGCTCTACAAAGACTACCAGGGCGCGATGGAATACGGCAACATTTTCTCGATCAACATCGGCCCGAACTACGCGGGGAAGATTCGTGACGTAGACGTCGAGACCCTCAAACAAGTGGGAGAGATGATAACAAAGTAGAAGGAAGAATAGGATGACAACAGGAAAACACGCGGTAAGCACCATCGTCTTTGTCGCCATCCTGATGACGAGCATCGTCTTCAATGTCGCGGCGCAGGACATTCCCACCGTACTGCCCGATCCGGACGGCAAGCCGGGTGACGCCACCAGGCCGGTCCATCAGTTGCAGGACGACTTCCGGAAACTGGAATTCGGCATGTTCATCCATTACAATATGGCGACATACAAGGGGGTCCAATGGGTCGCCGGCTACCATAGTCCTGCCGACTTCAATCCGGGGGTCGACGCCATCGACACGGACGCCTGGGCGGACGCCGCAGTATCCGCCGGCATGACGTATGGCGTGCTTACAGTAAAGCATGTCGCGGGCTTTTGCCTGTGGGACAGCAAGTATACGACCTATGACGTGATGCACCCTGACTGTCCGTACAAGAAGGATCTGGTAGCGCAGTTCATTCAATCGTTCAAGAGCCGTGGATTGAAGGTGGGGCTTTACTATTGCTGGCGCAACCCGGGATTCGGCGGTCCCGAGAAATACAAGGTCCTGCCGCCGGAATGCGATCCTGCGACCCATACTCTAAAAGAACAAAATGAATTCCAAAAAGCCCAGATCGCGGAACTTCTGACCAGGTATCCGGATGTGTTTTATATATGGAATGACGGGCTCGATGACCAGGTGATGCCTGCGGATGAAATCCTGACTCACATCAGATCGATACGTCCCAACGTCATTGCCAGTGCCAATTGGTGGAGCTGGGGCAAGAAAGGAACGCCGTATGTGGACATTGCCGTCAAGGAAATGCGGCACTTTCCAGAGGGGAATACGGCACCGGGCGAGACATGCTGGTGCCTGGAACAGAAGTGGTTCTGGGGAGAGGGGGCTCACCCCAAGACGGCCGAGCAAGTCGTAGATCTCATGGCCACGGTGAATAGCAGGAATTCGAACTTCCTGCTGAACGTCGGCCCGGATCGCAACGGCAACATCGCAGAATCAAGTCTCAAGACACTGGCGGAGGTCGGGAAGCTGCGAAATCCTTAGGGGAGGGGTGGATTTGCTTCCAATTCTCCCGAGGGTTGGTATACTCGAACCTATCGCGTTCGAGTTTGTTCCCGGTGTGCGCCGGGGCTTGAACAGCTACGAAAAAAGCAACACGGTGACCAAAACGAAAGGGCCCGGGACAATGACGGCAAGAAGAGCGGCCAGGAGTTTGGGATGGGTTCTCGCCATGGCGATCGGGGCATCGAGCGTATGGGCGGCCAACAAGGAAGTGGCGGTGGAAACGCCGCTCACCGAAGCCGGTCAGAAACTCGAAGCGCGATATTCCGGGCAGCTCAAGGCCCTGCAGGCTGAGATCGAGAAGGCGTTGCCGAAGCTTGACGAGCAGCAGAAGGCCGCCTTCCTGAAAGCGTATCAGGACGAGGCGGCGGCGACGGCGGCCGAACTGAATGCGATGCGAACTCAAGTCGGGGCGAAGGACCCGGAGGCGGCGGCCAAGGCTTACCGTGCCGCCAAGGAGGCCCTCGCGCTGGCGGCGACCAGTGCGCAGGCGCCGGCCAAGGCCATGCTGACGGACTTGGAGAAGTTCCTGGCGAGCGACAAACTGGACGCGCAACTGGTGAAATGCAACGTCCTGGCCGAGGCCACGCCGCATGGCCTGGCGGAGTTCGCCCAGCAGGGGAAAGAGCAGGAGGCGCTGGTCGATACGCTGCTGGCGGATGGTGATCTGATGAAGCAGATGGTCATCGCGGATGGCGCCAAGGGCGGCAAGTATGGCCAGGCAATGAAGATCTACACCGACATCCAGAAGGCGAGCACGAAGGCCAAGGATGGCGCCTTGCAGCGGCTGGCACAGGGCATCAGCTTGGAGCATGCGGTGCCGATTGCGCAGAGCAACCCTCGGGCCCAGACCGATGCTCCGGCCACCGTGGACCCGGTGAAGCGGTACCTGCATTACGAGAAGGCTTTCCTGGATGGCGAACTGGATCCCGGCTTCAAGGATCTGACCGTTTGGGAGTATCGAATGGTCGTCAATGGCGATGAGCCGGATCATATTCTGGCCTGGGGGCGCGAGATGCTACGGAACTACCGGCCCGACCACATCTCCACTTCAGACTATCGCTGGCGTTATGTGAAAGCCGTCAGCACCGAGGTCAAGTACGGGTCGGAGGATACTAAGAACGACCTCCCCTCGCTGCAACAGTACCAGAATATCATCATGAATGGTGGCGTGTGTGGTCGGCGCGCGTTCTTCGGACGTTTCATCCTGCGCAGCTTCGGCATCCCGACCCTGGCTCGTCCCCAGAGGGGTCATGCCACGCTAGTCCACTGGACGCCCGATGGCTGGGTGATCAACCTTGGCGCCACCTGGGGGTGGGGCTGGACCTCGTATGGCCAGGACGTCGATTTCGTGTTGCATACGCAGGCGAGAAAGGTTGAAAAGTCATTCCTGCAGGTGCAGCGTGCCCAGTGGGTGGGCGCGGCCCTTGGCGAGAAGAGGGCCTTCGGTTTCAACGCCCCGGCGACCGGCTTCTGGAATGGCGCGGCGCTCTACCGGCAGCGGGCGATTGTTGAAGAGGCCAAGGCGGTGGCGCTGGCCGCGGTCGGTGAGGACATTGGCGAGGCGAATGAATCCAAGGAGAAGGATGTCGTTGAAGCAGTGACCATCACCGAGGCGGACAGCAAGATCGTCGTCGGCCAGGACGGGGTGATCACGATTCCGGCCGCGGCTTGCAGCAAACCGACGAACAGCACTCAGAAGATCCTCTTCATGGAGAGCTGCCTGGGCGGAATGCAGTTGCACTACAACCGGCTCGGGGAGCCCGAGGAGTTCGAATACGCCTTCGAGGCGCCGGCAGACGGGAAATATGCGCTCAGCGCGCGGGTGGTGACGACCAGCTCCGACCAGCACCTCCTGGTCGCGGCCAACGATGCCAAGGAGCCGACCGACATCGCGGTGCCTTTTACCGTCGGCATGTGGGATAAGACTCAACCGGTCGAGGTCTCGGCGGTCAAGGGCCGGAATGTCCTTCGCTTCTCGCGCAACGAGCCGCTCAAGGGATTGACCATTAAGGACTTTACGCTGAGGCCGGTGAAGTGAAGTCCGGCGTAGCGGCGGAAGGCGGGGCGTTGCCGGTATAGCTACGAACGCAAACGTGAAGTGTCCGCGAAACCGATCGGTTGCTTGAAAAAGGAGACAAAGACATGAACAGAGCGCACAAGAAAGCAGCACTGGTACTGGCCGCCCTGATATCGTCCAGCCTGACTATCCTGGCCGCCGAGGTACCGAAGGAACTGCCCGATCCGGACGGCAAGCCGGGCGACGCCACCCAGCCGGTCAAGGTCTACATCCTGGCCGGCCAATCCAACATGGTGGGCATGGGCGAACTCAGCGGCGCCAAGAACGTCTACACCGGGGTCTACCTTACTGCCGATCCGGCGGCGCCCAAGGGGCCCCTGCAAATCTATCAAGTGGGTAACTACAAGATCGTACCCCTGACACTCTACCAGCCGGACGGCACGCCGACCGACGAACCGGTCGCACAGGGCCAACTCGAGGTGCCCGAGCAGGGCGTCTATCAAGTACACTGCGGTTCCGGCGAGAGTTCCTACAACGTGATGGAACTTGATGGAAAGCAGGTCTACCGCAGGGAGGCGGGCGGCGAGCCGGTCAAGCAGGACGTGACCCTCCAGGCCGGCAAGCGCTATGCGTTCGAAATCTCCGGCTTCCAGGGCGACCCGCCGAGGTTCTGGATGCAGAAGACGGACCTCTTGGGTTACGGTGACCTCGAGGCCGCGGCCAAGCGGGAAGGGAAGTTCCCGTGGCTGGTCGACGACAAGGGCGACTGGACGGTGCGCAACGACGTCTACTTCCAGGAGGCCCGGCTTGCGGAGGGCGGCAGAGGCTGTCCTCTCAGCGCAACATCGAACGGAAACACCATCGGTCCGGAGTTGGGCTTCGGCCACGTCATGGGCGCCTTCCACGACGAACAGGTTCTGCTGATCAAGACGGCCCAGGGCAATCGTTCCCTGGGATTCGATTTCCGCCCGCCATCGAGCGGCCGAACAGATCCCGACAGCCAATGGGAATCTTTGGAATATAAGCTCATGGTCGAAGGAGTTCGGAAGACCCTCGACAACATCGACAAGATCGTGCCCGGCTACAAGGGACAGGGATATGAGATCGCCGGTTTCGTCTGGTGGCAGGGCCACAAGGATAGCTTCGCGGAGGAGTCGATCGCGGAGTACGAGAAGAACATGGTGAACCTGATCAACGATGTGCGGAAGGAATTCAAGGTGCCGAAGATGCCTGCCGTGGTCGCCAGCGTCGGATTCGGCGGACCCAACATGGCGGACAAGTTCCTGAGGATCCTGGAAGCGCAGATGGCGGTCGGCGACCCGCAGAAACACCCCGAGTTCGCCGGCACAGTGGCCTCGGTGGACACCCGCGATTTCTGGCGCGAGGTCGACGAGTCGCCGACGAGCCAGGACTATCACTACAACCGCAACGCCGAAACGTACATGCTCGTCGGCGACGCGCTGGGCCGGGCGATGGTCAAGCTGCTTGGCGGAAACGCGGAAGCCCTTCCGCAAGCCCCCGGGCCGAAACCGGCCGTGCAACAGGCGACTTCCGAACCGACTGATGAAGAGAAGGCCGCCGCGCAGGCAGCACTGGCCCCGATCATCCTCGACGGCAT
>DATLAN010000516.1:0-4415 GCA_035527455.1 Thermoguttaceae bacterium
CTCCAGCGTGACGTAGAGCGTGCAGTCGTCCAGCCGCCAGGATTGGACCGCTTCGGCCGCCTGGGTGATGGCGATCATCTCGGCGTGGGCCGTGGGGTCGTGGAGCTGTTCCCGCTGGTTGTGCGCCCGGGCGATCACCCGCTCGCCGTGGACGATCACCGCCCCGATCGGCACCTCGTCCTCCCGCATCCCGAGTTCGGCCTCTTCCAGGGCCATCTTCATGAAGTGTTCGTGCATGGGGCCCATTGTATGTGCAGAAGGGCCTGTAGGCCAGCGAGCAGAGTGGTTGATCCGCCTGGAGTTCCGCATATCGTCTGTGCGCAACGAGTCGTCACGGATTGCCTGCCGATTGGGCAGAAGGCCGGTCGTGCCGAGTTTCGTGTGGCGGCGGGATTTGTGCAAGTCTTTGCGATATCGAGTGTTATGTCTTACGACCGCCCCAACATGGCATGAGGTTTGCGTTCAAGCGGGCCACCGGGCTCTTGCGCTGAATGTCTGCACAGAAGACCGACACTGGGCCCCTCACCTTTTTGGGCCGGATCGTTCCGGCCTTTGCACCGCAAGAAAGGACACGCTGGCGCGATGAAACCTCGACGTCGGATTCTGGGACTGGGCATTTTCCTCTTGCTGGTCGTCACGCTATCGGGCTGGGTCCTGAATAGCTCAGCCGTGGCAGCCGACGCCATGGCCGCATTCGACGATAGCATCGCCGCACCCCACGAAGTGGATATCGACACCGGCGACAACGCCTGGATTCTGACCAGTTCGGCCTTGGTGCTGATGATGACCGGTCCCGGACTGGCCCTGTTCTATTGCGGACTGGTCCGCAAGAAGAACGTGCTGAGCGTCATGATGCAGTGCATCTTCCTGATGGGAGTGATGGCGGTCGTTTGGGCCGTGCTGGGATACACGCTGGCGTTCGGCGGCGAGGAACCTTGGATCGGGAACTTGGATTACCTTCTGCTGAATGGCGTGCAGGGGCAGTGGGTCGAGCCGTCGCAGCTTTCCCAGGTGCAAGGCGACGTCCACCTGATCCACTGCCGGGGAGTCGATGCCGTTCAGGTCGTTCCCATGGCCGGCAGCATCCCCCGGCTGACGCACATGCTGTTCCAAGGGATGTTCTTCATCATCACGCCGGCGCTGATCTGCGGGGCCTTCGCCGAACGGATGAAATTCAGCGCGATGGTCCTCTTCATGATGCTCTGGGGACTGCTGGTGTACTGTCCGCTTTGCCATTGGATCTGGGGCGGCGGATGCCTCACCTTCGGCGGCGAAGGGGCGATCGCCGGCGGTACGCTCGATTTCGCCGGCGGCGCGGTGGTCCATATCAGTTCGGGCGTCTCGGCGCTGATCTGCGCGTTGTTGATCGGCAAGCGGCTGGGATTCGGCAGCGAGCCGATGCCGCCCCATAATATGACCTATACGGCAATCGGGGCCGCGCTGCTGTGGGTGGGATGGTTCGGCTTCAACGGCGGAAGTGCCTTGGCCGCCAACTCCCTGGCCGCCAGCGCATTTGCGGTCACCCATTTCGGCGCCGCCGCGGGAGCCATCGCCTGGGCCGGCTGGGAATGGATCTTGCGCGGCAAGCCGAGCGTGCTGGGAGCCTGTTCCGGACTGGTCGCCGGTCTGGCCGGCGTGACCGCCACGACCGGATACGTGCAACCGATCCACGGGATCTTGATCGGGGCCCTTTGCGCCTCGGCCTGCTATTATGCCTGCACGGTCGTCAAGAACAAGTTCGGCTACGACGACTCGCTCGACGTGTTCGGCGTCCACGGCGTCAGCGGGATCGTGGGCATGACGCTGGTCGGCGTGTTCGCCACCCGAGCCGTGACCGACCCGGCCGTCTCCGGCGGACAACCGCTGGGCCTGATCGAGGGAGGATCGATCATCACCGGGCAGCTCGCCACGGTGGCGATCGCCAGCGTCTTCTCCATCGCCGTGACGTTCGTTCTGCTGAGGATCCTCGACACCCTCATCGGCCTGCGCGTCTCGGAGAAGGAGGAGATCGAGGGCCTCGACTTCAGCGAGCACGGCGAGGAAGGCTATATCCTGCTCTAACGATCGGCGACCGTGCTGGACACGAGCGGTCCCGGCGGCTACATTCAGACGGGGCGGCCGAAGAATAACTTACCGATTTGGCAAACATGAAAGTCAAGATCCGCCGGGACTCGGCCCCGTTGTGCCGGAGGAGTTCCTTTCAGTTGGGAGTCCGCTGATGAAGAAGATCGAGGCGATCATCCGTCACTTCAAGCTCGAAGACGTCAAGAACGCCTTGACGGAACAGGGTGTACAAGGGATGACGGTGACCGAGGTCCGCGGTTTCGGCCGACAGAAGGGCCATACGGAAATGTACCGGGGCGCGGAGTACCAGGTCGATTTCGTACCCAAGATCAAGATCGAAGTGGTCGTTCCCGAGCAGCGGCTGCAAACCGTCCTGGATACGATCATTCAGTCGGCCCGTACGGGCGAGGTCGGCGACGGCAAGATCTTCGTCTCCGATCTGGCGCAGTCCGTTCGCATCCGCACCGGAGAACTCGGCCCGGAGGCCCTGTAGGCGGGGCGGAGCAATCCTGGCACCGTAGCCATCTCGCTCCCGCGAGATGTAGCTTCGTCTCGCGGAGCGAGACGGTTACTATAGTGATCTTGCCCGACCCGTCGCCACTTGCTTTCCCGGGGCGGATGGTTTATCGTCGATGGGAGTGAAACTTGCCGGGATTCCGGAATATTGAAACACCTGCTGGGAGACCACGCGATGAAAACGATGGTGCTGGCTGTTCTTCTGACCACCGCACTCTTCCCGTTGCTTGCCTTGGCCGAGCCGGGTTCGGACAAGCCGCCCGAGGGTGCCGTGGTGTTGTTCGACGGCTCGGATACTTCGAAGTGGCTCGATGGCAAGGCGGAAGACGGCTTTCTGCGCGAGGGCACGACGACCAGGGACGGATTCGGCGATTGCCTGCTCCACGTGGAATTCAACATCCAGCCGCGCGACGACGGCCGGCGCGCCAACGGCAACAGCGGCGTCTACATCCAGCGGCGTTACGAGATCCAGATCCTCAACAGCTACGGCCAAGAGCCCCAGAAAGGCGGCTGCGGGGCCATTTATCAATTCAAGGCGCCCGACGTCAACGCCTGCCAGCCGCTGGGCGAGTGGCAGACCTTCGACATCGTCTTCTGCCAGCCGCGCTGGAACGGGGACCAGAAAACGGCCGACGCCCGGATCAGCGTCGTTCACAACGGGAAGAAGATCCACGACAACGTCGAGGTTCCCCGAAAGACGGGCCACGGCCAGGAGGAAGGCCCCGAGCCCGGCCCGTTGCACTTCCAGAACCACGGCAACAAGATCCATTTCCGCAACGTCTGGCTGCTGCCGCTTGGGCCCGAGGAAATCGAGAAGCACTTGAAGAAAGGTGCCTGAGGATGCCGACGTTCTTCGCCGAGGGATCGCCTTCGGCCGACCTGACGCAAGCCGACCTGAAGGCCGCGCTGACGGCCACGTTCGAGCAACTTGGGCCGAGGAACAAGGTCCTGGCGCTGCCACCGGATTTTACGCGATTGAACAGCATGGCCGGGCCGCTGACCTGCATGGTCCACGAGTACTTCGGCCGGCGGCTCCGCGACGTGATGCCCGCGCTGGGCACGCACGTGCCGATGACCGCCGAGCAACTCGGGCGGATGTTTCCTACGGTTCCCAAGACGCTCTTCCGCGAGCACGATTGGCGCAACGACGTGGTCACCATCGGCGAGGTGCCGGCCGAGTTCGTCGCCGAGGCCACCGAGGGGCTCTGCGCCAAGCCGTGGCCGGCCCAGCTCAACCGGTTGGTCTGGCAGGGCGGGCACGACCTGATCCTTTCGATCGGGCAGGTCGTTCCCCACGAAGTCATCGGAATGGCCAACTACAACAAGAACGTGTTCATCGGGACCGGCGGCGCCGAGGGCATCAACGAAAGCCACTTCATCGGCGCGGCCTACGGCATGGAACGCATGATGGGCCGGGCCGACACGCCCCTGCGGCGGATCCTCAACTACGCCCAGGATCACTTCTGCCGCCATCTGCCGCTGGTGTTCGTGCTCACGGTGATCGGCCCGCGCGATGACGGCAGCCTGGCCGTCCGCGGTCTGTTCATCGGCGACGACGCGGAGTGCTTCCGGCGGGCGGCGGAGCTTTCCGTCGAGGTGAACTTCACCGTGCTCGACGAAGAACCGCGGAAGATGGTCGTGTACCTCGACCCCGAAGAGTTCCACAGCACCTGGCTGGGCAACAAGGCGATCTACCGCACGCGGATGGCCATCGCCGACGACGGCGAACTGGTCGTGCTGGCGCCGGCGGTCGGTACGTTCGGCGAAGACCCGGAGATCGACAAGCTGATCCGCAAGTACGGCTACCGCACCACGCCGGAGGTGATGCGGTTCGT
>DATLAN010000517.1:0-4948 GCA_035527455.1 Thermoguttaceae bacterium
TACGTTCCTCAGGGCGTGCCACCCCAAGGAACAAGTTGTTTTTCCGAGGCCCTAACTCATTGCCTCACAATGAATTCTGTCCGTCGGCCGGGTTCATCTGGGATTCGCGTACCGTGGGAACAGCGAGAGTACGGGTTCCTCTTCTCTATTCACCGGTTTTTGGGAAGAAACACAGCGTTTTCCCGCAGTCCCAAACAGCCGGGAATAGAGAAGAGGAACCCGTACTTCCGCGGAGCAAGAGATCCGGCACGCGAATCTCGGATGAACCCTAGGCCGCGTGTTCGGTTCCTTTCCCAAACTTCGCCGCTATAATGACCGCCACACTCCCGGCACCCCCAGCCACCGACGACCTCCCGACTTGGCCTCCAGCGGAAAGCCTTCGCACCGTCGATGAATATCCCCCTGCTGATCGTGGTCGTGTACATCGTCGTGCTGTTCGCGATCGGGTATTACGCGAGCCGATTGGTCAAGCGAGGCAAGGAGGGGTTCTTTCTCGCCGGCCGAAGATTGCCCGCCCCACTGGTGGCGGTTACGCTCACCGGTCTGGCCGTCGGCGGGGCCACGACCATCGGGGTGGCGACGAAGGCGTTCGCCGGCCAAGGCCTGGCCGCCGGTTGGTACGGAGTCGCCTGGGCCGTATCGGCGTTCGTGGTCGGGCTGGTGGTTTCCCGGCGGTTTCGCCGGCTCGATATCGTCACCGTGCCGCAGCTCTTCGAGGACTGCTACGACAAGGCGGCCCATGTCGCTTGCGTCGCCGTCCAGGTGATGGTGCAGATCGTGATCACGTCGCTGCAGTACGTCGCCGGCGGCGCCATCCTGCACCAGTTGCTGCCGGAAGTCTTCACCACCCGGCAGCACGGGATGATCTTCAGCGCGATCGTGTTCATCGCCCTGACGATCGTCGGCGGCCTGTGGAGTGCGAGCCTGGGCAATATCCTCAACGTGACGCTGATTTACGGAGGCGTGACGCTGGCGGCCGTGTTGAGCGTTCAGGCCGCCGGCGGCCTGGACAAGCTGGCCGAATTGCTCCCGGCCGATCAAAACTATCTCCACCCGGTCGAAGGCTTCGGGCTGGCCAACATCCTCATCTTCACGCTGGTGATGGTCACCTGCAATATCGGCTTCCAGGCCACGGTGCAAATTGCCTTCGCCGCTCGCAGCGAGAAATCCGCCCGAAACGGGTTCCTGCTGGGCGGATTGCTCATCCTGCCCGTCAGTTTCCTGGCCGCTCTGATCGGCGTGGCGGCCAAGGCGTGTTTCCCGGAAATCGAAGACGGCACGACCGCACTGCCGAAAATGGTCGGCAGCCTGGATCCTTTGGTGGCGGGAATTACCCTGGCGGCGCTCTGGGCGGCCGACGTATCGACCGCGTGCGGGCTGCTGCTGAGTTCGTCGACCGTGGTTGTCCGCGACGTCTACCTGCGGCACGTTCGACCCGAAACCGACCACGAGCATCAACTCCGGCTGAACCGGTGCGTGGTCTTGATCATCGGGGTCGTCACGCTCGCCCTGGCCCTGCAAATCGGCGACATCCTCGACGCCTTGATGCAGGGGCTGAGCCTGATGACCGGGCTGACGGTGGTCATCCTGTTCACGTTTTATGCCCCGAGACTCTGCCGCGCGGGCTCGGCCTTCTGGACCATTTTGGCGGGAATCGCCGTCATGGCGCTGTGGCAACTCGTGCCCGCGGTCCGCGTGGTGCCGCACGTGATCTATATGGAATGGATCGTTTGTGTGGCGGTTTTCCTGGCGGTAATGCGGTTCGATACACGGCGGATCCGAGTTCCTGTAGCGGCGAGTGACCCTCTTTCGGTGTAAAGCCGACCTCGTGTTCCACATGATGCTAGGCTTTCTCGGAAAACGGACCGTTGGCAAGAAAATGCTTGACAAGCCCGGTTGCGCTTCTGAGAATCCGGGCAGTGGGACAAGGGCCAATCTTCTCGGGAAGGTCCCGAGTGCCCTGACAGAGCCGAATCGTTTCCTTACTACGCAGCAAAGGAGAATGACATGACCCGAGTCCGAAACTGGTTGGTGGTGGCCATGACCGTGTTGTTGGTCGCGGCACTGGTTCACGCGGCACAAGCGCAGGCTCCCGAATCAGGCCGACGGGGCGGCGGAATGATGCGAGGCAGCTTCCTGGGATTGCTGAGCCTGGAACAGGTCCAAAAGGAATTGAAGCTCGCCGAAGACCAGGTCGGCAAGGTGAAGGAGATCGGCGAGAAGCTCCGGACGGAAATGAGCGAACAATTTGCCGGTCTGCGGGAAATCGAGGATCGACAGCAGCAACGGGCGAAGATCGCCGAACTGGCCGATCAGTTCGACGAAAAGGCCCGGGGACTGATCCGCGAAGTGCTTTCCGGCGAGCAGATGATGCGGCTCTACCAGATCCGTCTTCAGGTCCGAGGTGCCGTGTACGGCGTGAACAACCAGTTCATCGCCGGCCGGCTGAAGTTCACCGACGAGCAGAAGGAGAAAGCGGCCGCGCTGGAGAAGGCGACCGAGGAGAAGATTTTCGCGGCCTTCAGCGGGCTGCGCGACCTCAGTGAAGAAGCGCGCCGCGCGAAGTTCGCCGAGTTGCGGGAGAAGATCCAGAAGATCCGCAATGAAGCCGACGAGAAGGCTCTCGGGCTGTTGACCGCGGATCAGAAAGAGGCGATCGAGAAGCTCAAAGGCGAGCCGTTCGAACTGCAACGGTAGTAAGTGGTTGCGCGAGAACGACTTGTAGACTTTTTTGGCGAGGGTGGCACCACCGCCAACGCCAAAGGGATCGGAATGCGGGTCGCCCAAAGATCCATGACGGCCGGTAACTTTCAGCGATTCAATACTTCGACCGCGACCCGAATCCTCGCAGGCAAAATGCGCCCAGGAAGATCGCTACGACGGAAACGAGCACCCACTCTTGGGGGCCCATTCGATCAATTATTCGCAGGATGTCATTCCACCAGCGGTGCATGCTCGGTTCCCCTATTCCGTTGTTTTTCCATGCGCTACTCAAGCTTAGCCCACGGTTTGTCCGTTGGCGAACACCCGTCAAGGGACGCGATCGGGGCGTTTCGGTCGTCGTTGGCCGCCGTTGGGATCGAGCCGGAGCAAAAAACGCAGGAATGGCCAAAGGCACTTGTCGCCGATCGGTTTTGTGGTATCCTTAAAATACGAGTTTCGTGGGGGCGTAGCTCAATTGGTTAGAGTATCGGACTGTCGATCCGGTGGTTGGGGGTTCGAGTCCCCTCGCCCTCGCTCTAAGTTTAGGCCCGGCAATCGGTTACGACTGTCGGGCCGCTATCGTTCTTGGTAGTTGGGATGGGGATTCGATTCGGCAAGCCAAGACCCATCGGGAGCCTTTTCCCACCTGAAAGTGCCGCATCACCCCGTAGTCCAGCCCGTGGATCGAAAACCGGTCTTGCGTGCCGCCGGCCTGGGAAATGATCAGCTCCATCATGTCGGCGTCTTCGAGCAGATAGTCGGGTGCCCGGGCCTGCCACAGCGGAGCCAGCGCGGGGGTTCCGGGACTCTGGAATCGGCCGCCCACCTCGGCCACCAGTCGGGCCACCTCCCGGTCCGGCAGGCCGAAGGCGTAGTCGAAGATCGACCTCCCTCCGTAGTAGGCCAACGCCCCGATCCGCCGTGTTGCGATCGTCGCATCGTCGGGCAAGTGGTCGCGGATCCATAGCGACGGGCCGACCAGGTTCTTGCCGGCCAGCACGTATCCGGGGAAGGTCTCCATCCTGGCCATCTTGGCCGCACGGTCGAGCAGACCGGTCGCCACGAGCAAAACGACCACCATCGCGACGGCCAGCGGGCGGGCCAGCGGTTGCGGCACCCGGGCGAACAGGCGGTGGACCACCTCGACCAACCCGACCCAGAACAGCAGGAGCACGGCCGGCAGATAGGGCGCGAGATAGCGTCCCATGCCGGTCCAGTCGGGCGGCGAGTAAACACAGAAGGCCAGACCGGTCGCGGCGATGGCCCCGAGCATACCGGCCGCCGCCGGCGCCGCGCGACGCAGCCGGTAATACCCGAACCCGAAGATCGGCACCGCCAGCCAACCGGTGATCGGAAACGAGAAGTTCGCGTTGGCGCCGATGATGAACTGGTAGCCGTTGACGAGGATCTGAAACGGGTGGCTCGGCTTCGAGTGGAACGTGTTGGGAACCACGTCGTGGAAATAACCCCAGCGAATCGCCGTCAGCGCGCCGACCAGCACCGCCAGCAACAAGTTGCCGGACCACGCGCGCCGGCGGTTCACCTGCGGCGGCCGCAAGAGCAGCGAATACAGAGGATAGGTCACGATCGCCTCGGGATGGATCAAGAAGGCAATCGCCCCGAGCACGGGCAGCCACAACGATCCCGGCCGCCGCACGGCGATCCACGCCATCACCAGCAAGACCACGGCCAACAGTCCGGTCTCCATGCCCGCCAGCGTGAAGTAGAGGAAGTCGAAACTCGATGCCAACAGCACCAGGGGAACGAGCACGAGGCTGGAGAACCCTTCTCGGCGCTGGAATCGAGCGGCCAGATGCCGTCCCAGCAGGAACGTCAGCGCCAAGGCGGCGATCACCAACACGAAACCCAAGGCCTTGGCTGCGGTGGTCGGTTCGGTGATTGCCGCCAGCGGAGTCAACAAGAGCAACCAGCCGATGTTGGTGACCCCTTCGACCGGCGCGTCGCCGGGTTGAAACACGAAGCCGTGCCCGGCGAGCAGATTGCGGACGTATTGAAAGCCGATATAGGCGTCGTCGATGAAGTAGTCTCGCGTTTGCAGGGCAAAGCAGACGACGTAGCCGAGCACAAGCACCCAGACGATCGCCACAAGGCATTTCGAGGGACCGGGGCGTTCGTTCCGTGCAAGATCCATGGCGAGAAATCGTATGTCTGGAGCGAAAAAGGCGACCCACGCGCGGGGAACCGTCAAGTGACCGCAACCCATGGAAACTCTACGTCACCGGCG
>DATLAN010000518.1:0-5018 GCA_035527455.1 Thermoguttaceae bacterium
CGAAGGGCGTGATATGTCGGGAAAACACGCCCTTCGTTCCTCAGGGCGTGCCACCCACCGTGACATCCCAGACTTGACGCCAAACCGCCGAACAATCGTTTGATGCCAGTTCGGCCAACCTCCAGGCCGGACTGTAAACGGAGCGGTTGCGCGCGTTGTGCCTTGGCGCCTGAAACAAAGACAGCGGAAGCATTTTCCGGTGAACTCTACATGTTCCGCTACCATGCGACCCTTGCTTACCGCACCGGTACGCCGCTCGATCCTCGGATGGCGCGCCGTGTTCTCCGGATGCACGGCTCCTGTCGGCAACACGGACATCGAAGCGGATCGAAAGAACACTTGAAGAGCCTCGGACAGCGCCCGGCACGGCGATTGCTGCCTTCTTCGTACACGGGCCGGCCGTATGCAGCCGGTAAGGAAGTGTGACGTGACAAGGACGTGTTCGACTGCGAAAACCGACCCTAACCTCCGGGAGTACGTGATGAATCATTCAGGAGCGGACGCCGCGGACGCCAGACCTGGGATATTCTTTGTTGGACCGATTCGAAGTGCAGATCATGCCAAAGCCTCGGACGTTCCGCGAGGCCGTACGGTCCTGTGTGTCCTGTGGGAAGCCTACCAGTCGGCCGAAGAGGTGCGGTGCGGGGTCTGGGACTTCGCCGTGGAAATCGAGGAGTTGCAACGACGCGGCTGCACGCACAGCGAGCTTCGTTGGCTGGTGTCCAAAGGACTGGTGGAACACGCGTGCGAAGTCGAATCACGCGACGGGAGAACACGTTCCTTCCTGCGACGCAGCGGGCTGAGTTTCGGCGAGAAGACGTGTTTCATCCTCACGGAATCCGGAATCGCCGTCGTCCGCCGGCTGGCAGAGGAAGGCTCCGGGACCAACGGCCGCGTGGTTTCGGAACCAAACGCGTGTGATTGCGGCAGGACGCAAACCGTGCAACCCAAGTGGGACCGGGACCGCCAAGAGCTTCGCTTGGGCCGAGAAATCGTCAAACAGTTCAAGGTGCCCGCGGTCAACCAGGAACGGATCCTGGCCGCGTTCGAGGAGGAGCAGTGGCCCGTGCGAATCGACGACCCCTTGCCTCCGCATCCCTGTCAGGATTCCAAACGACGGCTGCACGACACGATCAACTCGTTGAACCGCAACCAGAAACTGCGTCTGATCCGCTTCATGGGAGACGGCAGCGGCGAGGGGATCCGATGGGATTCGATTCCGCCGAACGGCAACGGGCAGACGGACGGCTACCGATGAGGCTTGCACGACACTTGCCCGATCGTCTACAGTCCCGCCGGAGTCTGCTGGCGGTCACGAGAAAAGATCGCGCTGCGGCTCGATGCACTTCGGGTCCTCATTGGCCGGGTCGTTCACCATGGGGCCGACCGGCACGGCCGCCATTTCTTCGCTCGGATAGGGCTTCCAAAGCGGGACCAGCGGCTCGGGCTCTCGAATCTCCGGATCGAGCCAAAGTTGGTAGTCGCCCCGCGCCAAGATGACGGGCATCCGGTCGTGAATGGAACGGATCAGCTCGTTCGGTCCCGTCGTCAGAAGCGTACACGACTCGACCGCCGCGTGGTCGGGGCCTTCCCACGATTCCCAAAGGCCGGCGAAGGCGAACGGACGATCGTCGCGCATGCGGATGAAGTAGGGCTGCTTGTGCTTGCCCGTGCGTTGCCACTCGTAGAACCCGTCGGCCGCCACCAGGCATCGCCGACACCGCAGCGCCGCGCGAAAGGCCGGTTTCTCGGCCACGGTTTCCGACCTCGCATTGATCATGCGGTTGCCGATGGACGGGTCCTTGGCCCAGCCGGGTATCAAACCCCAGCGGAGCCAGGCCCATTCTCGCGGCGTCTCGGTCTGCCGCGGGTCGAGGCGCACGACGGGCACCGGCTGCGTCGGCGCGATGTTGAACCGCGCGGCGAAAGGCGGCACCCCGACCAGGGCAAACTCCTCGGCCACCACGCCGGCCGGCGCTCGAAGCGTGAAGCGTCCGCACATATCGTTATTGTATACCATATAAAGCCGCGACCGGTGGTCGCGCCCGAAAAATGGGGACCGACGTTCCAACCCGAAAAAGTTCCCTGGAACGGTTCACGCACGAAAACGGCGCGACCACCGGTCGCGGCTTTGTGGCGCGACCAGCGGTCGCGGCTTTATCTTGCCCGGACGGAATAATCCTCAGGTCCGGCGCGGCTGGGGGCCGATAGATGCCAATGCGCTACCAAGCGCACTGGACGGTGTGTGCGCGCGCTAAAGGACGGGGGGGCGGCTATGCTCGTTATCGTCAGCGATCTGCACCTGACCGACGGGTCGACCGGGGAAACCATCCCGCCGGGGGCCTTTTCGATCTTCGCCCGGCGGCTGAAGGAACTGGCCGTGGCGGCTTCCTGGCGGGCCGACGGGAGTTATCGGCCGATCGCACGAATCGACGTGGTGCTGCTGGGCGACGTGCTCGACGTGATCCGCTCCGCCCGCTGGCTGGCCCGATCGAACGTCCGCCCCTGGGGGAACCCGCACGCACCGGAATTCGTGGACCAGGTTACGCGAATCACCGATCAGATCCTGCAGAACAACGCCGACGCGCTGGCCGTGCTCCGCGGTTTGACGGTCGACGGTGGGCTCAGCGTGCCGCCGGCGCTGAGAGTGGCCAGACCCGACCACCGTAGCGAAGGCCAACCCGTCCCGGTCCGCATCCACTACATGGTGGGCAATCACGACTGGTTCTATCACCTGCCCGGTCCCAACTACGACACCCTGCGACGGACGGTGATCGAACACATGGGGCTGGCGAACTGCGCGGATCGACCGTTTCCGCATGACATTACCGAGAGCGACGAGTTGCTGTCGACGATGCGTCGCCACAAAGCGACCGCGCGGCACGGCGACCAATTCGACCCCTTCAATTTCGAGGAAGACCGCGACGCCGGCAGCCTCGGCGACGTGATCGTGATCGAGTTAATCAACCGGTTTTCGGCGGAGGTGGAATGGGGATTGGGTGGCGAGTTGCCGGCCGCGACGGTCGTCGGGCTGCGCGAGATCGACAACGTCCGGCCGCTGTTGCTGATTCCCGTTTGGATCGACGGGCTATTGGAGCGCACCTGTCCGCAACCGGCCGTGCGAAAACGGGTCAAGACCGTCTGGGACCGGCTGGCCGACGAACTGTTGGGCATCGAGTTCGTCCGGCAGCGCGACACGTGGAGTCCGTTCGACCTGGTCGACGGGTTGGAGCGGGCGTTGAAATTCAGCAAACGGCTCTCGATCGGTTGGGCCAGCTCGATCGTCGACTGGATCGGGAAGATCTGCGGCTCCTCGGGCAGTTCCTACCACCGGCATGCCTTGACCGAGCCGGACTTCCGCAACCGTCGGGCAAAACACGTCGTCTACGGACACACGCACACGGCGGAAATCGTGCCCCTGGACGCCAGCTACGCCGAAGGATACGTGCTCGACCAGACGTACTTCAACGCGGGTACGTGGCGTCGGGTGTACGGCCGGACGCAGTTGGCACCGGGCGAACACGAGTTCATCGCCTCGGACGTCATGACGTACCTCGCCTTCTTCCAAGGCGACGAGCGGAAGGGCCGGCCGTACGAGACCTGGTCGGGCACCCTGGGGCATCGGTTCGAAGAGATCACAGTTCACCGTATCGACCCCGGCGGAGCGAGCGATGTCACAGGCCAACCTGTTCCGACACCAAGTCTACAAGACCACGCCCCCCACTTCACCACACCATCTGTTAAGCCCGACGCTTTCCCCCCCAGTGGGGTCTGAAGCGTTCCGGCAGCGGATGCGGCAGGTGGGCGCGACTTTCCGGCAAGCCGGCGTGCAGTGCATCTACCTGGTCCACGGAACGTTCGTGGGCACCGACGCCTTGGGCGTCATGGGCGAGTTGGGACGCGTCTTGCCCGCCGCCGGCAAGGCGGTTCGCCGCGCGATCAAGCGGATCGTCGATAAAGTGGCCGGCGAGGCCGGCAACTACACGTCCAACTATGCGCGTTGCCTGGAAACCTCCCTGCACCAAGAGGGCGAGCGGCCGATCCCCGTGCGGCTGTTCCACTGGTCCAGCGAGAACCACCACATCGGGCGCAGCGACGGGGCCGTGCGACTGATCGACGAGATGGCCTCGCTCGAGGTACCACCCGGCCGACGTATCCTGCTTTGGGGCCACAGCCACGCCGGAAACGTCTTCGCCCTGATGACCAACCTGCTGGCCGGCGATCGCCAGGCGGTGGACCGGTTCTTCGACGCCTCGAAGATCTATTACCGCTGGCCCGTCTTCGGATGCGTCGACATTCCCGTTTGGAGGAGGGTCCACGAGTTGCTGGTCGGCAAACTCTCTCCCTTTGCGGGCGTGGGGCTGGACATGGTCACGTTCGGCACGCCGATCCGCTACGGTTGGGCTCCCGGCGGATATTCACGGCTGCTGCACTTCATCCACCACCGTCCCCGAGCGGGCCTGCCGGAATACCGCGCACCGTTCCCGCCGAAGTTCCACGACGTCATGAAGGCCGCCGACGGCGACTACGTGCAGCAGTTGGGAATCGCCGGCACGAACGTGATGCCCAGCGTGTTTTCCTGGCGGGCATGGGTAGCCGACAACCGTCTGCGGCGGTTGCTGCAACACGATTTATCCGAGACCGGCCGACGGGAACGTTTTCAGGCCGGGGCCATCGTTCCCGACGCCGGAACCGCGCTTCTGGTCGATTACGGCCGACCCGAAGGAGGCATCGCCCGACACCTCGCCGGCCACGCCGTCTACACCCGCAAGAAGTGGCTGCTCTTTCATGCCGAAGAAGTCGCCCGGCGGCTCTACGAGTCCGACTGCTCTTGACGCCGGAGTGCGGCTTTTCTACTCTACGGCACCTTCTCTCAAAGTAGCCGTCTCGCTCCTAGGACGTGAATCTATTACAGGACGAGACGGTTAGACTCTTTTCGAGTGCTGTTTTTTGTTTTCTGTTGCCAATCGAGCAGTTCGTTCTGCTGGTTGGTCGTATCTGTTGGGTGCGTGTTGTTC
>DATLAN010000519.1:0-5436 GCA_035527455.1 Thermoguttaceae bacterium
TGGTCCCACGGCAACATGCCCGCTCGATTGTAGCAGTCTCGCGTGGCGCCGTCGGCCCGTTGCTGGGTCCCTTCGGCCCAGTCGTTTTTCGCAGCCTGTGCGACCAAGGGAAGCAGGAGGACCAAACACCATGCAAGGTGGAAACGGGAAGTGAAGTTCGACATGGATCGGCTCCGATTGGGGATTGGGGACTTGTGTGGCAACTTTTGCGCAGGGGGCGCGCATGTTTGACGTAACCATTTGTGATAACAACGTTTAGCGGGCGGGCTTGCCCGCCGTTTGGCTGCGGCTCTGCCGCTTGGCGGTTAGGAGCTAGCGGCCCCAATCCCCAATCCCCAATCCCCAATCCCTACCTACTCGCGTACGTCCGGCCGAGGTGTTCGACGATGGCTTTCTTCAACTCCAGGGGATCGATCGCGTCGTGCTGGCGATAGATCACCTTGCCGCCGGGGGCGATCAGCACCGTGTAGGGGACCGGCCCGCGCCACTGGGGATCGAGCGCCTCGGCCAGCTTGTCCTTGTCGGTCGAACTGAAGAGGTAGTTCTTCGAGGAGACGTGCTTCTCGGTGAGGGCCTCCAGCGCCTGCTCCCGACTCTTCACGCCGTCGAGGCTGATGGTGATCATCTCGAAACCGCGGCGGCGGTACATCCGGTTGATCGTGACCAGCTCCAACAGCTCCTCGACGCACGGGATGCACCACGTGGCCCAGACGCTGATCAGCCGCAGCTTGTTTGTGTCGTTCTTGGCCAGGTCCTTGACGCCTTCCGCATCGATCGTGTCCAGTGAGACGGGCTCGGCGTCCCACCGCTCGAGCGACTCGACCGCGCTGGGACGCTTGTCGGACCACTTCGTCGAGCAACCGAAGACCCGCGTCTTCTCGACCGGCACGGGTTTGCCGGCCAGCAGCGCCTCGATCGCGTTGCGGGCGTCATGCGACTTGACCTCGGCCACGTCCGAATCGTCGATGCGGCCCACGTAGCGGAGCTTTCGTTGGGCGTCGAAGATGAAGACGTGCGGCGTGGCCAGCACCCCGTAGGCGGCCGACGTCGCTTGCGTTTCGCCGTCGTAGAGATACGGAAACTCGAAGCCTCGGTCTTTCGCCCGGATCTTCGTGTCTTCGAACGAATCGCCCAGGTCCGAGTAGCCGAGTTCGTCGAGCCGCACGGCCTTCGGGTCGTTGGGCGAAACGGCCACCACGGCCACGCCCCGATCCTTGTAGTCGGCGTGCAGCCGGATGAGCCGGTCTTCGTACGCCTGGGCGGTCGGGCAGTGGTTGCAGGTGAAGATCATCGCCAAGACCTCGGCGTCGGCGAAATCCGCCAGCCGATACGTCTTCCCGTCCACGCCGGGCAACTCGAAGTCGGGCGCGGCGGCCCCGATCTCGAGCGTGCTTACCTCTTTCGCTTCCGCCGGGCCGGCCGAAGCCGACGCCAACAGGACAATCACCACACAGCCAACGCAGATGCCGAATCGCCACATCGCTTGGGTCCTCATAAAACAGGTAAATTCTCGGGGACAACACGGTTGGAGTAGGAGCCGTAGGTCAGGGCTTGCCCTGACGGAAAGAGCCGTAGGTCAGGGCTTGCCCTGACGCAAAGCTCTGTGGATATCTGACCGGGTGTTTGACCGGGTGTTTGACCCGGTGTTTGACCGGGTGCGCGTCAGGGCAAGCCCTGACCTACGGTGACTTCGCTTTGGCCTGCCGCAGCAGCCTCTTGGCGCGTGCGGCCAGGTCGGCGTCGCCGGTGGCTTCGATCGTTTTCTGCATCGCCTCGGCGACCGGGGCCGGATGGGGGTCGAGGATCTTTTCGGCGATCGCCACGGCCGCCGTGCTTGCCGCCTCCTTCAGGCCCGCGTTGTCCAAGTACGGCACGACCAGCGAAAGCGACTCGGGCGAAGGATAAAGGGCCAGCACGTCCAGCACCAGCTTCTTCTCATCGTCCCGCGGTGCGATGTCCAGCGCCTGCCGGCACATGGTAATCCGTTCGGCCAAGGGAACGTCGAGCTGCCGGGCGATCCGGATGTAGCCGCGCAGGCAGCGGATCTTGAACTTGTCGTTGCCCGCGGTGGCCAATTCGAGCAGCACGGGCGCGGCGTCGGGGCTCATCCACTCGCCGAGCACGCGGGTGGCGGCGTCTTGCACGGCTTCGTCGCCGTCGCCGGCGGCGGCCGAAACACCCTCGAGCGCTTTCGTCCCGCCAAGCTCCCCGAGCAGATCCAGCAGGTCGCTCTTGCCGGAGGTGGAAGCCGTCGGCATCCGCTCGAGTAGTTGCGCGGCGCAAGCGTCACGGTCGGGCATCCGCAGGCAGGCCTTGCGCAGGGCTTCTTTCGTGGCCGCCGTGACTTCGGGCGTGCCGGAGCCAACGAGCCGTCCGATCAACGCAGGCAGGTCGTCGGGCCCGACGGTGAACCCCAACGCCTCGATGGCCGCCAGGCGAATCTCCTGGTCGTTATCGTCGGCCGCCTTCAACAGGGCCGGCACGGCCGAGACGATTCCCCGCCCTCCCACCAGGCCGATCAACATCGATCGCGTGGGGCCTTCGCTCTTGGGAAGCATGGCGGCCAACGCCGCGTCGACCTCGGCTCCGGACAGTTCGGTCAGGCTCTCGCGGGCCGCCCGGGCGAGGTCTTCGTCGCTTGCCTCGGTTGCGGCCAAGAGCACGGGCACGGCCGTCGCGTCGCCCAGATCGGCCAGCACCTGGACTGCCGCCAGGCGAGTCTCCGCCGCGCCGTTTCGGGCCGCTTCGAGCACGACGGGAAGGGCCGCGCCGGAGCCTCGGGCCCCCAACACGTGGATCACCAGCGCCTGTCTCGCGTCGGCAGGACCGCCGGCCCGGGCCGCGAGCTTGGGCAGTTCCTCGATCAGCGCTTCGGTCACCGCGTCGCCGGGCAGTTCCCGGGCCATCCGCAGTCCCACCTGGAACGTCGCCTTGTCGTCCGAGCGGAGACACTCGACCAACCGCGGAAGACCTCGCGGACCAAGGGCGCCGATCTCTCCGTGCAGGGCGGCGATCTTGACGTGTTTCGGCACATCGGCCTGCTGCACCGCACCATAGAGCGCCAGGGCTTGCTCGCGCTGGCCGGCCTCGAGCAGGTTGACCGCGCACGTCAGGCACGCATCGCCCAGGACCGCCGGGGGCGCCGTCGTCTTGGACGTCAGCGCCGCCTGGAGCGTCCGGGCCGTTTCCAGGCTGCCGATACGCCCCAACGCCGACGCAGCCGCCGCCGCCACGTCCGCATCGCTGCCGGACAGCAGCTTGCCGAGCCCGTCCGCGGCCGCCGCGTCGCGCCGCATGCCGATCGAGTTGATCACGCCCACCAACAGCTTCCCCTCGAGCCGGCCCATCGCCGCTCGCAGCGCCTCGTCGACCGCCGGGTCGGGGATCGGCTCCAACGCGAACCGGGCGTAATGGGCCAGCGTTTCGTCGGCCAGCAGCCGGGCGAGCACGGGCACGGCGTCCTTGGTGCCGACGACGGCCAACTGCTGGCACGCCTTCGCCTTGTCGAACAGCGGGGCGTCGGACTGAAGCACGGCGAGGAGTTCGGACTGAGTGCCCTCGGCCGGCGGCGGTTGCTGGGCGAGAAGCGGCGGCGATAAGGCGGCAAACAGACAAGCCGCAAAGATCAGTGTCAGGTGGTGGTTTATGGGACGCATGAGGGAATTCTCCTTGTTTGCTCTACATGTCGACGCTGACATCACGTTCCTAACGCGGCCTTCGGCCGCAACCAAACGGCGGGCAAGCCCGCCCGCTAAACGTTGTTATCACAACCGGTTACGTCAAACGTACGCGCGCCGTGCGCACGAGTTGTGACGTTCGAACTAAATCCGCCACGGCTGGCGCATCGCGCGGGACCGCATGCGGTTGGCCTCCTCGTCGGCGAGGAACTCCTCCCGGACCGGATCGAAGTGCAGCATCCGGCCGAGTTGCCAGGCGATATAGGCCGCGTGGCTGACGACGTGCGATCGGGCGGCCACGTCGGAGTTGGCGTGGGCCGGCCGGCGGGTCTTCACGCAGTCGAGAAAATTGCGGATGTGGGTGGTCGGATCGGTGCCGCGCTGCTGGAAGACGGTCCGTTGGGTTCGCAGCGACTCGGGATGAATGGCGAACTTGCCGCTGTCGCCCGTTTCGATCCACCCTTCGTCGCCCTCGTACCTGACGCTGCACGTGCCCAGGCCCATCCACCCGTCGCTGCGCATCACCAGTTTCAGGCCGTCGCCGTAGGTGCAGATCGCGCCGCCTTCGTTGGGCACGTACTCGACCGGCGCGGTTTCGTCTTTCTGGGCGGCCCACTGGCAGAGGTCGACCGTGTGGGCACCCCATTCGAGAATCCCGCCGCCGTGGAAATCGAAGAAGCCTCGCCAGCCGCCGCCGACGTAGCGGGAGTTGTACGGCCGCCAGGGACACGGCCCCAGCCACCTGTCCCAATCGACTTCATCCGCCGGCGGTTCGGGCTCGGCGGGAAGCCAAAGATGGCTGGTCCCCGGAGGGCGCGTGTTGGCATGGACCGTATGGAGCCTGCCCAGCTTGCCGTCAGCGATCAACTCGGTGGCGAAGATGAAGTTGCCGATGCTGCGGCGCTGCGTGCCCGCCTGATAGATGCAACCGTACTTGCGGAACGTGTCGGCCAATGCCCGGCTCTCGCTGATGGTCATCGAGCAGGGCTTCTCGCAGTAGACGTCCTTGCCGGCGCGGGCCGCCGTGATCGAAGCCATCGAGTGCCAGCGGTCGCCGGTGGCGATCAGCATGGCGTCGATGTCCTGCCGGGCAAGGATCTCGTGCATGTCGCGGTACATCATGCAGTCCTGGTTCCCGTAGCGGCTGTCGGCCATGCTCTTGATGGCCTCGCGCCGCTGACGGCGGACGTCGCAGATGGCGACGAACTGCACGTCGGGGTTGTTCATGAAGCAATTCAAGTCGCCGGTGCCTCGGCCGCCGAGCCCCAGCCCCCCCAGCACGACCCGCTCGCTGGGGGCCACGGCCCCGTCTCGGCCGAGAACCACCCCGGGAATCACCCACGGCACCGTCAAGGCGGCGCCGGCTCGGGCGGCCTTCTGCAAAAGTCTCCGTCGGTCGAACCTGGTCGTTTTCTCAGACATAGGGGGCATCCTTCGGTTCTGGGCTCGGCGAAATCGGCCGTGGTCACGGGTCTACATTCTAATCGATCTTCGGATGGGAAGCAAAGCAGCTTCCTTGTTGAGGATTTGCCCAAGAAAAGTGGTTCATCCGGGATTTGCGTACCGTGGAGGTGGCAGAAGTACGGGTTCCTCTTCTCTATTCACGAGTTTCCGGGAAAAAACACAGCGTTTTCCGGTACTTCCAAACAGCCAGGAATAGAGAAGAGGAACCCGTACTTCCCCGGGGTAAGACGTCAGGTACGCGAATTTCGGATGAACCAGAAAAGTAGCCATCTCGCTCCGCGAGATGAAGCCACGT
>DATLAN010000520.1:0-9677 GCA_035527455.1 Thermoguttaceae bacterium
CCGGCACGACCGACGGCCGTCCGCAACCGCGCAAGCGTGGGGCGGAAAACAATCGCGCCGGCGGGCTTAGCGGCATTCGGCCCTGTCGGCGTAACCGGCGGCAGGAAAATGGCTTGCGCCGACCCGCGCGGATTCGAGAGACGCCCATTGTTGCCTCGCGGCGCGCCAACCGGGTAAAAAAGGGGCGGATTCACTCTTGCCCGGCCGCGATGATCTCCCGCACGGCCGCGATCACGCTGGCGGCGTCGTCTTCCAGCGGCACGACGCGCTGTTGGGCCCGCTGGAGGTCCTTGATCTGGCAGGTGCCGCTGTCGAATTCGTCCGCCCCGGCGATCAGTGCCACGCGGAAGCCGCGGCGGTCGGCGTACTTGAGTTGTTGGCCGAGCTTCTTCGGATCGGGGAAGACCTCCACGCCGATCCCGGCGCGGCGCACGGCGGCGGCCAGTCGCAGGTAATCGTGCAGCCGGGTCTTGTCGAAATAGGGAATGAACACGGCCGCCGGAGTCGAGACCTTCTCGACCATGCCCAACTCCTCCATTGCCGCCAGCAGCCGGTCCAGCCCGAGCGAGGCGCCGATGCCGGGCAACTCCTGGGCCGTGTACAACTCGGCCAGGTTGTCGTAGCGCCCGCCCGAACAGACGCTGCCGATGCCGGGCAGGGCGTCCAGGAAGGTCTCGAACACCGTGCCCGTGTAATAATCCAGTCCCCGGGCGATGGAAACATCGAGCACGACGCGATGTTCGCCGACGCCGGCCGCTTTGACGGCGGCGACGATTTCCGCGAGTTTGGCCACGCCCTCTTGCCCCGTTTCGCTGCCGGCCACCAGCGGTTCGACCTGCCGGAGCACTTCGTCGTGGGTGCCGGTGACGGCGGAGAGGCGGAGGATCTCTTCGGCCTGCCTGGTGGTCGCCTGCGCGGTGGCGGCCATTTCTTCGGCGACCTTGACGGGCCCGATCTTGGCCAGCTTGTCCAGCGCCCGCAAGACGGGCACGGAGCGTTCGACCAGCCCGAGCCGTTCCAAAAGCCCGCTTAAGAGCATGCGGTTGTTCAGCCGGATGGTGAACGCCTCGAAGCCGATCTGGCGGAACAGGTCGTAGATGACCAGGGCCGTTTCCACGTCGGCGGCGATCGAGCGGGTGCCGATGGTGTCGAAGTCGCACTGCATGAACTCGCGGTAGCGGCCGCGTTGCGTGTTTTCGCCCCGCCAAACCGTGGCGATATGGTAGCGCTTAAAGGGAGTGCCCAAGGCGCTGATGTGCTGGGCTGCGAACCGGGCCAGCGGCACCGTCAGATCGAACCGCAGACCGACCCAGCGGCCGCCGTGGTCCTGGAACTTGTAGAGCTGCTTGTCGGTCTCCTCGCCTCCCTTGCCGGCGAGGATCTCGAGATACTCCAGCGCCGGCGTGTCGATGGGACTGAATCCGTAGGAACGGTAAACCCGACGCGCGGTGTCGATCAGCCGCTCGCGAGGGATCATCGCCTCGGGCAGATAGTCGCGAAAGCCCTTGAGCGTTCGGGGAGTGATGCGTTCGGGGTTGCTCACGAAAGGAGTTCTCTCTTTTGCGGGTTCTTCAGGGGTCTTCGTGGTCCCATTTCCGGTCCATCGAAGTCGACGGTATGGAGGAGTACGGGTTCCTCTTCTCTGATTCTACCTCTTCGCGCGTCGTGAACAGAGAAGAGGAACCCGTACTTCCCCAGCACGGCAAACCGCAGTTTCGCCCGGCAGCGTTTCTCGGCGATTTTCAGGCTATTTGCGGCTCGGAGCCAGTCCCCATTTTCCACTCCGGGCTACTTCGGTTTGGGGCTGCGAAATCCGCGGCCCGATCGGGGTCCGAGGACGGCCTCGGCGTACTGCTCGACCTGTTCGGGCGTTTCCCAGTAGTGATCGTAGACCCAAAGGTCTTCGTATTCGCAGTTCTTGGTGGTGTATTCGCGGCAGATCTGGGGGCGCGTTTCGTACGCGCCGCAGAGGTTGTCGTCCCGCAGGTGATTGCAGCGGTTGTAGATCAGCAGGTACCAGGTATCCTCCTCGGTGAAGACGGCCGCCCGCTCGTGCAGCAGATACCAGCGGATGTACTCGAAATCGGCCCAACTCTCGGGCGTGTCGATGGCCAGGGCGATGTAGCGGCAACACTTGGCTGCACAATGAGTGCAAAGGACTTCGCCCGGCTCGAGGTCTTTTCGGCGTGGCATGCGTCGGCACGTCTCGGTCGGCTCGGCGCTGAGCGTGGTTTCGCCCACGGGTTTTCCTCCGCAAAAGGGGATTTCTCCATTTCCGGTCATCTCCCGCAAAGACTAGCAAAGAGGGGAAGAAGGGGGAAGGGGCCGGGGCGTCGGTTTGCTGTTTGCGAAGCCGCGAGCGGCTGGAATTCCGTGTTGCGGGGCCTGTGGGGGCGATGGTAAGCTGTGGGTTGGAGATTATCGATGGAATCCGACGAAAAGAAGCCGCCCGAGGAGAAGCCGGCCCCGAAAGCCGAGCGCAAGCTCCGCTTCGACCCGCCGCACCCTCGGGTTCCGAACCCCCCCCATCACATTTCGGGCAAGGATCGCGGATAGTCCGTGGTGGGGGAAGCATTTTATTGAGGATTCTAGCCCGAAGGGGCTGGTAGGACTGCCCCTGTTCCTAATTGTCTTGACAAGAACCTTCGCGGCGGGCTAGCATGGGGAGAAGATAGTCGCTTTGGTTTTCCCTCCCGACTTGCCTTCCGCGGCACTTGCCGTTCCCGTTCCCCCATACATCATCGAAGGAGACTCTGTATGGCAGACAAGATCACTCGCCGAGAGTTCGTGCGCGACGGTGCCGTCGCCGCAGCCGGAGTGGCCGCCGGATTGGCCGCAACGCAAACGGTCCACGCCGGCAATCCCGAAAAGGCCGACACGAGCAAGATCGTCAACTACAACCCCGACATGGAGTATCGCCGCTGCGGCAAGACCGACTGGATGACGTCGGCCGTCTGCCTGGGTGGGCACTGGAAGCGGGTGAACCTGGTGGTGCCGGGTTTGTTCCAGGGGAGCAGTTGGCTCAGCGCCAAGCTGGACAGCCCCGAGTTCGAAAAGAACCGCTACGACCTCGTCACCCGGTGCATCGAGCGGGGGATCAACTACATCGATGCCTGCACCGTGCAGGAGGTCATCATGTACTCCAAGGCGCTGAAGGGCCGCCGCGACAAGATGCACCTGGGCTTCTCCTGGTACCAGGAAGAGATGCGGGGCCTCAGCGGCCAATACCAAAGCGCCAAGAAAGCAGGCACTCCGAAGCCGCCGGGTTGGATCACCGAGAACCTCAAGGCCGCCATCGATCGCGGCTTCAAGCAGACCGGGCTGGAGTACGTCGACCTCTGGCGGATCACCATGCACGAGCAGAGCGCCCGTCACGAGAACGACGAAGTCGAAGAGATGGTCGAGGCCTTGAACTGGGCCAAGCAGACGGGCCGTGCCCGATTCACCGGCATCTCCTCGCACCACCGGTCCCACATCAAGTGGATGATCGAAACCTACCCGGAAACCTTCGACGTGATCGTCACGCCCTATACCGCCAAGACCAAGGTGGTCGAGGACACGGACGGACTATGGGCGGCGATGCAGAAGGGCGACGTCGGCTGGTTCGGCATCAAGCCGTTTGCCGGCACCTCGCTGTTCAAGGGCACCAGCGCGCCGGACGACCCGAATTTCGAAGAGGACAACCGGCTTGCCCGGCTCACCATTCGCTACATCCTCTGCAACCAGGCGATCACGGCCCCGATTCCGGGCATGATCACGCCCCAGCAGGTGGACAACGTGGCGCTGGCCGTCATGGAACGCCGCGAGCTGGACCCCGAGGAGAAGGCCGAGTTGGATCGGGCGATGGATCGGGCGTGGGCCAACCTGCCCTACCATTATCAGTGGCTGAAAAACTGGGAATACGTGTAATCGACCGCGCGGTTGATTACAATAGAAAATGACAGGCACGCCAAAGGGGGTGGGCAGGCCAAACCGCCTGCCCACCCGCGCGCGCGGCTCCGTTGGAGGAAAGGAACAAGCATGAGATCGACCGTATTGGCGGTGTTGTTCGCATCGTTGGGTATTGCTGCCGTGGTATACACTGCCGGTGGGCCGGGCGACGGAGGACTGATCGTGACGACGACGGCCCGAGCCGCCGAGAACGAGGACCAGAAGCCGGGAGGGCCGCCTCCGCTGGTGATCGACAAGGGTGCGCCGTTGCTGCTGGATGATCCGCCCGAAGTCGATCCGCTGGCCGTGCCGCTGGGACCGGTGGCCGACAACATGGCCTGTTTCGTCTGCCACATCAACTACGAGGAAGAAGTGTTCGCCGACGCGCACGCCAAGGCGAACGTCGGCTGCATGGAGTGTCACGGCAAGTCGCTGGCGCACCGCGACGACGAAGACAACATCACGCCACCGGATACGATGTTCCCGCCGGAAAACATCCAGGCCAACTGCGAGAAATGCCACGACGAGCACGACGTGGCGCCCGTCGACGTGATTACGCGATGGCAAGAACGCTGCCCTTCCAAGACCGATCCCAAGGAGATCGGCTGCATGGACTGCCACGGGTATCACCGCCTGAATCACCGCACCGTGCGGTGGGACAAGCTGACGGGAGAGCTGCTCGGTCGCGAGGCCAAGGAGGGTGAAGCCGGAGCCGAGGGCGCCGGCGCGGACCGGATGCAATGACCGGTGGATCTCTTCGTCTGTTCCTCCGTGGTGAATCCCCTCGTCTCAACCCGAGTCACTTCCTGCCGAGTTCTCCCGCCGGGGTCTCGGCGCGGAGTTGATCGATCATATCGCGGGTGGCCGCTTCGACCGCCTCCTGCCAGGCGGCTGGGCCGAAGCGTTCCTTGTACGGGCTGCGGGCGTGGGCGAAGATGATGCCCCGGGAGTTGTTGACGATCGCGCCGGTGCCTTGGGGGTCGAACGCCGCGGCCACGTCGGCGGCCGTGCCGCCCTGGCTGCCGTAGCCGGGCACGAGGAACCAGGTGTGCGGCATCTCGGCCCGAAGCTCGGCAAGCTGCTGGGGATACGTTGCCCCGACCACCGCCCCGATCGCCCCGTAGCCGCACGATCCGGCTGTTTGCCGGGCCAGCCCCTCGACGTACGCGGCCACGTGCCGATAGAGCGGCCGGCCGTCGGCCACGAGGTCCTGGAACATGCCGCCGCCGGGATTGGAGGTCTTCACCAGCACGAACACGCCGGCTGCCCGCTCGGTAGCCACGTCGACGAACGGCCTGAGGCTGTCGTCGCCCAGGTAGGGGCTGACGGTCATCGCATCGGCCCCCCAGGGGCTTTGGCCGGGACCGAGCATCCCCCGGGCGTAGGCCGCGGCCGTCGAGCCGATGTCGTTCCGCTTGGCGTCGAGGATCACCAGCAGACCCTTTTCCTGGGCGTAGGCGATGATTTCGGCCAGGACGTTCATGGCCGGCGGCCCGATCTGTTCGAAGAAAGCGGCCTGGGGCTTGACGGCCGGCACCAACGGGGCCACCACGTCGATCACCCCGCGACAAAAACGCCCGTACGCGGCGGCCTGATCGGCCGGACCGGGGCCGTCGCCCGCCGGGGCCAGCCCTTCGGGAAGCATCTCCAGCCGGGGATCGAGGCCCACCAACACCGGATTTCCACACCGCCGCACGGCCGCATCGAGTCGATCGGGGAAAGGTAACAAGGCACAACTCCTTTCTCTCTCTCCATGGCGCCCCACGCACGCCTATTGTTACCGTTTTTCCGCCGCAACGCGATCCCCTACCGCACGCCCTTGGCCAGCAGTGCGTAGGTCAGGGCTTGCCCTGACAGATTCTCCTACCGACGGCTTGATTCCGTCAGGGCAAGCCCTGACCTACTTGGCCGGGCCGCCCCAGAGCTTCGTCAAAAGTTCGCAGGTCTCGGCGTCGTGCTGTTTCGTCTCGAACTGCAGGAAGGGAAAATGGTCGTTCACGCCGTAGTACGCCTCGGTCATTTCGGCAAAGAACTCCACCGGGCCGCCCAGGGCCGGGTGGCGAACGTGCCGGCCGTCGAATCGCAGAACCGAATCGTAACGGCCGCCCTTGGCCGCGCGATCGAGGGCCGCTTCGATCTCGGCCGTTTCTTCCTCGCTCAGGAATCGATCGTAGTACGCCCGGGCCAGCAGGTTCATCATCGCAAACGGCTGCAAGGACTGCCATTGCCAGAACGCCCGGGTGTTGCCGATTTCGATGGCCTGGAGCTTGTCCGGATGGAGGCCGGCCGCCTTGAGCGACTCGGCCGACGCGTGATACGTCGCGTACGGCACCGCCGGGTCGGCCTGCTCCAGGTAGATCGGCACCTGTTGAAGTTGGGGGATCGCCTTCTCGGGCAGATACCGCTTGACCAGGTGCAGCTTGTGACCCAACAGCTTGCACATTTCGCGGCCGTAGGCCTCCTGCTCGACCAGCGACGGATCGACGTACACGGTCCAGCCTTCGATCGTGCGTTTCTCGTACTTGGACATCGGCAATGGGTCGGCCTGCCCTTTGGCCGGCGGCCGAGCAGCGTCGCGGTTGGGCGAATCGAGCAGCCTGGCCAGCGAGCGGGTTGCCGAACCTTGCTGGACGACGTCCACTCCCCAGAGGTCTTCCAGCAGCGCGACCACCTGCGGATCGTGTTCCCTCAGTTCCGCGCGGACGAACGGGTAGAAATCGTTGGTGCCGAAATAGGCCTCGGTGTTCTCCGCGAAGTACTCCATGGGGTTGCTCATGGCGTAATGCCGGGCGCCGCGGCTGTAGCGGCACAGCACCGAGTCGTAGCCGCCGCTCTCCTTCGCCCGCTCGTAGGCGGCCTTCAACCGGTCGTTGCTGTAGTTCCGACCGCGGCCGAGGTAGAGATAGTCGTATCCGTGGGTCAGCTCGTGCAGAACGACCCAGGGCTGGTGATAGGCGTTGGTGCAAAAGCCCTTGGCGTGACAGATGCTGAACAACGACTTCAATCCGTCGGGGGAAGGATACCCACGTTCCAGCAGCCACCTGTAGCTGGGATGAAAGGACGTGCCCGGCCCCGAGTCGTACTCCAGCCAGAGCGGAACCCGCTCCTGCATGACGGCCAGGGCCGCGGCGGGCACCGTCAGGCGGACCTGGTAGTATTGGTTTTGCAGGTGATCGAGCACCTCGCGCATTTCCGCCGGGTGATCGGCCAGGTCCTTCTTGTTGATGTAGACGGCAAAACCTTCGATGTTGCGGATCTCGAACGCTTCGGTGGAGGCCGGCTCGACCGGCTGCCGTTCCTCTTCGGCGGAGCGAATGGAAGTGCATGGCAAGAGGAGCAAGGCGAGGAGGAGGGTAGCTCTTGGAGCAGGATACCGTGTGTTCATTGTCCGGTTGCTTTCGTCGGGAAGGGGAGTTCGATTCGTTGATTCCGTCAGGGCAAGCCCTGACCTACTTCCAGTTCAGCCCCTCGTGTAAGCAGTTGAGGTTTTCGCACCCATCTTTCGTGACCACGATCATGTCCTCGACGCGCACGCCGCCGAGTGCCTTGGAGTAAAGCCCCGGCTCGACGGTCAGCACGTCGCCGACGAGCAGCTCGGGGCCTTTGACGTCCAGCAGCGGCGGTTCGTGGACGTCCAACCCGACGCCGTGGCCGGTGCCGTGCGTCAGCGCACAATACGAATCGGGTGCGTTTTCATCGGGCAGTCCCGTGGCATAGCCGCCGGCGATCACCGCGGCGGTCGTCGCCGCGTGGATTGCCTCGCCGGTGACTCCGGCCCGAACCGCCGCGATGGCGGCCGCCTTGGCCTTGCGCACCACGGCGTGCATTCTGGCGATCTCCTCGGGCACGTCGCCGTGAACGACGGTCCGCGTGCAATCGCCGTTGTAGTAGGTCTCGCGGCTGCGGGGAAAGATGTCGATGATCACCGGCTGGCCAGTTCGCAGCTCTCCGGAGCCGTGGTCGTGGCAGTCGGCGCCTTGCGGGCCGCCGGCGACGATCGTCGGCGGGTTGGCGTACCCCCGGTCCATCAGCCAGTGATCGATCGCGGCGCGGACCCGCTGGGAAGTGAGCGGCTCGCCGCCGGAGAGCAGCACGCCGTCCTTGCCCGCTTCGGCCGAGGCGACCAGTTCGCAGGCCAGTTTCATCGCGCCCTCGGTAATGCGTTGCGACTCGCGCAAGTGGGCGATTTCCTCTTGGTCCTTCGAGCGGCGCTCCAAAACGCCCATCTCCAGGTCGCACGCGACGTCGATCCCGGCCCGGCGGATCAGCTCGGCGAAGATCAAGGGCAGCGTCCGGTCGGCGACCACCCGGGCGACTCCCGCCCGGCGAAGGCACTCGGCCGCCGCTTGGGCCGTGGCCGTTTCCCGGTCGCCGGAGAGCCCGCCCTCGGGCGGATAGTCGGCGGGGCAGGCGACCCGATCGGCCCGGGCCTTCCGCCGAGCGCGGCCCATCTCGATGTCGCGGAGGATCAGGACCGATTGCCTCGGCGAGCCGTTGCCGGGCAGTTCCACCAAGGCCACCGGATCGCCCACCGAGAAGCGAATCCGCCAATAGAGCGAGCTGTTGATCGCGGGGATCCCGGCCATGATCCGGGCGGCCGGAGTTTCGGGGGAAGGTAAATTTGGCATGTTTGGGTCCTTCGATTTCACGAAGCGTTCGACTCGGAATTGCATTGCATTGGGTTTCTTGCCGGTTCGACGAAGGTCTGTTCCAATTCCACGAGAGGATTGGCTCATTATAAACGACACCGCGACGCGATGCAAAAGGGGGGGGGCTTGTCATGGAAGCGGTTTGCTGGTAGAAGCGTGGGAAGGGAGTCCGTGATGAATGCTGTTTCAGGCGCCACGATTCTCGTCATCGAAGACAACGCAGCCGTTCGGCAGGGCATCGCTACGTATCTGGAGGGCCGGGACTTTCGAGCCCTGGAAGCGGAGAACGGCCGAGTCGGATTGGAGGTTTTCCGCACCCGGCGGCCCGATCTCGTCCTGGTCGATCTGCGAATGCCCGAGGTCGACGGCCTGGAGGTCCTTGCCACATTGACGGGAGAGTCTCCCGATACGCCGGTGATCGTCGTTTCCGGAACCGGCGCGATCGCCGACGCCGTGGAGGCCCTGCACTTGGGCGCCTGGGATTATCTGCTCAAACCGATCGCAGACCCGGTCGTTCTCTTTCACGCGGTGGAGAAGTCGCTGGAGCGGGCCCGCTTGATCCGGCGGGACCGGGAGTACCAGCAGCACCTGGAGAAGGAGGTCCGACTGCGGACGGCCGAGTTGGAGGAAGCCAACGCGGCACTCCGACGGGAAATGGCCGAGCGAGAGCTGGTGGAAGCAGAGCTGAGAAACAACGAAAGGAGATTCCGGCTCCTCTACGAAGAAACCCCGTTGGGTTACCAGTCGTTGGATGCTGAGGGTCGTTTCATCGAAGTGAACCGGGCGTGGCTCGAAATGCTCGGCTACCGGCGCGACGAGGTCATCGGCCGGTCGTTCGGCGATTTCGTCGCTCAGCACCAGGTCGAACTCTTCAGGCAGCGGTTTCCACGCTTCAAGGCCCGCGGCGAAACGCTCGGGGCGAAATTCGAAATGGTGCGCAAGGACGGATCGCACGTGCTGGTTTCCATCGACGGGAGGGTCGGGCGCGACGAACAGGGGAATTTCAGGCAGACGCACTGCGTGCTGCACGACGTCACCGAGCAGATCGCCGCGGAAGAGGCGCTTCGAGAAAGCGAGGAAAGGTTCCGGTCGTTGTCC
>DATLAN010000521.1:0-3386 GCA_035527455.1 Thermoguttaceae bacterium
GGGAAGTACGGGTTCCTCTTCTCTATTCCTGGCTGTTTGGAAGTACCGGAAAACGCTGTGTTTCTTCCCGGAAACTCGTGAATAGAGAAGAGGAACCCGTACTTCTGCCACCTCCACGGTACGCAAATCCCGGATGAACCAAAAAAACGGACCTTCGGCATTTGTTTGTTCTTGTTCGATATTCGATATTCGGTTCGGCTGCTCGACGTGGCTTTCGGCCGCAAGGGAACGGCGGGCAAGCCCGCCCGCTAAACGGTTCTTTCATGTGGTTGCGTCGGACATGAACGCATCGTGCGCGGGAATTGGAACACAAGCAAGCGTTACGCTTCGATCTACTCCGCCGCGTCGTCCTCGATCTCCAATCCGCCGCGCCCCCGGGCGAACGACAGCAGGGCTTCGACGATCAGCCACATCGACATCGCCAGGACGATCAGCGTGACCGAAATCAGCGCCACGCGTCCCTCGATCTCGGGATCGCCGAAGAAACCCAGCAGTTGCGCCACCATCGCCCACATCGACAGGGCGAGCATAACGAGCATGGGCAACACCGTGTAGATGGTCGGCCGGCGGAGCTTGTAGAGGAACACGCTGATGGTCAACAGCGTCAGCCCGGCCAGCAGTTGGTTGGTCATGCCGAAGAGGATCCAGAGTTCCTTGCCCATCTTGGCCAGGCCGAAGAAGGCGATGCCGGCCACGGCCACCAACGAGGCGAAGTAGCGGTTGGCCAGCCAGCCGAGCTTCACCGAGCGGCAGATCTCCTCGACGTTGAACCGCAGCAGCCGCACGGCCGAGTCGAGCGTGGTCATGGCGAAGGCCACCACGGTCACCGCCAGGATCGCCCGGCCGTAGGTCGTGGAGATGCCGATCTGGGCGAGGAAGTTGGCGCCCCCGTGGACCACGGCGTTGAGTTGCGCGGCCAGCCCGGCGCCCTTGATTCCGCCCCAGGTCGCGTACGTGCCGCCTTCCTGCCAGTGGGCCACTCCCAGTCCGGCCACGCAGGCCATGATCACCAGGATCGCCAACGCGCCTTCGGTCAGCATCGCCCCGTAGCCGATCGGCAGGGCGTCGGTTTCGCGATTGAGCTGCCGTACGGTCGTGCCGCTGGAGACCAGGGCATGGAAGCCGCTGACCGCACCGCAGGCGATGGTGACGAACAGGAACGGATACCAGTTCGGCGCTCCTTCCACGTTTGGGCGGAACATGGCCGCGTCGATGTCATTCTCCGGCGCGCCGGTGAAGAACGCCACGGCCAGCCCGACCAACATCGTGGCCAGCGCGAAATACAACTGGAAGCTGTTGATGTAATCGCGGGGTTGCAACAGCAGCCAGACCGGCAAGACCGAAGCGATGAAGCCGTACAGCAGCAGCCCGCCGATCCAGGCCTGTTTGGCTTCCAGAACGGCTCCGCCTTTCCCGTCCGTTCCAACGAGGTCCTCCACGGCGGCCGTGTTTCCGGCGGCCTTGAAGTAGTCGACCGCATCGGCCGATCCGTAGGGCGGGGCGAAGTCGTGTTCCGACTCGGCGGATCGGGCTTCTCGGGCGTCTTGCAGGGCGGCCCGGGTTTCGGCCCCGGCGAACCACGGGTAGGTGGCGATCGGCCGCTGGACGCCCCAGAAGATCAGCCCGGCGAACAGCAGCAGGCCCAACATGGTGGCCGGTCCCAAGGGTGAGCGGAACTTGTAGACCGCGATGCCGACTCCCATCGCCACAACCATCAGCCCGAAGGACGGGATGACCGCGTCGGGGCGGAAGCTGACGAACAGCGAGGAGATGGTGTCGACAAACGCCCCCATGGCCACCGACATGAGGAAGAAGATGATCAGCAATGCCAGCAGCCTTGCCCTGGGTCCCATCAGGTCGCCGCAGACGTCGCCGATCGAGCGGCCTTGGTAGCGGAGGCTGACTCTCAAGGCTCCCAGGTCGTGTACGGCCCCGATGAAGATGCACCCGAAGACCACCCAGATCACGGCCGGCACCCAGCCCCAGATCACGGCGATGGCCGGTCCCAGGATCGGCCCCAGGCCGGCGATCGAGGCGAAGTGGTGTCCGAAGAGCACGGGCACGCGGGTGGGTACGTAGTCGATGCCGTCCTTCAGCGCGTGGGCGGGCGTGATCCGATCCGCATCGAGCCGGAACACCCGCCGCGCGAGGAAGCGCCCGTAGGTGAAATACGCGAGAATGAACAGCCCGAACGCGCCGAAGGTGATCACCGCCGCATTGTCCAGCATATCGAGACTCCTTCCGTAAATCTTACCGGCCGGCGCCGGTCCGACCACCCGTAACCATAGCCGTCCGCCGTTGGTCGGGCAACCACCGCCGGTGGACATCCGCGCAAAATACCCTATAATGTGGTGGTTTTGCTGACGTGCGGTCGCGTTTTTTCTCTGTAGGAAACGGAAATCTACCATGCCAGAAAGAGTGATCATCATCGGCAGCGGGCCGGCCGGTTGGACGGCGGCGATCTACGCGGCCCGGGCGGCGCTGGAACCGCTGGTCTTCGAGGGCGCGCTGACCGAAGAGAACCGGTTGGCCGGCACCTTGCCCCTGGGGCAGTTGGCCCTGACGACCGAAGTGGAGAACTACCCCGGCTTTCCCGCCGGCGACGTGGGCACCTATTTCGACAACGCCATGGCCGGTTCCATGGACGACTCGACGCGGAAGTACCTGGCCGGAAGCACGAAAGAAGGGATCACCGGACCGACGCTGATGGAGCTGATGCGGCAGCAGGCGATCAACTTCGGGACCCGAGTCATGACGCAGGACATCGTCGAGGTCGATTTCGACGGCCACCCGTTCGAACTCACCGCCTCGGACGGCGAGACCTACGAAGCCCTGGCCGTGATCGTGGCCACCGGCGCCCGGGCGAATTACATGGGGCTGCCGTCGGAAGAGAAGTACAAGAACCTCGGCGTCAGCGCGTGTGCGATTTGCGACGGGGCGTTGCCGCGGTTTCGCAACAAGCCGCTGGTGGTGGTCGGCGGCGGCGATTCGGCCGTCGAAGAGGCCGACTATCTGAGCAAGTTTGCCGAAACGGTCTACATGGTCCACCGCCGCGACGAGTTGCGGGCGTCGAAGATCATGGCCGCCCGCGCGATGGACAATCCCAAGATCGAGATCCTCTGGAACCGCGTGCTCGAGGAAGTGCTGGGCAACGAGTCCGACGGCGTGACGGGCGTGCGGCTGAAGAGCACCACGGGCGAAGCGGACCTGGAGGTGGAAGCCACGGGCCTGTTCCTGGCCATCGGCCATACGCCCAACACGGCCTTCCTGGCAGGCAAGCTGGAGATGAACGAGAAGAAGTACATCCGCTGGACCACGCCCGGGCGGACCCACACCAGCGTGGAAGGCGTGTTCGCCGCCGGCGACGTGTCCGACGACTACTACCG
>DATLAN010000522.1:0-7281 GCA_035527455.1 Thermoguttaceae bacterium
CGATCGACCACGGCGTCCGCCCGGTCGCGATGCCCGGCGGTCCCTCGGCGGCGCGCAAGCGGCTTGGGAAGTTCCTCCGCGAGAAGCTCGCGCATTACGCCACGGATCGCAACCATCCCGGCATCGACGGCACCAGCGGGCTGTCGCCTTATCTCCACTTCGGCCATATCTCGCCGCACGAAATCTTCCGCCAACTGGCCAAGGCGGAAGACTGGGCGCCCACGCAACTCGCCGAGACGGCCACGGGCAAGCGAGAAGGTTGGTGGGGGATGGGCCCGTCGGCCGAAGGTTTCCTCGACGAACTCGTGACCTGGCGGGAGATCGGCTTGAACATGTGTGCCCATGCCGAGGACTACGACCGATACGACTCCCTGCCGGACTGGGCGAAGAAAACGCTTGCCGAACATGCGACCGACCGGCGCGAGTACGTCTACACCCAAAAGGAGTTCGAAGAGGCTCGCACCCACGATCGACTCTGGAATGCCGCCCAGACGCAACTCGTCCACCAGGGGCGGATCCACAACTACCTGCGGATGCTGTGGGGAAAGAAGATCATCGAGTGGTCGCCCGGCCCCCGGGAAGCGCTCGACGTGATGATCGAGTTGAACAACAAGTACGCGCTGGACGGCCGGGACCCGAACTCCTACAGCGGCATCTTCTGGGTGCTCGGCCGCTACGACCGCCCCTGGGGTCCGCAGCGACCGGTTTTCGGCAAGGTGCGATACATGAGTTCGGAAAACACGGCCCGAAAGCTCAAGCTGGGCAGCTATCTGGAAGACTATGCCCCATAACGTGCTACGTCTTGCGGAACTCGTTGACGGTGGTCAGGGCAAAGAGCGGTCTTTCCCCAGGAACGGAAATCGGTTATGAATATCACGGTTTTCGGTCAAGGAGGATCGTCCCATGGCCCAGCCGGCTGCGAAACTGCGAGGTCACCGTATTAGCTATGTGGTGATTCCTGCGCGATTTGCCTCGACGAGGCTGCCGCAGAAGCTGCTGCTGAAGCAGACCGGAAAGTCGCTGATCCAACACACCTACGAAGCGGCGCAACGTGCCCGCCGTCCCGCCGGAATCTGCGTGGCAACCGACCACCCGAGGATCTTCGAGGAGGTCCTTTCCTTCGGCGGCCGGGCCGAAATGACCGATCCGCAGGCCGCCAGCGGGACCGATCGGGTGGCCGAGGTCGCCCGAGGGCTCTTGGACGTGGATATCGTCGTCAACGTCCAGGGCGACGAGCCGGAACTCTCCGGCGAGGCGATCGATCTGGCCGTCGGCCTGCTCGAGCAGAATCCCGAGGCGGTCATGGCCACGCTGGCCACGCCGATCCGCCGAAAGGAGCAGCTCGAAGACCCCGCCTGCGTGAAAGTCGTGTTCGACCGCAGCGGCCGGGCCATCTACTTCAGCCGCAGCCCGATTCCCCATCCCCGAGAGTGGGATGATCGGCTGTTGTCGGCCGATCCGCCCCATTTCCACCAGCATATCGGCCTGTACGCCTACCGCCGCGATTTCCTCCTGCGGCTGGCCGAAATGCCGCCCTCGAATCTGGAGAAGATCGAGAAGCTCGAGCAATTGCGGGTGCTGGAGGCGGGGTACTCGATTCTCGTCGGCGTGGTCGACGAACCCACGATCGGAATCGACACGCCGGAGGACTATCGGGCGTTCGTCGAAAGACACCGGCTCGCAGGGTGATGACGTCTATCGACCGGCCCCGGCAATCCGCTCGACGACCATTTCGTGGTGTTTCGCATAGCGCGAATCGCGCGGGGCCAACTCGACCGCCCGCCGGCTATGGCGCCGCGCCGGATCGAGCCTGCCGGTTCTCAAGTAGACACCGCCCAACAGGTCGTGGGCCTCGGCCGAGTCGGGCCAGTGGGCAAGACAATCCTGGAACGCCCGTTCCGCTTCTTCCACCCGGTTCAGCCGGAAGCGGATTTCACCGAGATGAATCAACACCTTCGGCGAAAGCGGCGGCCGGATTTCGGCCAGTTGCTCGTAGAGAACACCGGCCTCCTCATCGCGGCCGGCCATCAACAGTTTCTCGGCCAGCCGCATCGCCAGCACCGTGTGGCCGGGCCGCTCGGCCAACGCCCCCTGCAAATCGGCTATCTCCCGAAGCAACTCGGCGCGGCAGGTCGCCACGTGGACTTCCCCCGGGTTCAGGGCGTCGGCAAGCTCCATCTGACGCCGCCGCACCTTGTGATCGCCCAGGAGCTGAGCCACCTGCGCGTGGAAAATGTGCGTGGTCGCCTCGAAACGCCGCTCGATTGCTCCTCGGTCCACGGGCGGGGCGACGAACTCCTCGACGTACGGCGTGATCGGTGTTCGACACCCGGCGAGCATCGCCAGCGTGCTCGAAAGGCTTTCCTGTTCGGAAATCGGGACCGCGCAGCTAAACTCCAGGCGCGGGCGGTCGTCGGTGTTCGGCAGATCGTCGGCAACCAGATCGGCAATGGCCGCTGCGTCGCACATGTGGCAATCGAGCAGGTCGTAGACGTTGTGGATCGCGATATCGTCCAAGTCCTTGGCCACGTCCGCACGCGCGACGACCTCCTTCAGCCGGCCGAAATCGATCCGCAACGGCGAAAGGCTCCCGAGGATCAGCGCGTGCTTGTTCAGGCAGTTGCTCGCCACCCAGAGCGAAGTGTGCGGAAAGACGTCTTGAAAGCTTCGCAGGATCATGCGCAGTTCCGTCGGTCGCAGATCCAGCGGCACCCAGCATGAGAAGAGCCCCCCGTCGGCCAGCCGCTCGCGGCAGTTGCGGAAGTGATCGACCGTATACAGGGCGGAGCTGCCGCTGGAGCCCGGATAGACCGAATCGTTCATCACGACGTCGAACTTCTCGTTCGACAGACGTGCGAAGTTCTTGCCGTCCATGATGATCTTGCGGACGCGAGGGTCGCGGTAGGAACCGTGGTTGAGTTCCTCGAAGAACTCGCCGGCGTCGAACACCGCCGGACAAATCTCCACGACCGTGTAGTCCTTCACGCCGAAATCGAGGCCCACGCGGGTCGTTTCCCCGCTGCCGAAGCCGATTTGGACCACGCGCCGTGGATTGGGGTGCAGACACAAGGGGATGTAGCCTTGCAGCTTCTGCGTCGTGCGCAGCATGAAGTCCCGGCCGGCCACATCGACGCCGCAGACCGCGATCAGCCGCTCGCCGTTGGGCAGGTCGTGAACGGTCACCGTCCCCGTGCTGTGCTCCTTGACGAAGACGATCTCGCTCGGGTTGTGGTAGGCATTGATCGTCTGGTGGAACACGTCCGAGGAGGTCAGCGGGACGGCCACCACGACCAGTGCGGCAACCGGCATGGCCACGGCGTACCGGCCCAGTCGAGATCGCCCCGCGGCCGGCCCCATCGACTGCCAGACCAGGATCACGCCGACCGTCGAATTCAACGCCACCACCAGCAACAGGCTCAGATAGGTCCCCAACGCCGGCAGCAGCACGAACCCGGCCGCGAACGAACCCAACACGCAACCAATCGTGTTCGCGGCGTAGATCTGTCCCACGCGGCGGCCCACGGGCACGTTTCCCGCCAGGCACAAGGCCGCAACGATCGGAAACGCCGCGCCCATCAACAACGCAGGCACCAACAGCACGGCCAGCGCGTCGACGAATCGGGCCAAAACGACTGCCCAATGTCCGGAGAAGGAGATCTGCATCGACAGCCAATAGTCGATGCGTTCCAGCCGGGCCAAGAGAGCCACCGAAACCAGCACGCTCAGACCGACCAGGACCTCGACCACGCCGAAGGACAACAACGGCCGCCGTAAACGCGGCACGAGAAATCGGGCCGAAAGGCAACTGCCGATCGCGATGCCCAGGAGAAACGCGGTCAGCATCGTGGCGAAGGCGTAGACCGAGGTGCTCAGCACGAAGATCAACACCCGCGTCAGCAGCACCTCATAGGCCATCGCACAGAAACCGGTGATGCCGAAGGCGATCATCACCAGATGAAAGGTCGCCGCCGTAACCGGCTGTGCGGGTTTGGCGGTGCGAGGCGGCGACTTGGCCCTTCCCCTGCTCCTGTCCTTTTCCTTCTTGAGCACAGTGGGTACCGTCTCCACGGATACGGGCCGCTCGGCATAGCACCCCAGCGCCGCCGCCAGCAGGCCCACGCCCAAAGCGACCCCTCCGGCGAGAAACAGACACCCGCTCACACCGAGTTGTTCCAGCAGCACGAAACCCGCCAGAAAACACCCGGCCACGGCGCCGAACGTGTTGACGGCGTAGAGGTACCCAACTTCGCGTCCCGGCTGACGATTCCGGCAGCCCAGGTGGCGCGACAGCACCGGCAGCGTGCCGCCCATCAGCATCGTCGGCGGCAGAAGCAGTAGCACCGAAAGAGGCAAACGGACGGCGTTCAGCAATAGGAAGCCCGGCTCGACCGACCGATAGAACCAGGCGTAAACGGCGTCGCTTCCCGCCGCCAGCAACGGAAAGGCGATCGCGTAGAGACCGACGCCGATCTCCAGACAGCCGTACAACAGCAGCGGCCGACGGATTCGATCGGCCACGCGTCCCAGCAACAGGCTGCCGGCCGCCAGCCCCAGCATGTAGGTCGTCAGCACGGCGCTGGCCGCATAGACCGTATTGCCGAACACGGTTCCCAAGACCCGTGTCCAGACGACTTCCAGGATCAGTCCCGTCGCACCCGACGCCAGGAAAAACAGCAGTACCGCCGCGCGAAACTCCTGCCCGTGCTCTTTCATTCCCGCCTCCCAAGCGAACGCCCTTCTCGTTCCGCCAGAAACGAGATGCCGGTGGTCACGGCCGCCGGGCAATCAACCCGACGGCACCGCACCCGCGATGAAAAAGCCTCTTCTTCCTGTTATTCGAGAGTTTTCTTCATTAAATCGCAGTTTTTCCTTACACTCCCTTCCAGTAAACACCAGATCGACCGTCCTGTCAAGGATCCCGGAGACGGGCCGTCGAAAAAGGGGACAGGCTCCGGGTCGGCGTACGTTCTTCGCGACTCCGCAGCCGAAGCACGGCCCGGAGCCAGTCCCCATTTTCGACTCGCCACCTATGATTCGAGTTGATCACTCCTTGACCTTCTTGCCCGCCCGTGGATTCATCCGCCGGGTGGCTTCTTCCGTGACGGCGCGTTGTTCGTCGAGCGAGGCCTTCAGTTCCGCGTAGACGCCGCGCAGCGTCTCGGGCAGCCGGTCCACGTCCAGCGGACTTTTCTCCGTGAAATCGTCGACCACGTCGAAGAACTGCCCGTCGGCGTAGAGCTTGTGGCGGCGGTCGCGGGTGTGCTGGCTTTCCTTGCCGCGATTGCCGTCGCGCTGGTACCAGCAGTAGATCGATCGCCGGCCTTCGAAGGGTTGCCCTTGCAGCAGCGGAGCGAAGCTCATCCCGTCGACGTCGAGCCCGGCGGGGACCTTCGCGCCGGCCACCTCGGCCAGGGTCGGCAGCATGTCGCTGAAATCGATCAGGGTGTCGGACACCCGGCCCTCGGGCAGCGTGCCCGGCCAACTGACCACCAGCGGCACGTGGGTTCCGTTGTCGCGGGTGCTGCCCTTTCCGCCCGGATAGGGTCGGCCGTCGAGCATCGACGTGATGCCCGTGTTGGTGCCGTTGTCGCCGGTGAACAGCAGCAGGGTGTTCTCGCGGATGCCGAGCGACTCGAGCTTGTCGGCGACCTTGCCCACGAGCTTGTCGGTGTAGGCGATCATGTCGGGGAAGTACTTCGTGTCGCCGGCCCCCGGCTTGCCGGGCGAGGTCTTGTCGTAGTCGGGGCTGTCGGGCGTGGGCTCGAACGGAAAGTGCGGCAGGATCATCGGATAATAGGCGAAGAAGGGGCCGTCCTTGTGCCGCTCGATGAAATCGCACAGGTAATCGCTGACGATATCCGGCCCGTACTCGCCGTCGCGGTAGTCGATCTCTTTCCCGTTGATCTCCAGTCCCGGGTTGGCGTAGCGGCCCGGGCGGCGGGTAAGCTGCCAGAGGCAATACTCGTCGAAGCCGAAGTGTTTTGGAGCCTCGAATCCGCCGCTGAGCTGCCATTTCCCCACGATGCAGGTCGCGTAGCCGGCCCGCTTCAGGACGTGGCCGAACGTCGTGGCCTCCGGATCGAGCAGACCGAAGCGGATGTAGTTCCGGTTGTTGTAGATGCCGGTCATGATTTGCACCCGCGAGGGCGTGCAGATCGGCTGGGAATGGCAGTGTACGAACCGCATGCCGCCTTGGGCCAGCGCGTCCAGCCGCGGCGTCTTGTAGGTGTTGCTGCCGTTGGAGGAAAGACACTCGTAGCCGAGATCGTCGGCCATGATCAGCACGATGTTGGGACGATTGACTTCGGCTCCGGTCGCCATCGTGCCGAAGCCGGCCGTCAGTGCGACGAGAAGCAGGCTGGAGAAGACCCTCATGATGGTTCCTTTCTCAAGTAGGTCAGGGCTTGCCCTGACAACAAGTCAAGTAGGTCAGGGCTTGCCCTGACAACAAGTCAAGTAGGTCAGGGCTTGCCCTGACAGATTCCGCTCTCGTTCCCAAACTCTCTTCGGGAACGTTTCTTGGAAAAACTCTCCTTCCCACCGAGCGAAGCGGAGCTTCGCGGAACGGGGTTCCCAAGCCGGAGCTTGGGAACCACGAAAACCGGTGTGTGTCAGGGCAAGCCCTGACCTACTCGGTGTAGCAAACCACGCTCCCGTCCTGCATCGCCATATACAGCCGCCCTAAGGTCGCGGCCATGCCGTCGAAGATGGGCGGTACGTCGAGTTCGTATTCCGCCAGCTTCCTGCCGTCCGCGGTGGAAACGGCGAAGAACATGGCGCCCTTCTCTCCTGGCCAGAAGGGAGCAAGCCAAGATGAAAACGGCAAGCCGGTGCGCCCAAGTCATGGCGTTTTCCTCGTGAATAACGTCACTGTCAGTCGAGTGAGGGTGTCCGGGTATTCGCTTGACACGGATTCTAGTCCTCGCCCGGGGGAATTGCAATCAACTCCGGCACGGCCCGCGAGCTTGGCAGCGCCTATTACGGGTGGTACTATGGGTTCGTAGTGACCCGATATGCACAATCATAGAACAAACCTGGCGGCAGGGGGTGGCAAAATGTCCCACGCAACATGGTTTACGGCGTTCGTCTGGGCGGCCCTGGCAACCGGTGCCCTCGGCGACGACTCGGCAGTCGGACGCGACGAGCCGGCCCAAGCGGGCTTCGAGCATCTGGTCGCCGAGTTGCAGAAGCTCGGGCTGATGATCACGGCCGACAAGCAGAAGATCGCCGCGGCCGTCGGCGAGGCCCCCTATTTCATGTTCGCCGAGCGCAAAGAACACC
>DATLAN010000523.1:0-6514 GCA_035527455.1 Thermoguttaceae bacterium
TTTCGCCCTGGCCGAAGGCAAACCGACCATCCGAATTCCCCACGTCGGCGGCGTGCTGATCGGCAAAAACGTCGAAATCGGAGCGGTCAGTACGGTTTGTGCCGGTACGATCGATCCGACGGTCGTCGAAGACGGAGTAAAGATCGACGACCATGTCCACGTCGCGCACAATTGTCATATTGAAGAAGGGGCCATCCTCACCACGTCGGTGGCGCTGAGCGGCAGCGTGCGAATCGGCCGCGGCGCCTGGCTGGGGCCGAACTGCACGGTTTTGCAGAAACTGCGGATCGGAGCGAACAGCCTGGTCGGAATCGGCGCCGTGGTGATGAAGTCGGTGCCCGACGGAACCACCTTTTTCGGCAATCCGGCCGGGCCCATGGGGAAAACTCCTAAGCGGAAATGAAATGGTGGTCTTTTCTTCCAGGCTGGATCGGTCGTACCATGAGAATCTGCAGAAGCTCCTCTTCTTCAATCCGAATCAGGCGCAAGTCGCCCCGGAGATCTTGAGGGCGATCGAACGCTATGGAGAACCGAGAATCGCGGTGATCGACGACAGGCTTCGAGTGGCGCTAGGCTCTCCGACGGAAGTCCAGACGCTGTTCGTGCTCGAGGCGGATCAGCCCGGGGCCCGACTGGTCGGCGTCGTCGTTTACACGCGTGAAGAGGATACACTGGTCGTTGTTTACGTTGCCCTGGACGAAGCGTACGCGGCACGTGGAATGAAAGCCCAGCGGCTGCTTTTTTTGCGAATCGTCGACGAGTTGCGCAGCGTGGCTCGCCGCATCAAGGGGGTGGGTTCGCTCACCCTTTTCTGTGGTGGGGGAGTGGCCAGACGGATTCGCGTGCGATGAAACTCACGGAGACAGCGAGCATGCCCGACACTCAGGAAATCCAATCGATCATCTTCGCGGCGATCGACGAGTTGAACGTCCAACGCGAGGCCGATCGGCAAGTGGAGAAATCCCTCGACACGAAGCTCTTCGGCAAGGACTCCGACGTGGATTCGCTGGACCTGGTCAACCTGATCGTTTCCGTCGAGGCGGGGCTGGCGGAACGGTTCGGCGCGGCCGTGACGCTGGCCGACGAAAGGGCCTTCTCCCGCAAGTCCAGCCCCTTCAAGTCCGTCCATTCGCTGCTTGCCTACATCGAGGAACTGCTCGGCGAGGACCCAACGTGAACGATTCCGTCGTATTGATCACCGGCACGCGCAAGGGCATCGGCCGCTATCTGGCCGAACACTACGTGGCGAAGGGCTGCCGGGTGGTCGGGTGCAGTCGCTCGGCGACCGAGTTCGAGTCGGACCGTTACGAACACTTCTGTCTCGACGTGACCGACGAAGCGGCGGTGCTCGACCTGTTCGCCCGAATCCGCGCGAAGCACGGCGGCCTGGACGTGCTGATCAACAACGCCGGCATCGCGTCGATGAATCACGTCCTGCTGACGCCGGTGAAAACGGCCGAACGAATCCTCAAGACGAACGTGCTGGGCACCTTCCTGTTCTGTCGCGAGGCCGCCAAGCTGATGCAGAAGCGGGGGAAGGGGCGCATCGTCAACTTCACCACGGTGGCCGTGCCGTTGAAACTGGAAGGGGAAGCGATCTACGCGGCCTCCAAGGCGGCGGTCGTCACGCTCACCGAAATCCTCGCGGCCGAACTCGCGCCGATGCACATCACCGTCAACGCCGTCGGCCCCACGCCCGTCAAGACCGATCTGATCCGCTCCGTGCCGGAAGAGAAGCTCGAGCGGCTGTTGAATCGCCAGGCGATCAAGCGTTTCGGGGAGTTTCGCGACGTGGCCAACGTCGTCGACTTCTTCATCCGGCCGGAGAGCGACTTCGTCACCGGGCAGACGATTTTCCTCGGAGGCGTGTGATGTTCATCGACTTCCTGCTGGACGTTTTCCGGGAAACGCCCGAGAACGACGCCGTCGTCTGGCAGGATCGGGCGTTCTCGTACGGCGATTTGCTCCAGCGGATCGAGGATTGTCGCGGCGTGATCGGCGAGCAGGACGTGCGGCAGGGCTCGGTGGTGGCGCTAAAGGCCGATTTTTCTCCCGCCGCGGTCGCGTGGTTTCTGGCGCTGTTGGAGCGAGGATGCGTCGTGGTGCCGTTGACCTCGTCGGTCGAGGCGATGCGCGAACAGTTCATCGAAATCGCCCGGGGCGAGGTGAGCATCGGCATCGACGCGCGCGACCGGCCGGCCGTCGAACATCTCGGACGCAGTGCCTCCCACGACCTTTACCGGCGACTGCGCTCCCGAGGCCATCCCGGCATGGTCCTGTTTTCCTCCGGTTCGACGGGCGAACCCAAGGCCGCGCTCCACGATTTCGTCCCGTTGCTCGAGAAGTTCAAGGTCCGGCGGCATCAACTGCGGGCCATCTCGTTCCTGTTGTACGACCACATCGGCGGCATCAACACGATGTTGTACGTGCTCTCCAACAGCGGCTGCATGGTCACGGTGGCGGATCGCTCGCCCGACGCCGTGCTGGGGGCCTGCCAGCGGCATCGCGTGGAGTTGCTCCCCACCACGCCGACGTTCCTCAACCTGATCCTGATCAGCGAGGCCTATAAGCGATATGACCTAAGCGCCCTGCAAACGATCACGTACGGCACCGAACCGATGCAGCAGAGCACGCTCCGGCGGATCCACGACGTGTTGCCCCACGTCCGCGTCGTGCAGACCTACGGCCTGTCGGAGGTCGGCATTCTTCGCTCGAAATCCAAGGGGTCCGACTCGCTTTGGGTGAAGATCGGCGGGGAAGGGTTCCAGACGCGCGTGGTCGACGGCATCCTGCACGTCAAGGCCGCTTCGGCCATGCTGGGCTACCTGAACGCCCCGAGTCCTTTCGACGACGACGGCTGGCTGAACACCGGCGACCGGGTCGACGTCGAAGGCGAATACCTGCGGTTCAGGGGCCGGGAGTCCGAGGTGATCAACGTCGGCGGCGAAAAGGTCTTTCCCGCCGAGGTGGAAAGCGCGATCCTCGAAATGGACGACGTGGCCGACGCCACCGTCCACGGCGAGAAACACCCCATCATCGGGCAGATCGTCTGCGCCCGGGTGACGCTGAAGCCCGACCGGGAGGAAAAGGGCTTCGCCGCGAAGCTGAAGAAGTTCTGCGGCCAGCGGCTCCAGCGGTACAAGGTGCCGGTGAAGGTCGAGGTCGTGAAACAATTCCAGCACGGCGACCGCTTCAAGCGGATGCGGTGAGCAAAAGAGTGAACTCCGCCGCACCCCTCGGCCGAATAAAAGAGCGTGTGGGTTGATTTTTCCGATCGTAGGGCGTAACATTCTCCGGCAAGTAGAGACGGGCCGAGGACCTTCCGCGATGCATTCGGGCTCGACACGACGTTTCCCCTGCGGCTGCTGCTGTCGCTGTCCGGTCTGACGACCGGACGCGAACTCTCTCCTTCCCAACCCGCTTTCTCCTTCCGCCAGAACCCGTTCGATTCCTCGTTGCTGCGCCGCCCCCGGCGCGACCGGAGAACTGCCGACATGGCCACCGATATTCGACTCAAAGAAGGGCTGCCCGAGCTGACCCGACGCCTGGTCGAAACCTATACCGAGGTAGGCACCACCCACCATCTGGGGCACTGCCCTTTGCCCAACTACGAAACGATCATCGCGGCGACCGAGGATCTCAAGGAGGTCCTCTACCCCGGCTATCGCCGCCGCAACCGCCTCCACCTGGGCAACGTGGCCTATCACGTGGGCGACCTGATCGACCACCTGCACGATCGGCTGACGATGCAGATCGCTCGGGCGTGCTGCCACGGGGCCGGAAAGAACATCTCCTGCGACGCCCGGCAGCGCGAGGAGTTCGAGTCCTTGGGCCAGGCCAAGACCATGGCCTTTCTCGAACAGCTTCCCGATCTGCGCAAGGTGCTGGCCTTGGACGTCCAGGCCGCCTACGACGGCGATCCGGCCTGCAAATCGCTCGACGAGGTCATCTTCTGCTATCCGGGGCTGGAGGCCGTGACCGTCTACCGCCTGGCCCATCTATTGCACCAGCTCGACGTGCCGCTGATCCCGCGGATGATGACCGAATGGGCCCACAGCCGCACGGGCATCGACATCCACCCGGGGGCGAGGATCGGAAAACACTTCTTCATCGACCACGGCACCGGCGTGGTGATCGGCGAAACGACCGAGATCGGCGAGTGGGTCAAGCTCTACCAGGGCGTCACGCTCGGCGCGTTGAGCTTCCCGACCGATGCCGACGGCAACCTGGTCCGCGACCGGAAACGCCATCCGACCATCGAGGACAACGTGGTGATCTACGCCAACGCGACCGTGCTGGGCGGCGAAACCGTCATCGGCCACGATTCGGTCATCGGCTCGAGCGCCTGGATCACCCAGTCGGTGGCCCCCAACACGACCGTGATCCTCGAAAAACCCAAAATGCAGATGCGCAACGGGCAAAGTGAGGAGTTTTGAGGTCGCCCCGATATTCGATATTACTTCAACTCCAGCACAGCCACATAGACCTCTTCCCCTCCCGTCGCCACCAGCCGCACCTTCCCCGGCCGATCGACCGTTCCTTCCCACGGGCCGTCCTCCGGCGGCGACGGCAGCGGCACGAACCCCAGCCGGGCGTTGGCCGCCTCGAAATCCGCCCGGGCCTTTTCCGCACCGGTCGGGCCGCTCTGCCACTGCACGGCGATCTTTTCGGTCGATCGATAGCCGACCTGCAAACGCGTGGCCCCCGGCGGACGCTCGGCCTGCCAGCGCCAAGCGTCGTCCGTCCGCTCGACCGTTGCCTTCAGCAGCTTCGGCAGGCGGAGCCGCGTGGCCGGATCGCCCAGCAAGGCGTACATGAGCATCTGATCGCGGCGAAGCTTCTCCACGTCGATCTCTTCTTCCAGCTTGCCTTCCACGTCGCGCAACACCCGTTCGGCCAGGAAGTCCTGCATCTTCATCGCCCGGCGTTGGGCCGAAAGCCAAAGCGTGCCCAGCCGCGGGGGCGATTCGGCCAGCCCGCGAAGCAGGCTGTCGCTGGTGAAGTAGTTGGTCAACGGGTGCGACTCGGTCGTGGCGGCGATCGTGGCCACCGGTCCGCCGGGAAAGAAGAAAAAGGCCTCGGCCATGCAGGGCGTCGGCCGGTTGAAGTGGCCCGAATTGCACGAGAAGATCACCATCGGCGGCGTCGGCGGGCCTTGCGACATCGCGGCCTCGGCCGCTGCGGCCGTGTACCAGATCTGCTGCCGGCCGAAGGTCATCGACAAGAAGCTATCGGCGTCAGCGTGACCCATCAGAACGGCCAACGCACCGCCGCGGCGGATCTGCCGGTTGAACAACGCCGGATGGTCCGGCGGCCAGCCGCAAAGCGGGTGCCGCGGGTTGCCGGAGATGATCCACGGCTCGGCCCAATCGGGTGCCTCGGCCTGGACCATCATCAACAGCATTTGCGTGGCCATGACGTCGATCATCGGCCCGTACTCCGCCGACCCGCCCCAGATCGGCAACTGCAAGTCGTCCACGGTCGGCGGCCGGCGCTCGAACTCGAGGATCTTCTCCACCACCAACTCGACCTGCCGCGGCGTTCGAGCGGGGATGCGTCCCACGGCCATCTCGGGCACCAGGTCGCCGTCCACGTCTCCCCAAGCCGCGTCGGAGGCGAACTCCTCCCGCTGCACGGCCCGCCAGCGATAGAGCTTCATCCGCCTGGCCGGCAGATACCACGGCTCGTTTTCCCTGCCCGGCTCGTCATCGCCCACCAACAGCAGGAACTCCGGCCGCCGCGGTGCCATGGCCAGGGCCTTTTCGATGCTTTCCGTGGAAACCACCGTGTCGAACCCTTCGCCGCGTCGTTTCTCGGCCAACGGCTCGAGAGGTTTCACCATATCGCCGTTGCCGACGGCCAGCCAAAGCGGCTTGGATTCCTCTGCCGCGACGACGCCTGCCGACAAGATGCACGCGATCAAGGATCGTAGGGTGGGCATTGCCCACCATTGTGTGAAATACCTCAATGGTTATTGTCTCCGACGGCGTGAAGTTTCTCGGTGGGCGATGCCCACCATGAGCCGCTCGGTGGGCGATGCCCACCCTACACCGCGTACCACGACAAACGTCGTTACCCCAACCACGACGCCCAACAACGCGCCGCAGGTGACGTCGGCGGCGGAGTGGACGCGGAGAATCGTTCGGCAGTAGCAGACCATCACCGCCCAAGGCAGCAGCAGGTAGAACGGCGATAGCCGCGGGCCATCGAGATGAACAAGTCCCATCGCCAGAAAAAACGTGGCGAAGGTCATGGCCGCGAAGCTGTGGCCTGAGGGAAAAGAGAAGCCGGTCTCCGCGATCCAGTGTTCGCGAATCCACGGGTGCAACGCCACGGCGTCGAATCCTTCGGCCTCGAGCACCGTCCGCAAGTGACGGCTGCGCGAAGGTTTGTCCCCCAAGGCGTAGAACTCCTCGACCGTCATGCCCAACACGCCGGCGTCGGCCAACTCGATAATGTCCGGACGGGGGACGGCGAACGCGGGCTTGGTGACGTGCTCGTTCACGTAGGCCCC
>DATLAN010000524.1:0-18966 GCA_035527455.1 Thermoguttaceae bacterium
GCGGCGAAATCGACGCACGCCTTCCCGCCGTCGGTGGTCAGCGTGACCTCGCGGATCACCTTGCCGGGCTTGATCCAGGAGGTATCCTCGATGGCGCATGGGTCGTTGAGGTTGAGGATGAGGAAGCTGTTCTCGAGCAACTGCCCGGGGCTGTCGCCGACCAGGATCACCCGCCACGGCGTGGTCATGGGCAGTTCGGCATCGACCGGGCCGCTAAGGGAACTGACCACCGCGTGCGGCTCTCCCGGAAGCGGGGCGAACTTCATCCGCGCGTAGTCCACCAGTCGGGCTTCGGCCAACGCGACGAAAGTCTGCTCGTCGGTCCGGACCGTCAGCGGCCGTTCGCAGCCGGGCTGGATCTGGCTCAGCGGCACCTCGCTGTACCGGCCCTGGGCGCTGTAAACCGCCCACGCCGTGTGATCGGCCGGAAAACGGAACTCGCTCCTCTCGCCCGCAATCCGCACGCTTTTCCACGCCGCGTGCCTCGCTACCGTGTATCGAAATGCCGCTCCCTGGTCGTAGGCGCGGAATGTCAGCCGCAATCGTCGCGGCGGAGTCTGATCGTCTTGAAGATCGACAACCAGTTGACGGTAATGATCGCGGATCGTGCTCCATTGGCCGTAGACGGGCTTCCAGGTTTCGTCATGGGATGAGGCCGCCAGATCGACGATCTTGAACCCTTCGACCAGCGCGGGGCCGTCCTGTACGTCGAGCCCCAGTCGCGACGGCCCGATGACGGGCTTGCCACGGAAACTCACCTGGTAGGAAAGACCGCCGCTTTCGGTCAGATCGAACACGACGGCCACGCGACCGTCGGGCGACGTCAACTCCGCCGTCCATGCCGTCTCCGCCGCCATCCAGATCGTCAACGCCGCCAGCCAATGGAAAGGCTTCATAAGGGGCTCCTCAGTTTCCGACGTACTTCGCATACACCGTTCGGGCTTCGGCCACGTCGTCGGTGCCGCCGACGATCGCGCGGCCGTCGGGGAATACGGTCAGTTCATAACGCTCGACCTTCAACCGCAAGAGGAACGCGTTGCGGTTGACGGTCCCCACGCCTTCGAGTTGCCGGGCCAGCTCGTCCAGCGAGACGCTCGTGCCGGGATAGGTCAATTGCACGGCGTTGCGGCCGCAGAGCACGGCGCTGCGGCTGCCCGACTTGCCGGCCAGCCAGGGAAACTCGCCGCCCTTGCACGTCGGGCAATCGACCTGATCGCGCAGCGAGCCGACGTCGATCTGCCGGATGCGGTTGTCCCAGAGTTCGACCACGGTCAAGTGGCGGGAAACGGCCTGGCGATTGCCGCTTAAGATCTTGATCGCCTCGCAGGCCTCGATCGCAGCGATCACGTTGACGATCGGCGCCAGCACGCCGGCCGTGTCGCAGGTGGGCGTGCTGCCCGGCGGAGGACACTCCTGCATCAGGCACCGCAGGCAAGCCGTTTCGCCCGGCAGGATGGTCATCGTTTGACCCTCGGCGCCCAGGCAGCCGCCGTAAACCCAGGGGATGCCGTGCTTGACCGACACGTCGTTGATCAGGAAGCGGATCTCGAAGTTGTCGGTCCCGTCGACGATCGCGTCGACGCCTTCGCAGAACGTTTCGATGTTGGTGTGATCGACGTCGGCCACGATCGGCTCGACTTCCACTTCGGAATTGATCCGCCGGAGCTTCTCGGCCGCCGCGATCGCTTTGGGCATCTGTTGGGCCACGTCGTGCTCGTCGAAGAGGACCTGCCGCTGGAGGTTGCTTACTTCGACGAAATCGCGATCGACGATCCGCACCGACCCGACGCCCGAGCGGACCAGCGTATTGGCCAGCACGGTTCCCAGCGCCCCGCAGCCGCAGACCAGCGCCCGGCTGGTGCTCAGTCGCCGCTGCCCCTCTTCACCCAGCGGCGGGTAGCGCATCTGGCGGATATAGCGGTGGAAATCGGCCGGCATGTGGGGGGTATCCTTAGCACGCTTTTTCAAAAATCCTCATGGTTCCATTCCCGGCCCATAGACGCCGACGGCTTGCAGAAGTACGGGTTCCTCTTCTCTGATCCCACGTCATCGAGCATCGTGAATAGAGAAGAGGAACCCGTACTTTCCGGGCAACGGATTCGGCCATCTCACCCGGCCACCACGAAATTGCCTGTGGAAGCAATCTTTTCCACGCGAGACGGGCGCTGCATCGAATCATAACATCGCGCCGGCGAGAAGTCCAGGTTCGGGCGAGCTTCGGCGGTGTGGTCGCGTACGCCAATCTCGGATGAACCGCCACGCGCGGGAGACTCAGAACAGATCGATCATGTGCTCGCCGCCGTGCTCGGGATTGCCGATCAGGCGCTGTCCGACCGGGTCCACCACGAAGTCGAGGCCCTCCAGCGGGATCTGGCCGATCAGCACGGGGCACTCGTCGGGGATCTCGGCCACGTCGGTCGTGAAATCGCGGCCTTGCACGGTCAACCGCACCGCCGCACAAATCGACGTCTCGACGATTCCGCCCACGGTCCGCACTCGTCTCGTGCGATACGGTTTCAATCCCAGCCGGGCAACCAATCGTTTGGGCAGCGAGAGCATCACGGCGCCCGTGTCAACCAGGGCGTCCGGTACTTCGACTGTGCGTATCCGATCGGAATCGAGCGTTCCGGCTTGGACCTTGAAAAGGTCTTCGAGGTTCTCGATCTTCGCCGCCACCTGCACTTTGCCCATCGTCGAGATCTCCATGGCGATTCCCTCCGGTCCCGCGGGAACGGGACGCCTTCAAGAAGCGAACGACTCCACCCAGTCTATTATACACAAACTGTGAAGCTGTCACGATCGCAACCGAAGCAACGTGGCCGGGACTCGGGATTGGGGGCTCGGGACTCGGGAAACGGATCGCCCACCACCCGAATCCCGAACCCCCAGCCCCGAAACCCCAGCCCCGAAACCCCAGCCCCGAAACCCCAGCCCCGAAACCCCAGCCCCAAGACCGCGCCCCGAAACCGCACGATTTCCAAAACCACCGAAACGACAAAAAGACAAAAAAACACCCGCCGGCGCTGGAAACGTCGCCGGCGGGTGAAGGGGGGATGGTATGACTATCGGGACGTCGGTCCCGGTTTAGTACATATCTTCATGCGGGGCGGGTGGGCCGCCCTTTTCTTCCTTGGGCTTGTCGGCCACCAACGCCTCGGAGGTCAGCAGCAACGTGGCGACGCTGGCCGCGTTCTGAAGCGCCGTGCGGGTGACCTTCGTCGGGTCGATCACGCCCGCCTTGACCAGGTCTTCATACTCGCCGGTGGCCGCGTTGTAGCCCATCGGGCCTTTCATCTCGCCGACCTTCTCGCAAACGATCCCGCCGTCCTGTCCGGCGTTGGCGGCGATCTGCGTCAAGGGAGCGCGGCAGGCCCGCAACACGATCTTGTAGCCGATCTCCTCGTCGGGCTTGAGCCCGTCCGGCTTGACCGACGCGGCCGCCCGCAACAGGGCCACGCCGCCGCCGGTGACGATGCCTTCCTCGACGGCCGCGCGGGTGGCGTGCAGGGCGTCCTCGACCAGGGCCTTTTTCTCTTTCATCTCGGTCTCGGTGGCCGCGCCCACGTTGACCTTGGCCACGCCGCCGGCCAGCTTCGCCAGCCGCTCTTCGAGCTTCTCGCGATCGTAGTCGCTGGTGACCTTCTCGATCTCGCGCCGCAACTGTTCGATGCGGCCCTTGATTTCGGCGCTCTTGCCGCCGCCTTCGATGATCGTCGTGTTGTCCTTGTCGATGACGATCTTCTTCGCCCGGCCCAGTTCGTTGATCGAAACGTTCTCGAGTTTCGTGCCCAGGCTCTCGAAGATCGCTTGGCCGCCGGTCAGGATGGCGATGTCTTCGAGCATGGCCTTCCGCCGGTCGCCGTAGCCGGGCGCCTTGATCGCACAGACCTTCAACGTGCCTCGCAGCTTGTTGATCACCAATGTGGCCAGCGCCTCGCCGTCGATGTCCTCGGCCACGATCACCAGCGGCTTGCCGGCGTTGACCACGGTCTCCAACACGGGAACCAGCTCCTTGACGTTGGAGATCTTCTTCTCGTGGATCAGGACGTAGGCGTCTTCCAGCACGCACTCCATCTTCTGCGCGTCGGTGACGAAGTAAGGCGAGAGGTAGCCGCGGTCGAACTGCATGCCCTCGACCCACTCGACCTCGGTGGCCAGGCTCTTGCCCTCGTCGACCGTGATCACGCCGTCCTTGCCGACGCGCTGCATGGCGTCGGCCAAGATATTGCCGATCTCGACGTTGTTGTTCGAGGCGACGGCGCCGACCTGGGCGATCTTCTCCTTGCTGTCCTTGACGGTCGTCGACATCTTCTTGAGCTTGTCGGAAATGTCCGCGACCGCCTTCTCGATCCCTTGCTTGAGGTATATCGGATTCACGCCGGCAACGACCGCGCGGAGACCTTCGTTGAAGATCGCCTCGGCCAGGATCGTGGCGGTGGTGGTCCCGTCGCCCGCCACGTCGCTCGTCTTGGAGGCCACTTCGCGGACCATCCGGGCGCCCATGTTCTCGTAGACGTCCTCCAGGTCGATTTCCTTGGCCACGGTCACGCCATCCTTGGTCACGGTGGGCGAGCCGAAGCTCTTCTGGAGGATCACGTTCCGGCCGCGGGGTCCCAGCGTGACCTTCACGGCCTTGGCCAACTTGGAAATTCCGCGCTTCAGGGCGTCGCGGGCTTCCTGATCGAATGCAATCATCTTGACCATCAGATGTTTTCTCCTTGCTACGCTTGGGCGAGTCGACTCGCCGTTGTGGTTTGGTGGTTTGGGGTTACTCGATCACGGCCAGGATGTCTTCCTCGCGCATCAACAGCAGTTCCCGGTCGCCCAGCTTGAACTGTTCGCCCGCGTAGGAGCTGAACAGGATGCGGTCGCCTTCCTTGACCTGCAGCGGCTTGCGCGACCCGTCGTCCAGCAGCCGGCCGTCCCCCACGCTGAGCACCTTGCCGCGCGAGGGCTTGTCCTTGGCGGCGTCGGGCAGGACGATCCCGCCGGCGGTGACCTCTTCGGCCTCTTCCCGCTGGACCACCACCCGGTCGCCCAACGGCTGAATCTGAATACCCCCACCGGACTTCTTCTTTGATTTCTTCTTCGCCATGTTTGTCAGTCTCCGAACTCCCCTTAGGTTACTTATTGAACTCAGACGGCCCAAGTTGCCTACTCGTTTTCCGGGCCGTCGGACACATCGTCTGCCAATTGTGCGCGGATTGGGCACGGATAGGGGTTCAGGACGCAATCGGCGCGCCAAAGAGGGGTGACATCGTAAGTTGTTAATCAGTCGAGGGTTGTGTATTATTGCTTCCACCCGGCGGTACGAAGAACCCGCCAAGGTTGGCAAGAAGACCCCGGAATCGGACGAAGACCTGCCATTTTGGCAGCCCGTAAGCGGCGAGTCGAAAAAGGGGACTGGCTCCGGGCCGTGTTTCCGCTCCGAAGTCGCGAAAAACGGATGGCGGCCCGGTGCCTGTCCCCTTTTTCGATGGGCGTTCAGCCACGGGTCCGTGATATCCCGTCCCCGACCACGCCCAATCACCATGAGGGCACAAGGTACGCTCTGCGCGTTTGGCAGACATTCGGCCGACCCGTTCATAACGATCCGATTCATCGGGTCCATCGTATCAATTCCGGGAAGGACCGCATGAACGCGGTCACTACCAGCGATTGTTGACGGGTTGGCCGAAGGAGAAGAATCATGAGAGGCGATGAGTTCTTCGTCGAGGCTTCGCGGCGACCGCCCTTTACGAAACTCCATCCGCAGGTGGCGGCCTTCTTCAAGGATTATCTTGCCAAGGAGAAGGTCATTCGTTTCGGCGGCCGTTTCGTCGTGAATACGCATTTTCCGCCGTACCCAAGCCGGGCTTTCGACAGACTCGCGGAGGAATTCCTGCTGCTCGGCGATGCCAGCCGGCGGCGACTCTACTCGGTGACCCTGGCCGCGACCAATCGCTGCACGTACCACTGCTGGCACTGCTACAACGCCGGCCGAAGTCAGGTGGATCTCACCTTTCCCGTCATGCAGCGTCTGGCGGCCCAACTGCTGGACCTGGGTGCCGTGACGATCACCTTGACCGGGGGAGAACCCCTGCTCAGAGACGACCTCGAACGGATCGTCGGCCTGTTCGACGATCGCTGCTGCTTGAGCCTGGGGACCACGGGCGCCGGTTTGACGGCCGAGCGAGCAGCGCGCCTTCGCGACGCCGGGCTGTTCGCCGTCGGCGTCAGTCTCGACTCCATCGACGAGCAGGTCCACGATCGGCTGCGCGGGCAGGAAGGCGCGTTCCGCACCGCGCTGGATGCCCTTCGCGTGGCCGGTGAGAACGGGCTGTATCCTTACGTGGTCTCCGTGGCGACGCGCGACTTCCTGCAGCCCGACCACTTCATGCCGTTCATGCGATTTGCCGGGCAGTCCGGGGCGCTCGAGGTCCACCTGCTGGAGCCTTCCGCCGTGGGAAGACTGGCCGGACGAACGGACGTGCTGCTGGGCAAAGACGAGCGGCGTCTGATCTTCGACTATCAGAAACAGGTCGCCGAGGACGACGATCTGCCCATCCTCAGTTCCTACGCCTATCTGGAGGCGGACACCGCGTTCGGCTGCGGTGCGGGCCTGACACACCTCTACATCGATGGGAGTGGGGAGGTTTGCCCCTGCCAACTGGTGCCCATGTCGTTTGGCAACGTCGGCCGCGAACCGCTGGCCCGGATCCTCGACAAGATGGGACGTCACTTTCGCAAGCCGAGGGCCCATTGTGCGGGCCGGCTGCTGGCAAGGCAACTGCCCGACGGCCAACTGCCCACGTCGGTGGAAACGTCGGAGGAGATCTGCCGCAAGTGCCTTCCCGTCTCGCATGCGCTGCCGCGGTTCTTCGAGATCCGCTCACAGGCCCGGGACGAGGTCGGCCGGGACGAACTCGAGGTGGCCTACGACAGCGTCCACGCGGATTACGACGACTTCTGGCTGACGGAAGCCGCCGGGCCGATCCGGGACCTTTGGCGGCGGCTGCCTTGGCGTGGCGACGAACGGGTTCTCGAGGCCGGCTGCGGGACGGGCTACGCGACCGCATTGCTGGCGGAAAAGGCTGCCCGGGTCGTGGCCGTGGACATTTCCCAAGGGATGCTCGCCCGGGCGCGCCGGCGTCTTCAGGCCATGAGGGCAGGCAACGTCCGATTCGTGACCGGCGATGCGTTGGAGGTCCTCGGCACGGAAGGTCCGTTCGATCTGATCTTCACAAGCTGGGTGCTCGGCTACATCCCGCTGCAGCCATTCTTCGCCGCTGCCGGCCGCGCTTTGGCAGAAGACGGACGCCTGGCATTCGTGGTCCACAAGGAGAATTCCCCCCGCGAGCCGTTGGATATCTTCAGCGAGTTGGTTGCCCGCGATCCGTCCGTGTTGCAGAAACGGATCGCGTTCGATTTTCCCCGCGATCTGGATCACGTCGAGGCCGAGATGGCCACAGCGGGGCTCACGGTCGAGCAGCTTTGGGAAGGCGCCGTCGTCTTTTCCTACGACAGCCCCAAGGAAGTCCTGGAACATCTCCTGAAATCCGGCGCGGGCACGGCCTTCTACCAGGCCATCGATCCGAAGCGCCGGGAATCGCTGACCGACGCGTTCCTCGAATCACTCGCAGCCCGGCGCAACGGCCCGCCGGGCTATCACGTCAGCCACGACTACGTCGCGTGCATCGCCAGGGTAGGTCAGGGCTTGCCCTGACGGATTCTCCCGCCGAACGCTCGCTTCTGCGATCGGGTGGCACGCCCTGAGGAACGAAGGGCGTGGTTAGCCCGTGCGTAGTCTTCACAAGTTCTCCAGCCGAATACCCGCTCCCGTCAGGGCGAGCCCTGACTACGAGGTTTTCCGTCAGGGCGAGCCCTGACCTACAACCGCCCGACAATCTTCTCCACGTCGAACACGCACCCGCCCCACGTGCCGCCGCTGGCTTGTTGCAGGGCGGCCCAGAGGCGGGTTTCCGGCGGGAGCTTCGGATCGGGGGCAAGGTCGGCGTGGGGGCCGCGGCGGGCCAAGAGACGTGTGCCTTCCTCAGGGCCGAATTCCCGCTGGGCGTCGCCGACCAGGTCGACGCTGCCGGCGAGTTGGTTGCGGTCGATGATAATGCGGATGCGGTCGCCGTCGCGCACGCCCGAGAGCGGGCCACCGGCCAGGGCCTCGGGAGCGACCAGCCCGATGCACGCGCCGGTGCTCACGCCGGAGAATCGGGCGTCGGTCACCACGGCCACCTCATGGCCCCAGGAGAGATACCTCAAGGCCGAAGTGATCTGAAAGATCTCCTCCATGCCCGAGCCCAGCGGACCGCGGCCCATCAGCACCAGCACGTCGCCGGGTTTCAGCGGCCGGTCGCTTTGGCCCTTGACGGCGGCGATCGCGTCGGTCTCGCGCACGAACACCCGGGCCGGGCCGGTCTTGCGATAGACGCCGTCCGTGTCGATCACGCGCGAGTCGATCGCCGTGCTCTTGATTACGGAACCGTCCGGGGCGAGGTTCCCGCGCGGGAAGCAGACGGTGCTGGTCACACCAAGCTGCCCGGCCCGCTTCGGCGTCATGATCACGTCGCCCGGATCGACGCCGTCGCAATCCTTCAGCCGCCGTCGCAACGCCTCGCGCCGCGGCGAGTTCTCCCACCACCGCAGCACGTCGCCCAGGGAGAGTCCGGTGACCGTCATGGCGTCCAACTCCAAGAGGTCCATCTCGCTCAGCCGCAGCATCACCTCGGGCACGCCGCCGGCCAGGTAGGCGCGGATCGTGGGATGGTTGACCGGGCCGTTGGGCAACACGTCGACCAGCCGCGGCACCCGGCGGTTGACCTCCGTCCAGTCGTCGATGCCCGGCCGCCAGAGCCCGGCGGAGAAGGCCACCGCGGGCAGGTGCAGCAGCAGGTTGGTCGAGCCGCCGAAGGCCGCGTGGACCGCCATCGCGTTGCGGATCGACGCTTCGGAGAGAATATCGCCCATCTTGATCCCGCGCCGATCGAGCATCATCAGCGTCTTGGCGCTGCGGCGGGCGAGGTCGAGCCAGATCGGTTGACCGGAGGGGGCCAGGGCCGAATGGGGCAGTGCCATGCCCAGGGCTTCGCCGACGACCTGCGACGTGGCGGCCGTGCCCAGGAAGTGGCAGCCGCCGCCCTGCGAGGCGCACACACCGCAGCCCAACACGGACGCGTCTTCCAGGCTCAACTCCCCCCGGGCGAATCGGGCCCCGATCGATTGGATCTTGCCCGTGTCTTCGCCCTCGGTCGGCGGCAGGGTCACCCCGCCGGGCATCAACACGCAGGGCAGGTCGCGGAAGCTGGCCAGGGCCATCATCATGGCCGGCAGCCCCTTGTCGCAGGTGGCCACGCCGAGCACGCCCCGGGCGGTCGGGATCGAACGGGTCAGACGCCGGAAGATCGACGCGGCGTCGTTGCGATAGGCCAGGCTGTCGAACATGCCCGGCGTGCCTTGCGTGCGGCCGTCGCAAGGGTCGGTGCAGTGGCCGGCGTAGGGCACGCCGCCGTCGCGCGTGATCTGCTCGGCGGCCGCGGTCAGTGCCAGTCCCAACTCGAAATGACCGGTGTGCCATCCCAGCGCCACGGGCGAGCCGTTCTCGGCCCTTACGCCGCCGAGGTTGCTGAGCATTACGAATTGCGGCCCGGCCAGGTCCTGGGGCGGCCAGCCCATCCCGGCGTCTTCGGTCATCCCGAAGGCGTCCCCACTGGGCCGGTTGATGAGCATCTCGGCCGTCAGCGGCAGCCTGCCCTCGGGACCGGGGCCGTGGGTGATGACGTCGTAGAGTGCCGGATCGTGGGAGTCGAGCAGGTCGTTTGAGTCTGGGGAGAATGACATGGTGCTGGGGACTGGGGGCTCGGGACTGGGGACTCGGGACTGGGGACTCGGGACTGGGGACTCGGGACTCGGGACTGGGGGCTCGGGACTCGGGACTGGGGGCTCGGGACTGGGGACTCGGGACTGGCGCTTGGAGGTTCCGGGGGGTGGAAGACCGATCGGGCGCTTCCCGAACCCCCAGCCCCCAGTCCCGACCCCCCCCAGTCCCCAGTCCCGACCCCCCAGCCCCGCCCTGACGGTTCCCAGAGCAGTTGCCGTTTCCGCGGTTGCCGCCGTTTGTTACTACAGCGTAATCCACGCCTCCTTCCGGTGGCTCTCCAAAATGGCCTCGCAGAGGACGACTTCGCGGTGGCCTTCCTCGAAGGTCGGATACATCCCGGCGGCCTGGAAGTCGCCGGCGGCGATGTACTGGTAGAAGGCGCGGAAGCACTGCTTGAACGCGTCGGGGAAGCCTTCGTTGTGGCCGCCGGGATAGTTGATGTAGCCGCGCGGCATCTCGGCCACCAGCGACGGATCGCGGATCAGGCACTCGTTCGGCCTCTGGCGGTGGCCGATCCACAGCTCGTTGGGCGACTCGCTGTTGAACGCCAACGCACACTTCGAGCCGGCGATTTCGTACCGCAGGCAGTTCTTCCGCCCGGCGGTGACCTGCGAAACGTGGAGGCTGCCCCGGGCGCCGCCGGCGAAGCGGAACATCACGCAGCCGTAGTCTTCGGTGGTGATGTCGACCGGCTCGGTCTCGATCTCCTGCTCCATCTTGCCGGTGAACGTCTCGACCTCGCCCTTGGGCCGGTTGCGAACTTCATGCACCGTCTTGAGATCCGCGAAGACGGCCTCGACTTCCAGGCCCGTGATCGAGGTGACCAGGTCCATCCAGTGGGTGCCGATGTCGGCGATCGCACGGAGTTGGCCGCCCTGCTCGGCCAGTACGCGCCAGTTGTAGTCGGTGTCGTAGAAGAGCCAGTCCTGGACGTAGCTGCCGTTGACGGCGTAGATCCGGCCCAGGTCGCCGCGCCGGGCCATGTCGCGGGCTTCGAGGTTCAGCGGGTAGAAGCGGATGTTGTAGCACACGCCCGCGGCGACGTCTTTCGACCGGGCCAGCTCGACCAGCTCGGCCGACTCGCGGGAATTCATCGCCAGCGGCTTTTCGCACATCACGTGCTTGTCGGCCTCCAGGACCTTCTTGGCGAACTCGTAGTGCAGCACGTTGGGCACGGCCAGGTGGACCGCGTCGACGGCGGCGTCGGCCAGGATTTCGTCGAGGCTTTCATAAGCCCTGGGCAGGCCGAGCGCCGCTTGGGCCGACTGCGATTCGGCCGCGTCGCAGCCGAGGATGCCCGTGACGTGGATTCCCAGTCTTCGCAGCGCCTCGACGTGTACCGGTCCGATGAACCCGGCGCCGACCACGGCGGCTCCAATGTTATTCATGCTCTTGTTCTCCGTTGGGTAAATTACTGGACTATAGCCAACTACACGAGGCAAGACCACAGGGGGCAAGATGCCAAGAATTTAGCTTTTGAGTATTTCCACAACTCGATTCGTGACAGAGACTTAAAGATCGAAAGCACAAGACCCAGGTTGATTTCGGCGATCCGACGTGTATCCTATAGACCTAGGCGACCGCAAGATCACGGATGCCGGGTCGCCGCAATTACCCCCCGCCTGAGGGTCCGGCCCTCGGAAGGAACCTCCCGATGCTGTCGATCGTCATACCCGTCTACAACGAAGTCGAGAGTCTCGAAGCCCTGCACCGCGAATTGGGTGAGATGGCGTCGTCCGAGGGCTATGATTTGGATATCACCTTCGTCGACGACGGCTCGACCGACGGCTCGTGGGAGGTGATCGAGCGTCTGGCTGCCCAGGATCCTCGGGTGCGCGGGCTGCGTTTCCGCCGCAATTTCGGCAAGGCGGCCGCCCTAAGCGCCGGTTTTGCCCAGGCCCGGGGCGAGCTGGTGATGACGCTCGACGCCGACCTGCAGGACGACCCGCGTGAAATCCCCCGTTTTCTCGCCGAAATGGAAAACGGCTTCGACGTGGTCAGCGGCTGGAAGAAGGTCCGGCACGACCCGTGGCACAAGGTCGGCCCGTCGCGGGTGTTCAACTGGATGGTCAGCAAGCTGACCGGAGTGAAACTGCACGACCACAACTGCGGCATGAAGTGTTACCGGCGAGAGATCTTCGACGAGGTCCGCCTCTACGGCGAGCTGCACCGTTTCGTCCCGGTGCTGGCCGCCGCCCGGGGATACCGTATCGGCGAGCTGGTCATCCAGCACCGCCGGCGCAAGTTCGGCCGTTCGAAGTACGGACTGGCGCGATTCGTCAAAGGCTTCCTCGACTTGCTGACCGTGCGGTTCTTGACCGGCTTCGGGCAGCGGCCGCAACACGTTTTGGGAACGCTCGGCCTGGCGTCGTTCTTCCTGGGGCTGGCCGGAATGATGTTGTTGGCGGCCGTTTGGGTCGTCTCTCGCCTGGAGATCGGCATGGACCCCATCCACTTGCGCGACCACTTCCCCGCGGTGATCTATTCCGTCGCCTTGTTGCTGCTGGGCGTCCAGTTGACGTCGTTCGGCTTTCTTGGCGAGTTGATCATCGCCTACCACGATCCGGACGTGAAGGCGTACTCGATCGCCGAACGTACCGAAACGCACGAAACCGATTGCGAATCCTCTCCTTCCGATAACCCCACGCCCACGGACCCATGACCACACCACAAGACGACCCGCAAGCCCGGCTCCGCCGCCACGTTTATCTGCTGTTGATCGTTCTGGGCACCGGCGCGATGCTCGGCCGCATCGCGGCGGTCGACGCGGTCGACAGGTCGGCCATTCAGGAACAGGAGATCAACAGCCGAGTCAATGCGCACTTGCACGCCGTCAGGCCGTCCTTGGAGAAGAAGCTGCAGGCAGAAGGCCTCGGCGGGCGGCAATCCGAGGAGAAGCTGAAAGAGACGCTGGAAGAGGAGCGCGCCCGCGAAGAAGCCCGACTGCGATCGCTGATCTACCTCCGCCGCCCCTTCCAAAGCGCCAACGACCGCAGCCGGTGGTGTATGGTCCGGGCGCTGGTCGAGCCGGAGATGCGCGTCGAAGGACACCCCTACGCGATCGACAAGGTCGTCGCCGAGCCCAACTGGGACACGATCGACATGGTCAAGCACGACGATCAGGGTCGCGGGGGGATGGGGCCCAACGAAGGGCATCTCTATTCGAGCAAGCCGCCGCTGCTGCCGACCCTGGTCGCCGGGGAATACTGGGTGATTTACCGCTTGAACGACGTGCTGGCGAAGGTCGGACTCTCGCTGACCACCGACGGCCGTCCGCTTTCCCTGGCCACGCACGCGCACGTGGTCGGCCGGTTCATGCTGGTCACGATCAACCTGATCCCGCTGGTGATCGGTTTCCTGTTGCTGGCCCGGCTGATCGAACGGTTCGGCACGACCGACTGGGGGCGGATCTTCACGATGGGGGCGGCCGTGTTCGGCACGTTCCTGACCACCTTCGTGGTGACCTTCAACAACCACCTGCCGGCGGCCGTTTGCGGCGTGATCGCGCTGTATGCGGCGGTGCGGATCTGGTTCGACGGCGAGCGGCGGCTGCGGTATTTCATCATCGCCGGCTTCTTCGGCGCGATGATGGCGGCCAATGAGCTGCCGGCCCTGGCGCTGTTCGCCGTGTTGAGCCTGATCCTGCTGCTGAGAGCGCCGGGCCGAACGGTCTTGGCCTATCTGCCTGCGGCGGTCGTGGTGGCAGCCGGGTTCTTCGGCACGAACTGGATCGCCCATAAGAGCCTCGTGCCGCCGTACATGCACCGCAGCGATACGGACAAGAGCGACAACTGGTACGACTACACGTATGTCCGCGGCGAAGGGAAGGACGCCCGGGAGATTTCCAGCTACTGGAACGACCCGGTGGGCGTGGACCGAGGGGAGCCGTGCACCAGGACGTACGCCCTGCACGCGCTGGTGGGCCACCACGGCGTCTTTTCGCTCACGCCCATCTGGCTGCTGAGCTTCGCCGGGGTGATCGTCTGGCTGTGTCCGGGGCGGGATCCTCGTTTGCGGTGTCTGGCGCTGACGGTGGCGGCGGTCACGGTGGCGTGTTTCGCGTTCTACCTGTTCCTCTCGGACCAGCGCAACTACGGCGGGGTCTGCAGCGGTTTCCGCTGGATGTTCTGGCTGGCACCGGTGTGGCTGGTGACGATGCTCCCGGCGGTCGACGGCATGGCCCGGCGCGGCTGGACCCGTTGCGTGGCCGCGGTGCTGCTGCTCGCGTCGATCTTCTCGGCCAGCTACCCGACGTGGACGCCGTGGACCAATCCGTGGCTGTGGGATTGGCTGCGGTACCTGAACGTGCCGGTTTAGGCGGCATTACTCACATAGACCGGAACAAGGTCGCCCGGACCCCAGACGGGCGCGACCACCGGTCGCGGCTTTGTGAGGTTCCCCGGTCAGAGCTTCGAGGTCACCCGATCCCCTTTGCGGATCGTGTCTTGTGTGGCCACGGCTTTGCAGAACGACGTCTTGGCCGTGGTTCGGACCACCTCGATGCGGCCGACGTAGATGCCTTCGGTGCTCAGCAGGCGGTAGATCTCCAGTTGATGGCCCGCCCGCAGACCGTCGGAGGCGCCGAAGGATATTTCGACCTCGCCCTCGGCACTGACCGAGAGCACCTCGCCGTCGACCAGGTCCGGCGTTTGGCCGGGATCCGAAAGCGGCGTGACAGTGGGCGCGGCCGATGCGGCGTCGGTAGTGACCGCATCGCCCTTCTGAATCTCGCCGCTTAGCGACTGGGCATCGAACCGGCAGATCGACTTGTCCGGCGCGGTCTGGAGGACTTCGATCTGGCCGAGCGTGGTGCGATTGGTGCCCGAGGTGCGATACACGGTCAACCGGTGGCCGCTCTTCAGCCCGGCGTCGGCCCCAAGGGAAATCTCGATCAGGTTGCCCGCCGGGTCCGTAGTCACCGCGCCGTCGAGCTTCGGCGGAGCCGGCACGCCGGTGGGGGGATTGGGCACCAGGCTCATCAGCCGGGCGTTCTGTTCCTTCAGCACCTGCATCTCGCTGAAGGCCTTGTGCAACTGATCGGTCAAGTCCATCACCGATTTGAGGTTCTTGTCGCGTTCGGCCTGCAACTGGGTCATCTGGTCGCGAAGCTGCTGCACCTCCTGCTGGAGCACGGCCATCATCTTCTGGGCGACGTCGCCGGCGGCCTGCCCCTCGGCCCGGACGGCCGCTTCCTTGGCCAGCATCGCTTCGAGTTCGGCAACCTTGGCCATCAGTTGCTGGTTGACGGCCTGGGCCTTCGCCAATTCGGCCTGCAAAGTTGCCACGTCCTGAGCGGCCGCGTGGGGGGGGGCGGAAAGCCCGATCAAGGCCGGACACAGCGTCACGGCCAATACAGAAAGAATGCGCTTCATGATATGGGTCCTCCTCAGCAAACATACGACGATCCAGCCGGCAGGAAAGTTCCCGAAATCCACAAAGCCGCGACCGGTGGTCGCGCACTCTTAACAAATAAAGGGGCCGACATACTACCGCGGGGGGGTGACCTGCACGCAAACGGCCCCTACGAACCGCTGCGAAGCCGCGAGCGGCTGGCGGGATGCGGGAATGTGGAATACCGCACTGGGGGCCCTACTCGCGCATGCTCGGCTGGTCGGGGCCGGGGAAATCGTCGGGAACCTTCTGGGTCACCTTGCCGGTGGCCGCCCATTCGGTGCCGCGTTGGTACGTGGCGATGAACGCGACGCTCCGGCACTGGATTCCGGCGTGGCCCAACGCGTTGTGGAAGATGCGGCCCTTGCCGTAGGTGATCGTCATCAGGATCGGCTCGTGACGGCCGGTGCCGCGCTGTTCGGGGGCCGCGTAGGCCGTCGCCAATACCGTGAGATTCTTCGCCGGACCGCGAAGCTGGCTGTAAAGCTCGTCGGCCGAGTGCATGAACTTCTCCGGCAGCCCTGCGGTGATCGGGTGGTTCGGATCGCGGACGATCAGTTGGAAGGGATGCTGCGGCCCGTGGGTCCCACCGCTGCCGGGCGACATGTCGCGGACGATTTCCCCGTCCTTCCAGTGCAGAAACGGGCCGTCCTTCTCGTTGCGTCCGCCCCAGCCGCCGACGCCGATGATCTCGTTGAACTCCTTCCAGTTCGGGAAGGCGTTGCTGGCAGCATGGAAGACCACCATCCCGCCACCGTCGGCGATGTACTTCTCGAAGGCCCGGTTCGTCTCCTCCGGCCAACTGTCGCCCGTGTAGTTGCTCACCACCACGTCATAGGTGGCGAAGTCGGGCTGAAAGCCGCTCATATCCTGGCCGCGCGGGGGCGTGGTGGCCACGTCGACGGCGAACAGCCCGGTCTCCTCCAGCAGCTTCTTCAAATGGGGCGTGGTCTCTTTCCAGTTGTGATTGTTCTGGCCGTCGACGATCAGGGCCTTCAACGGCGCGGCGCCGACTACGGCAACCATCAAGACCCAAAGCCCCAGGGTGGTCAAGAGGTGTTTGCACGACATGAAATTCTCCTCGGCTGTGATGTGGCGGGTAGAGAAAACGCAGTTTGACTAGTTTACCATCTGGCCCGGCGGCAAGGAACCGCCCGGAAGCCAAAACCATCCTCTTGGGGGGCCGCCTGTAATCTGGCCCGCGCCTAACAACCGCCGCGGGCAGCCGTGTGCCGAGACCTTGGGCAATCAGAGCACGACTGGATCATGGGTGACGGCCGCGGCAGTGAAGCGGGAGCAGCGCACAGCCAGAGGTTGCATGGCAACCGCAGATGAATTATGATGAACCACGGTTGAAAGGCCGCCGTCACTCGGGGCACCTAGTGTATCCAGATCGACCCCTCTTTCCGACACGGTGGCAAGCAGAACCGTGTTGGGCAATGCGCGGTGAGCTGTGATGCGGCCGCCACTTGACTTCACCGGTGATCCGGTCATCGACGGTCACTAATATCCTCGATTCAATCGAGTTGGAGTAGGGGGATTACAGCGATGAAACAGAGCGTTTTTTCCATGACTTCATTGACGCTTCGGCTACTCTATCAGATTTCTGTTGCCGCCTTACTGATCGGCACGCCGGCGGTGGCTTGGGGGCAGCCGCGAGAATCACCCATTCATGAGGCGGCTTACCGGGGGGACGTCGCTAGAATCCGGCAGCTTCTGGAAGATGACTCGCTGCTCGTCAATTCGCCTGGTGGCTCCAGGGGGACGACTCCGCTCCACTCGGCCATCAAGGGTGGGCAGTTGGAAGCGGCCAAGGTGCTGCTGGACCACGGGGCGGACATCGAGGCCGACGTGTTCAGCGAAGGGCGTCCGCTGCAACTGGCAGTAGAGATGCGCGACCGGGCCATGGTCCGCTTGCTATTGGAGCGCGGCGCGAATGCCAACGGCAAGGGCCGCACGCAGGAGGCGCCTCCGATCGTCAAAGCGCGAAACGATCCGGAAATGGTGAAACTGTTGATCGAGCACGGGGCTAGTGTCGACGGTTCCGACCGATTCGGCGGGACCCCTTTGATCTACGCAGCCGCTTCGGGAAACCTCCGGATGGTCAAAATGCTCCTGGACGAGGGAGCTTCCATTCATGTCCAAGGCTCTTTGCGCGTAGGCACCCCCCTGGATGGCGCGATACGTGGCGGACATCTTGCCGTGGCTCAACTGCTCCTTCAGGAGGGAGCCTGGCCGGGGAAGACGATGGGGTTTCCCCTGCTGACCGACCAGCAGTTGAAGGACCCGCAGCTTGTCACCGAGCGATTGCAGCTTGCCGTGCGGGCCCACCGCCATTTCTGGGCGGCATGTGGCAACGGGCAGGTAGAGAAGGTCCAAAGTTTCTTACGCATGTTCCCGTATTTGGCCCAAGTGGAGGATCAAGACTACAAGTCGGCCCTGACGCATGCGCTTGCCGGCGGCCATAGCCAAATCATCAAACTGCTTATCGATCACGGTGCTGATCCGAACGAATCCGACGGGAGCGAGGGCACACCCCTGGTGCAGGCGACAAAACTCGGAAACTTGAAGGTGATCGAAACGCTTGTCGAAAACGGTGCGAACGTCAACTTCAAGGAAATCGGGGGCGGTCCGGTGGCGATTCATGCGGCCGTGGAGTCGGGCAATACGGAAGTGGTGAAGTTTCTGCTCGACCACGTCAACGTCGAGGCTTTAGGGCGGTCGGTTCTGTCGACCGCCGCTGGCCGCGGGAACGTGGAGATGGCGAAGCTGCTTGTCGAGCACGGAGCCGATCCGAAGCTGGGAGCATCCGCGTATTACGAACCGCTGTATTGGGCGGTTCAAAGCGGATCCGCAGATATGGTTGGCTACCTGCTGGACCAAGGTCCAAGCTTAGAAGACCGTCGCCACGCGATGCACGAGGCGGCGAGAGTGGGCCGCGAGAACATTGTTCGTTTGATCGCCGAATCCGGGGTCGAAATGGACGCCTATACCTGGCTCCACCTGGCCAACACGGAGCAGCTCGAAGCCGCACTAAGGAAGGATCCCGAACTGCTTCGCGCAACGTATGGTGAGGGATCTAGTGAAGGCCGTACGTTGCTACACATTGCCGTAAGCCTCGGTTGTGTGGAAGCGGCAAAGGTGCTAACGGAACACGGTGCCGATCCTAACGCCCGAGGTCGAATGTGGAACACCCCCTTGCACGCGGCCGCCCTCAACGGAAATCTTGCTTGCGTCAAGCTGCTCGTGGAACACGGAGCGTCGGTGAATGTGCGCAATAGGCAGGGAATGACCGCACTCGATGTGGTCGATCCCGACATGAATCGCCACTTGGCTTTGCGTATGGGCTCGGACGTGGAAGAAATTCGTTTCGAGTCGATTCGCCGGTTCCTTGCCGGAAAGGGCGCCGAGTCGGGCCTGAACGTGCCGGAGGGCGAAACGCGGGCTGGAGAAATCGTTAAACGCCCGCCGCTAACCGGACCGAGCTTTCGAATAGGTCAATGGGCCTTGTACCCGGGCGCGGAGTATCGACTGCAAAGCGCTGACTCTACCATCCTCATCCGCAACGCCGACGGCAAGGCATACGTGGAAGTCCTCTTCCAACATGGGGAGAAGAAAACCAAGATTGTCCGCGATCCATCCAAAAAGGAACCGTTCATCCTCACAAGGATCGAGGGCGACAAAGAGGAATCCGTTTCGTTCAA
>DATLAN010000525.1:0-2824 GCA_035527455.1 Thermoguttaceae bacterium
GGCAATTCCCATAGGATCGAGTGTACGTTGTTGACGTCCCCAGTTATCCCGTGGTTCAGCGCCACGACCCAGCCGGAGGTGTCGACGGTCTTGTCGGAGACGTTCTGAATCTCGACGAAATCCATGGGAGTGGTCGTGCCGGCCTCGGTAATGAGGATGCGGCTGGGCTCCTCCCTGCCGTCGAACGACGAATCGTCGAAACCCACGGCCGTCCAGCCGGTTTCCAAATCGGCATCGGCGATGGTGGGCACGTGATACACGGCACTGGTACCCTGCTCCAGCAGGCTGTCCCACGCCGAAGTCGCGTCGGGAATGCCGTAGGAAACGTCCGACACCTGTTGCGGGAATCGGGCGTACTCGTGCGAGATCGTCCCGTCCGGCATCACCAGCGCGAGGTATTCCCCGCCGCCGTCCAACTCGAAGTTGGTGTGCAGGTTGCCCAGGCGGTCGACGTAATTATCGACCGGTTGCCCGGAGGCGAAGACCACGAGGTAATCCCCCGGGTTCAGCGTGCGGGAGGGGAACGTCCAGCGGGTCGGATCGTCGTCCTGATCGGTCAGGTGCCAGCCGGCCAGATCGACGGGGGCACCGGAGGCGTTGTAGATTTCGATCCAATCGGGGTAGTTGCCGTTGCCGTCCGCCAGCGTCGCCCCGTTCAGCGCCATGAACTCGGAGATCAACAGCGGGCCGGCTTCGAGCAGCGTGCGCGCCTCGAGCGGTTCGAAGGCGAGCGGTCCCCTCCGTGCGGGCTTGCGTCGGGCCACGTGCGACCGTCGCTGAGTTCTCTTTCGTAGAACCATGGAAATCCCTTCTCTTCTCCGCGATAACGTGGCCGAACGCGGCTAGGGCCAATAGCTGGCCAGAAGCTTGTCCAGGGCTTCTTCGGCCGCGCCGCCGTTCTTGGATGGCCGGTTGTCCCGGCCGTCGTCGTCGAAATCGTAAAGCCAAACGAGTTTGGCCGGCAGCGCATCCGAGGGGATCGCCGCCGGCGCCGGTTCTTGTCTTTCCGCCGGCGCCGCCGCCAACGGCTCCGCGGCCGCCGCCGGCGGGAGGCCCGGCAAATCGATCAGCCTCAGCGCGTCGAGGAAACTGGTCTGGTTGTTCCTGGCCAGCAGCACGTCGGTCGTGTTGACGCGCCCGTCGCGGTTGTGATCGTAGGCGAAATCGATCTGAGCCGGGTTCAGGAAGGAACGGGGGTTGTTTCGCGTGAGCAACAGATCGATCGTGGTGACTCGGGCGTCGGTCGCCGCGTTGCCCGTTTCGGCCACCGCGTTGCCGAAGTAGAAGACGTCGTCGGCGTCCAGGCCGAGGTTGTCGGCCAGCACGGTGACCTGCAGCCACTGGTTCCGGATGGCCAGATCGTCCCAGATGAACGTCACGCGGTCGGAGCCGCCGGCGCCCGCTCCCTCGCGCACGGTGATCGTCGTCGGGGGCAGTGCCTCGGCCCAACTGCTCGGATCGTCGTCGTTGCCGACGTGGAACCGGAAATCGTCGGCGGAGATCGCCCGGGCCGGATCGACGATATCGACCATCACCCCGTTGATGCCCCGGTGGTAGCTCGTATAGTTGTCGAACGTGGCGATCTGTCCCGGCCCGAGCGGCGTCTTGTCGGCGATGGCCTGATCGTCGTCGGTGTTGGCGTCGGCGCTGTTTCCGTCGAAGGACGAGTTGTTGTAGAAGACGTACCGGCCGACGACCTGCGGAGCGGCGATCAGCAGGCTCGTCCCCGGCGAGGGGGCGGCGGCCGTCCAACTCGCCGGGTCGTCGCCCCAGAGGTCGGCACCCACGCGGTGCAGCGAGAAGCCGTTCCCGTCGGCACCGGTCGGCCAGGGCGCGAGATCGTCGTAGTGCACTTCGTCTTCCAGGTAGTGCGGGACGAAATCGTTGCGGCCCAACGGCGGCGAATCGGGGTGCATCAACCACACGCGCTCCCCGCCGTTGCCGAGATTGCCGCTGTATCCGCCGGTCAGAGGCACCTCGTCGCCGATCCCGTAGAATTCGCGGAAGGCCGCCGTGCGCGGCGCGTTCTCGGGCCGGTTCGGGTCGAACGAGAGGACGACCAGGACGCTTTGGGCGCCGATGATCGTGTTTTCGTCGAAACTCATGCCGACGGCCTGGTCGAGTTGGTAGTCGGCGAGGTACTCCAACTGAACGTCGTGAGGATTATCGAGCCACTCGGCCAGGTTGACCGGTTGAGACGTGGGATTGCAGATCTCGATGAATTCCAGATCGCTTTCCGCCGCCGGCTCGACGGACATCATGCCGAAGGAGGCCACGGCGTTGTACGTGCCCAACCCCAGCGCGCCGTCGTGGAGAGTCGCCCCCACGCCGAAGTCGTGGACGACGGCTGGGTCGCCGTCGACCGAGAGCGTTGCGGTGGAGCCGATCACGCGCAGCTCGAGGTCGTAGTTCGTGTTCGGTTCGATCGGCTGATTCAATTGGGCGTCCACTTGCCATCCGCCCGCCGTACGGTGGCCGATCACCCACCGGCCCGGGTCGGCGAAGGCCCCGGCGAATTTGAAGTCCGTGGGGCTGTGATAGTCGAAGACCACGACGGCGTTGCTGCGGTATCCGCCGCCGGCCGAGGTCATGTTGATATCGGTCTCCACCACGTAGTCTTCCCAGAGCACGTCGTTGACGTCGATGATGGTCACCGCATCGTTGCCGACCGTGGCCGGCGTGGCCCGGTAACGCCGATCGACGGCCAGCCAGTTGCCCGACACTTCGTTGAACCGCTCCACGTCGCCGAGGTTGAAGTCCTCGTGGAAGATGCCGGGATAGTACTGGACCTCGCTGATCAGCAGCGGGCCGAAGCGGGGGCCGC
>DATLAN010000526.1:0-10881 GCA_035527455.1 Thermoguttaceae bacterium
GGCAATTCCCATAGGATCGAGTGTACGTTGTTGACGTCCCCAGTTATCCCGTGGTTCAGCGCCACGACCCAGCCGGAGGTGTCGACGGTCTTGTCGGAGACGTTCTGAATCTCGACGAAATCCATGGGAGTGGTCGTGCCGATCTCGGCGATCAGGACCGTGGCGACCGGCGGCCGGGCCGTGTTCCAGTTTCCGTCGTCGTAGCCGGGCTGGCGCCATGTGCTGCCGAGATTCGTTCCCGATGCCTCGTATTTCCACGTACTGGCCAGCGAAAGCGGCGTTCGTGTCCCGATGGGGACGATCTCGGAAGGGAAGTTCGCCCGGCCGGGAGTCCCGCCGATCTGGAGACCCGTGGTCCAATTCTCCGCCGGCTCGCTGGCCAGTCGGGGATCGCGCTTCGCCAGGCTGGCGCCGGAGCCGTCCGGAGCGGTCGGCCAATCGCCGCCGTCGCGATAGTCCAGCACGTTCATCACCCGGCCGCCGTTGTTCACCAGGCGCAGCTCCTCGCCGCCGTTGGAAAGCTGGCCCGTGTACGGTCCCAAGGCGTTCTCGACGTCGGTAGTCGCCTCCAGCGCAGCCGGCGAGACGGCCACGACCACGTAGCTGCGGCCGGGGACGATCGTCCCGTCGGGAAACTGATACTCGACGCCGCCTTGGAGCGACCACTCGGAGATGTCCATGTCGACGGCCAACTGGTTGTACAACTCGATCCATTCCAGCCGGTCGTCCGCGTCGCCCAACGGGTTGTACATGATCTCGTTGAAGACCACGGTGCTGTCCAACACCAGGCGCCCTTCGAGCGGTTCGAAGGTCAGGTGTCGCCTGCCGAACTCCCGCTTCACGCCGGCCGCACGTCGGGACACACCGGCACGATTCGAGCTACTCGGAGAACGAGGACGCCAATGACGGTCAGCCATGAGTAACCTCGAGAGAGTGAATCGGGCGATCGAATGGTAGACAAGGAAATCCGAACGATCCTCGCAACGCGGTCTCTACTGCGAGCAGCCCATCCGCGTGTCGAGGCCGATCACCGATGTTCCTGTTGTAGCGGTTCAGCCCGGGCGTTCTGCGAGTACAATATCCCACAACATGCCTAGACTAACGCCACTTTCACGGTAGTCAATTCCTTCCATTTTGTCAAGTTGCCCAGCGATAATTCAGACCATTACGCAACGCACGGATCGGCATCGTCTCGGACGATTTTCGCTCACCACCCGTACGGGCTACCGCAGAGGTCAATATAGTGCAAGCCATACCCCACGTAGATGCCATACCCGCGGCGTCGGTTTGCCACCTGCTTTCCGGATTCGTATCGACTGTCGCGCTCTCGGCGGCACCACGGCGAGTTCTTGCAGGAGCCATCCGCCCCGGGGTAAACTCTTGAAGAAGAAACAGGAGACGTACTGACAGTGTGCCGGCTATCGAAGACCTTGGATCTTCAGCACCGAATCCGGCAACGGCTGGTGCGGGATCGGCTCGGCCGCGAGCCGCTGCACGGCGGCCTCCCAGGTCCTTGGTTCCGCTTCGAAGTGTCCTTGGCACCGCTTCGAAGTGGGCCTCGCCAGTGAATAGTCGCTGTTTTGCGAAGCCGCACATCGGCAGCGTGGAGCAAGGGCGCTTTTCAGTGGCACACAATTTGCTTAGAAACAAATCTACCGGGTCGTGCGCCAGAAATACCTCTGTAGAATCTTCTCTTGAAAGCGAGTTCTCATCAAACGCTCTCACATTCGGAACTCTATAAGTCTTTTCTGTATAGTGCTTTGTGACTTTCCACTCGGATATTCACGGTCTCTCGTTCAACTTGGGGTTGACTTATACTGGTTTGAACCCAAACTATATGTATACATTGTTTATTCCACCCCATAGTGGCTGGCTCATGCGCGACAGTTTAAGCGTCGAAAATCAGGTAATCATGGCGTTACGGCGGATCAACCGGGCGATCGACCTCTATTCACGCGTCTTGCTGCAGAAGCACGGGTTGACCTCGCCCCAACTCGCGGCACTTCAAGCCGTGGGCAAGTCCCAAGGCGTCTCCGTCAGCACGGTAGCCCGAACCATTCACCTCAGCCTGGCCACGGTGACCGGGATCTTCAACCGGCTGGAGAGCCACGAGTTGGTCAAGCGTTCCAGGAACGGAAGCGATCGCAGGACCGTGACGGTTGAATTGACCGCAGCCGGGGCCGACTTGCTCGAGTCCGGGCCGTCGCTCTTGCAGGACAACTTCCGCGGCGAGCTTGCCAAGCTCAAGCCATGGGAACAGACCCAATTGCTCGCTTCGCTGCAGCGTATCGCGGCGATGATGGATGCCGAGGGCATCGAAGCCGCGCCCGTGCCGGCCGCAGAACCACCGGACCCTGAGGCAGGCTTGCAGAGTCCGGACACGAAAGGAGTATAGCGATGCCAATAAGACCTGGAAAACGAATCTTGATGATTTCGACTCACGGGTATGTTTCGGCCGCTCCCGAATTTGGGAAGCCGGATACGGGCGGCCAAGTCGTCTACGTGCTGGAACTCTCGAAGTGCCTGGCCCGGATGGGCTATCGCGTCGACGTCCTGACCCGCCGTTTCGAGGATCAGCCGGCCCGCGAGGAGGTTTCCGACCGGGTACGCGTTCTGCGGTTCCCTTGTGGCGGGAAGGGTTTCATCCCGAAGGAGACCCTCTGTGACTCGATTCCCGAGTGGGTCAGCCACGTTCGGCGCTACCTCACCGCCAAGAATCTTCGCTGTGCGTTCATCAACAGCCATTACTGGGACGGCGGGTTGGCCGGACAGGCTTTGGCCAACGCCATCGGCATCCCGCACATCCACACGCCCCACTCCATCGGCGCATGGAAACGGGACAGCATGGACGGCGACCCGGAGGAGTTGGAAAGGAAATACAACTTCCGCCATCGCATCCGCGAGGAGAAGGTAGTCTACGACGAGTGCGACGTGCTCGTGGCGACGACGCCGCAACAACGAGACATCCTGTTGGACGGGGATTACGACGTTCCGCTGAAGAAGATTTGCGTGATCCCGCCGGGCTACGACGACACACGGTTCTTCCCCGTGTCGCTGGCCACTCGGCAGGCACTCAAGCAGGAGATTGGCATCGAAGGTCCGATCGTGCTGGCGCTGGGTCGCATGGCGAAGAACAAGGGATACGACCTGCTGCTTCGTGCGATGCCGACGGTTTTCTCTCGAGTGGACGATGCCCGGCTGCTTCTGGCGGTCGGCTCGACCGAGCCGAACGACGATGAGGTCCGGCAGATCGAGCAATTGAAACACCTGGCGACGGAGTTGGGAATCCGGGATCGCGTGTTGTTCCGCGATTACGTTCCCGACGAGCTTCTGGGCGACTACTATCGGGCCGCCGACGTGTTCGCGCTGAGTAGCCGCTACGAACCTTTCGGAATGACCGCCGTCGAGGCGATGGCCTGCGGTACGCCGACCGTCGTGACGACCGAAGGCGGTCTCTGGGAACAGGTCACATGGGGACTGGAGTCTCTCTACGCCGACCCGTTCGACCCCGAGTCTTTCGGGCACGCGATGGCGACCGTCCTGATGCGGCCTCGCGTGAGGGATCAGCTCGCCAAGTTCGGTTCTCAGAAGGCTCGGCTGCATTTCACCTGGACGGGCGTGGCCCAACAGCTTCTGCGGGTCTTGCAAAGCGTCCAGTTGCCTCCAACCGAAGACCACCGTGCCGAAGGTGCGGACCATCCGACCCCGTCGGCTTCCAGGCTCGAGGCAGAGGAGGAACCGTGGAAGGTGCTCGCCTACTGATCAGCGACCTGGACGGAACGCTCCTGGGAAACGACGCGGCGCTGGAACGATTCGCGGATTGGCACGAAACGGTTCGCGGGAGCGTACGGCTTGCGTACAATTCGGGCCGGTTCTTCGAGTCGGTATCCGAGTTGGTCGCGTCCACGCCGCTGCCCGCACCGGACGCCGTCATCGGCGGAGTGGGGACGGATATCCGGATCTTCCCCTACGGCGAGCGAGTCGACGGATGGCCACGCCCGCTGGCGCCTTGGCGTCGGCGAGATATTCTCAGCGCCCTGGCCCGATACCGAGAGTTGGAACCCCAGCGGGACGAGTATCAGGCGGAGTTCAAGCTGAGCTACTACGCCCCCGACCTGGATTGCGCCTTCCTGGTGGATCTTCGGCGGAGGCTGGCTGCTTCGGGGCAGTTCGTGGAGATCGTCTACAGTTCGAACCGGGACCTGGACGTCTTGCCCGCCGGAATCAACAAGGGATCGGCCGCGTCGTTCCTGGCAACTTGCTGGGGTTTCACGCCCGAGCGAGTGATCGTGGCGGGCGACACGGGGAACGATGCCTCGATGTTTGCCCGGGGTTTCCGCGGAATCGTGGTGGACAACGGGGACGCCCAACTGAAGTGTCTGCGCGGGGCGGACGTGTATCATTCCGGGGAGGCGCATGCCGACGGCGTTCTGGACGGACTGGAACACTGGCTTTCCTCCGACGTGGGGCACGTTTCCAACGTGCCGACAACCGAGAAGGCACGTTGAAAACGTGCCCCACCACGGGCGCGGAAAAGTCACAAGCCAAGGCTCTATTCGCCCGACGCCAACGAATCCGGCGCCATGTTCAGATCGTGACAGGCTCGGATGAAGCTGGCTGCGGTCCACGCCTGATAGGCCTTCCCCATCGGGCGGCCCGTGATCCCGTGATGCCACTCGTTGAACTCCCATTCTTGGGAGACCCCTTGGGAGCAAAGCCGGGCCAGCCTGACAAGCTCACGTCGGGCAAGATCCTGCATCCCCAGCTTGTGGATGTATCGCACCCAGAGTCCGCCGATGAAGGGCCAGATTCCCCCGTTGTGATAGTGGTGGGGGAGGTTCAGAAGGTTGACGGTAAAGTATTCTCGCCACTCCGGGTCGCCCGCGTGTACCGGTGGGTACAGGTTTTGGACCGGCCCCGGCTCGTTCACTCCCGAACCCCACATGAAGCGGAACGTCATCATCGCCCGCTCCTTGTCGACCAGATTCATCAGGTAGGCCAGGATGTTGGCGTACACGTCGCATCGCCAACTGTAGTTGAAGGGGGAAATCTGGGCCACCAGATAGCGCGCGTCGCCCAACGCGAATTGGACGTCGCTGAAACTCGGAATCCCTTCCGTCTGCTCCGGGGCGGTGGACGGCCAGAAGCTCCTGAGGATGACCTTCTTGGTGTGCTGGGACCACCGCAGGTAGTCGGCCGCGCGCCCGGTCTCTCCCAGGTGCTCGAGGATCTTACCGTAAGCGATCAAGCAGCGTTGCCAGAGCACCTCGTCGTAGAGGACGTGGTAACTGCGGGCGAACAGGTCGGTCCAGTCGCCGGCTTCGGGTATCTCCAACATGCCGCAGTTGTTCGAATCGTGCGCGCTGAGCCAGTCCATCGCCCGTTGCAGGGCCGGCGCATATTGCTCGACGATCGACCAGTCGCCGAGTTCGTGCGCGTAACGCCATGTGGCAATGATCAGCCATAAAGCGCTGTCCACCGAGGTAATTCCCCCCACGCCGGCGTATGCGGGTTTCCCGTCGTCGATGGTCACGTAACCGGGGACCTGCCCCGTGGGCGATTGGGCGTCGAGAATGGTCCGAAGCGTTGCCGCCTGGCACGCTCGGACGTCGTCGTCTTCCAGGTCGAGTGTCCAGACGATGGTCTTGGCGCCGTCCCGCGTCCAGACGGCCCGATAGTTGGCGTCCGTCCCGTAGACCTGGTTGTCGGCCAGCGAGCAGGCCGAAAAGCCCTTCGGCGTGATATTGCGTCGCAGGGCCTCCAATGCCTTGGGATAGGCAATGTGCAGCAGGGCCTGCTCCTGCGAAGAAAGCTCCCGGTACTCGCTGGGGTCGAACAGAATACTTTTTGCCACGACGGCCTCCCCCACATCTAAAACCTGGTTGAAACGGCCTCGATGGTCCGATTGTGCGGAATTCGTCAGCAGACGGGATTGCCCGAGAAGGCGCCGAAACACCAAAGAAACGCATCGTCCATGGGGTAAGAATACCTTGCGGAAAACGGGCCGAACACCCCTTCCGACCGCCGTGGAAGGACCGGGTTGAATGGGTTACAATGACAAGAGCACTTGCCGCCGGCCGGTATCGCTGTCCGCCGGCACGGGAGAAGACGAATGATCGCGGGCAACCACTCGATGGCGAAATCCGTCCTCATTGCCGTAATCCTGGCCATGTCGTTGAGCACGCAACCTTGTGCGGCCGCGCAACCGCGGGCCGCACAGCCGGTCGCCGAGATGCAGAGGGGCGATCTCGATTCGCTGCGGGCGGCGATCACCGATCTCGGCCGAACCTTTGGCGCGAGGTACCCGAATGCAGCGGAGTATCTGTGGCGGTTGGACGCTCTGGAGAAACCCGCCGGGGCGGAGAACGGCCGCGCGCAAACCGAGTTCCGCAAACTCCAGCTCGAGGCCCTGCTGGAGAACCCGCTGCTCGACTTCGACCGGTTGATTCTCTTGAGGCGCAAGCGCGGTGAGTTGGGTCTGCCCACCAACCACCAGTGCAATCCCAGTCTGAAGCACACCGGTTACGGCAACGACGTGGCGGTGCTCTCGCCCGTCGGGCCGCACGGCCGGCTCCGGACGTTGTTCCGGCCCGAGAACGACGCCTACGTCGGCGAGTTCGATCTGCACTTCGACGCCGACCGCTTGCTGCTGACCATGGCCGACGGGCGGAGCTTCGAGATTTATGAGCTGGGCGTCGACGGCGGCGGTTTGCGGCAGGTATCGCGGCCGACCGAGGGCGTCGACAACTTCGACGCCTGCTATCTGCCCGACGGCCGGATCGTCTACGCCTCGACCGCCTCCTTCACCGGCGTGCCCTGCTGGCACGGGAAAGAACGGGCGTGCAGCCTCTACCTGATGGACGCCGACGGCGCGAACGTCCGCCAGTTGTGCTTCGACCAGGACCTCGATCTGCACCCGTCCGTAATGCCCAACGGCCAGATCATCTACAGCCGTTGGGACTATACGGGCATCATGCACATCTACCTGCGGCCGTTGATGGTGATGAATCCCGACGGGACCGCCCAGCGGGCCGTCTACGGCAGCAACTCCTATTTCCCCAACTCGCTCTACTTCCCGCGCGGCATCCCCGACGCGCCGAACAAGGTCGTCGCCGTGCTCTCCGGCTATCACGGCGTCAACCGGATGGGCGAGCTGGCACTGATCGATCTGACCAAGGGATGGCACGAAGCGGACGGAATCGTGCAGCGGCTCACGCACGGCCGGGAACCGACCGAGCCGATCATCCGCGACGACCTGGTCAGCCAGCGCTGGCCGAAGTTCCTGCACCCCTATCCCTTGAGCGAGAAATACTTCCTGGCGGCGGCCTGGCCCGACAAGCAGGCCTCCTGGGGCATCTACCTGGTCGACGTGTTCGACAACATGGTGCCCGTGCTGGTCGATCCGCAGTTCGACTTCTTCGAGCCGCTACCGGTGCAGCAGACCCCGAAGCCGCCGGCCGTCCCCGACCGGGTCGATCTGCAACGCCACGACGCGGTCGTGTATCTGCACGACGTGTATGCCGGCCCCGGCCTGGCGGGCGTGCCCCGAGGGTCGGTCGAGCGGCTGCGGGTGGCGGCTTACGAGTTCGGCTATCCGGGAATGGCCGGGCCGGACAAGATCGGGCACGGCGGGCCGTGGGACGCGATGCAGATCCTCGGCACCGTGCCCGTCTATGAGGACGGCTCGGCCAAGTTCCGCGTGCCGGCCAACACGCCGATCACGGTCCAGCCGCTGGACGCCGAGGGCAAGGCCCTGCAGTTGATGCGGAGCTGGTACACGGCCATGCCCGGCGAAGTGGCCTCCTGCGTCGGCTGTCACGAACAACCGAACGAGACGCCCGTCACCCGCTTCGACGCGGCCGCGACCCGTCCGGTGAGCGAACTGGAGCCCTGGTACGGACCGGCGCGGGGTTTCGATTTCGAGCGTGAAGTGCAGCCGGTCCTCGACGAGTATTGCGTCGGTTGCCACGACGGCCGGCTCGATGCCGACGGCCGCGAGATTCCCGACTTGCGAGCCGAACGCTTCACCACGAACTACCAGGGCCTGCCGCTCTCGAATCTGGGAGCCACCCGGTTGGAGCCGGAATTGCGCGAGAAGTTCCCGAAATGCGAACCGCCGACCAAGCTGCACGGGTCGATCCGGATGCTGTACACCCCGGCCTACGAAGCGCTGATCCCGCTGATCCGCCGGGTGAACGTCGAGGACTACGTGGGACTGCACGTGCCGGGCGAATACCATGCCGACACGAGCGAACTGGTGCAGGTGCTCCGCAAGGGCCACCACGGTGTGAAGCTCGACGAGGAGGCGTGGGATCGGCTGATTACGTGGATCGATCTCAACGGCCCCTGTCACGGCACCTGGGGCGACGTGGCCGAGAACCCGCGCGGGGCCGACCGCCGCCGCTGGGAGTTGGCTCTCATCTATGGCGCCGCCGCGGGGGATTTCGAGACCGCAGTCGAGCCGTCCCGCTTTTCCGGCACTCCCATCATGCCCGAATCGCCGCCGCGTCCGCAGCAGCAGCCCATCGAAGTGGCCGGATGGCCGTTCGATGCGGCCGAGGCACAACGACGCCAGGCGGCCGGCGGTGCGCGGGAAATGACGGTCGAGCTGGGCGACTGCGTCACGCTGACGTTCGTGCGGATTCCGGCCGGCCGGTTCGTGATGGGCTCCGACGACGACGAGGCCGACGAGTATCCGCCGTCGCCCGTCTCGATCGATCGCGATTTCTGGATCAGCCGGTGCGAGATCACCAACGGGCAGTTCCACCGGTTCGATGCGTCCCATTTCTCGGGCGTGTTCTCGAAGCGGTCGGTCGACTCCAACGGCCCGGGCGTGAAGCTGGACGCTCCCGGGCAGCCGGCCGTGCGGGTCTCGTGGCAGCGGGCCGTGGAGTTCTGCCGCTGGCTTTCCGCAACGACCGGCCGACGATTCACGCTGCCGACCGAGGCCCAATGGGAATATGCCTGCCGGGCCGGCACGGCAACGGCACTCTCTTACGGCGACCTCGACGCAGATTTCTCCGCGTATGCGAACGTTGCCGACCGGACGATCGAGCGATTGGACACACACACCGGGGGCGTCGTCGTCTTGCAGGAGATTCCCAGCGACACGCGGTACGACGACCGATCCTTGGCCACCGCCGAGGTCGGCCGTTACCAGGCCAACCCCTGGGGCCTTTTCGACGTGCACGGCAACGTGGCCGAGTGGACGCTTTCGACGTACGGCCCGTACCCTTACAGCGAAGACGACGGCCGCAACACGGATCTCCCGTCCGGCCGCAAGGTGGTCCGCGGCGGTTCCTACTACGACCGTCCCCAGCGCTGCCGCTCGGCCTTCCGCCTGGGCTACCCTTCCTGGCAACGGGTCCACAACGTCGGCTTCCGCGTGGTCTGCGACGCCGGGGTAGGTCAGGGCTTGCCCTGACGGATGCTCCCAACGACTGCCCGATTTCGTCAGGGCAAGCCCTGACCTACAGTATTGATTCCGTCAGGACAAGCTGTGACCTATGGCCAGCTTCCCCGCGGCCAACTCGCGATAGTAATCGATCGACCGGCGCAGACCCTCCTCGAAATCGATCAGCGGTTCGTAGCCGAGCATCTTGCGGGCCTGCGTGATGTCGGCCAGGCTCTCGCGGACGTCGCCAACGCGGGGTGGTTCGTGCTTCGGCTTCACGTCGGTACCCAACAGACGGTTGAGCACGTCGATCAGCGTGAGCAAGTCGGTCGAGCGGCCGTTGGCCACGTTGAATATCCGCCCGGCCACGTTCTCGGCGTCGGCGGCCAGCAGGTTGGCATGGACCACGTTGGCCACGAAGGTGAAATCGCGGGACTGCAACCCGTCGCCGAAAACGACCGGTTGTTGGCCCTCGAGTATGGCCATGATGAACAGCGGGATCACGGCCGAATAGGGGCTGTCGGGATCTTGCCGCGGGCCGAAGACGTTGAAGTATCGGATGGCGACCGTCTCGAAGCCGTAGGTGGCGGTGAAGGCGTGGCAATAGTGTTCGCAGGCCAGTTTCGCCGCCCCATAGGGCGAGATCGGAGCCGGCAGATCGGTCTCGCGCTTGCTGCTGGTCGGCTGGTCGCCGTAGGCGCTGCTGGAAGCGGCGTAGACGAACCGGCGGACTCCGCTGCGGCGTGCGGCGTCCAGCAGGTTCAACGTGCCGGTCACGCAAGCGGCGTGCGTATCCAGCGGCCGTTCCACGCTCCGGGGTACCGAGGCCAGGGCCGCCTGATGGAAGATGCAATCGACGCCGTCGACCACCTCGGCCACCGCCTCGGCGTCGACCAGGTCGCCCTCGACGAACTCGATCCGGTCGCGGAAGCCGTCCATGTTCGAGAGATGGCCCGTGCTGAGGTTGTCGAACACGCGGACCTTATCGCCCCGCTCGACCAGTGTTTCCGCAATGTGCGAGCCGATGAATCCGGCTCCTCCGGTGACCAAGAACGTACGCATGGGATCTCCTGGGGTTCGAGCAATGAAACGGACTGCGCTGTGCCGGCAGCTACCCTTTACATTGGCCAGCTCCTTACTTATATAGCTCAAAAAGGTCGCGCGTCGGCCACTGCTTCACCTCGGCATAAGCCTCCCAAAGGGCACGATCCAACTCCCCGATAAATGCGTCGCTCTCCCGGGGCGAACTGTTGAACACGGCCGCCCAGACCATGCCGTGATGGGTGCGGACCAGCAGGGAATTCGTGCCGGGAATCCGGCCGGCGTGCCACCAGTTGGCCGAATCGCCTTTCGGGCGGATCATCCATCCCAGTCCGTAATGAACCGGTTCGCCGAGCGACACGGGCGGGGCCGGCCGCGACTCGATCAGCCGAACCGTCTCCGCCTTCAACAGCCCGGGCTTTCGGCTGCCGTCCAGGTAAGTGGTG
>DATLAN010000527.1:0-6679 GCA_035527455.1 Thermoguttaceae bacterium
AGGGGCGAGGGGTCAGGGGCGAGGGGCGAGGGGTTAGGGACGAGGGGCGAGGGGTTAGGGACGAGGGGCGAGGGGTGAGGGGCGAGGGGTGAGGGAGTTGTTGGGGCACTCCCTTCTCCTCCGTCGCTCGTCCCTCGTCCCTCGCCCCTCGTCCCTTCTTCTCTCGCCCCTCGCCCCTCGCCCCTCGCCCCTTCTTCTTCATAGGTTGCCAGCACCGTGGCACCCGGCCGCGGGCCTGCCACGCGGGCGCAGCCCGAGAGCAGCGGCAGCCCGGCCAGCTTCGGTTCGCCCTGCGCGGTGGGGAAGAAGCCGGCGATGTTGGCGAAGATCGGGTGGTGGGTGCCGTCGGGGGTGAGCGTGGGCAGGAAGGGCTCGTCGATCTGGCCGATGTCCGGACCGCCCAGTTCGACCGGCAGGATCTCGCCCAGCGGCGTGCCGTCGTAGCCGCCGGGGCCGAGGCTGTGATAGCCGCCCAGCATCACCAGCCCCGCCCCGTCGCGCACCCGCTGGACGAACAACTCCTGCTGTTCGGGCCGAATATACGATGCGTCCAGGTCGCCGAAGATGAAGACGTCGAACGTATTGACCGTCTCGGCGTCGTCGGGAATCGCCGTAAGGACCAGGTCGGGAATGTTCGTCCGCCTGAGGAACTTGTTGGGCCGGGTCTGCACCAGCGAACAGAATTCCAGGTCCGGGTCCTTGGCCAGAAAACGATCGACCAAGGCGCCGTACTCCGGCCGTAGCGTGCCCTCGAGGTACAGCACGCGGATGCCCGGCTCGACCACCATCGCCATGGCCGACCGTTGGTTGTTCTCTTCGATCTTCTCTTCGGCCACCGCGGCCACGTGGACCGTGTAGCTGTGGCGGCCTTTGGTCTCGGGCCGGAACTCGAACTCGACCTCCTGCGACCCTTCGAGCTGGTCCAGCGTCAATTCCGCCTGGCCGATCTCCCGCTCGTCCTCGCTGAGCACCACCGTGATCACCCGGCCGGTCAGCCCGACGCCCTCGACCGAGGCCGTGATCCGGGCCTTGTTGCTGAGCAGCAATCGGTCCGGGCAGTCGATCCCGGCGACTTGGATGTCGCGATACGACAGGTCGTTGCGCAAACTGGCGCCGACGCCCACGGTATGGACGACCGTTTTCATCCGGGCGGCCTCCTCCAGCGGGTCGCGGGAGGAGTTGTGGATGCCGTCGGAGAGCATGACCACCGCCTCGGGCTCGACCGGGCGGTTCTCGGCGTCTCGTAGCTTGCGGCTGAGGCTCATCGCCCCAGAGAGCGAGGTCGCGTTGCCGTCGGGCTTCGCGGCGGCCAGTTGCTCCAGCCCGGAGAGCGGTTGGGCCTGCTCGGAGAATTCGATCAGGTACAGGTCGAAGTCGCCTTCAAGCTGTCCCCACCACTGTTCGATCCGGCTGCGGGCCTGGTTGAAGCGGGTGACGCCCGTGGCGTCGTCGGAAATGCTCATCGACGAGGACGTATCCAGCAGGAAGACCAGCGACGGCCGCTCCTTAAGTTCCTTCTGATAACTGAGCACCGGGCGGAACAGCAGCAGCACGATCAGCAGGATCGCCGCCACCCGCAGCGCCAACAGCCCCCTCCACTGCCGGGCCTCGAGTGTCCCGAACGCCCGATAGTAGAAGACCCCGACCAACACGACCGCCAATCCGGCGACCGCCAGCATGGTCCAGACGCGATAACCTTGATCCAGGGAGATTTCGAACACGGCAGCGGGATGGTCTTGTGCTGAGACATTTCGGAAGGGAGTCCCCAATGTCGTCAGCCACTATCATGGATGCGATGGTCTCTAAAATCAAGAGGTTTGCACCCCAGTCTATGGGACGGTTCTTGACAGCCGGCCGGTCGCGAGTACATTGGCGCTGTGGGAGCATGGCTGAGTGTACCGGATGTAAGAGGGAGACATGATGAGGTTCAGGCTGAGACCAGTAGTCCTTGCAGCGTCACCACAGTTCATGCGGTGCCGGACGTGGGGCATTCTTGCCGTCGCCGTGCTGCTCCTCTTGCCCGAGGCCATTGCCGCGGATTGGCCGCAATGGGGTGGAACTTGCAGCAAGAATATGGCGTCCGACGAAAAGCCATTGCCCGAATCTTTTGTGCCCGGAACGAAGGATACACGAACCGGCACCATCAAGATGGAGACCGCGGCCAACGTGAAGTGGGCTCGCAAGGTCTGCCAGAGTACCTACTCCACGCCGGTGATCGCCGGCGGCAAGGTCTTTCTTTGCGGTTATGAAGATCCGGGGGGGATCATCACCTGCGTGGACGAGAAGACGGGGGAAGTCCTTTGGCAGTGGCGGGGCGACCCGTCGGCACACCGTTTCGGAATCTGTTCGACTCCCGTGGTCGAAGGAGATCGTTTGTACGTTGTCAATCAGGGTTCTGTGGTGATGTGTTTGGATGTGAACGGGGAGCCGAAAGGGTCGGACAATCGCGAAGCGAAGGTCTTGTGGACGTTCGACATCCACAAGGAGTTCGAAACAGAACCGGCCGACGTCTTCTGCGGGTCCTGTATTGTCGACGGCGACCTGCTCTACGCACCCACCTCTAACGGAATCGACCCGTTGGGGGAAAGACGGCACAAGATGTTCCTTTACGGGAACAGACCTGGATCCAAAGACGGGCGCGTCATTGTGAAGGACCCGGAAGTCTATCGCGTCACGTCGCCGGAGGCCCCGAACGTGGTCGTATTCGAGAAGAAGACCGGGCGGTTGGTGGCCACGGATGACGCACCGATCGCCGAAAACCTGCTCAAAGGCCAGTGGTCCTCGTTGGCCGCCGGCCGCGTCGGCCAACGGAGCCTGGTGTTTTACGGCGGCGGTGATGGGCAATGCTATGCCTTCGAGTCGCCGGCAACGGCACCTGGACAACCGATCCAACTGAACACCGTGTGGTCCTACGACTGCAATCCCGCGGAGTATAAGGTATTCGGCGACGTGCCCATGATCGTCCACTACTATCTTGGCGACACCCGGTGGGGAGGTACGCTGAATGAGAACGACGGGACGTTTGCCGGCATGGGCGAGATCATCGGCACGCCCGTTTTCTACAACAATCGTATCTACGTGGCGATCGGCCGCGATACTGCCATGGGCCGGGGACGCGGCGCGCTGCAGTGCATCGATGCCACGAAGACGGGAGACATCACCGAGGCCGGCAGAATCTGGACGTATCAGGGGCTGGACTGGACTTGTTCGACCGTTTCGATTGCGGACGGGCTGGTCTACGTTGCCGACGTGGCAGGACGTTTGCATTGCGTCGACGCCGAAACGGGACACGCCCACTGGATTCATGAAACCAACTCCAGGCACCAGTTGGGCTCGACGTTGGTGGCGGATGGAAAGATCTATATGCCCACCCAGAAGGGGCTGTTTGTCCTGGCGGCAGGCAAAGAAGAACGGCTCCTCAATCATATCTACCTTGGTGCGCCGATCTATTCTACACCGGTGGCGGCCAACGGCACCCTCTACGTCGTATCGAGCAACGGCTGGATCTGGGCCGTCCACAATTGACCCGTTCGGCGATGCTCCGCGCCGCCGGGGGCAGACAATCGGCCTGAAAGCAGTACCATCGTGCCCCACGGCGGTCTTGTTCCGTCATTCGATTTCTGGTACCGTCCGCCGGCCAACCGAAGAAGACGGATCCCGGCGGAACGTGCATCGATGAGAAAATGTTTGTTTGTCGGGTTGTGGGCCGCTTGCGCGGCGGGGGCCGTGTTGTATGCGCAGGAGCCGGCCGCCCTTCTCCGGCAGATGCCCGAGGCGTCGGTCGTCCGCCGTTTGCCGCCCCTCGAACCCGTGTTTCCCCATGGGGAGACCATCCCACCCGGGGTCCCGTCGCCGCAAGAGAATCTTCCCCCAGCGGACTCGACCGGTACGGAGCCGAACGACCCGCTGGCGGAGATCCTTCCCCCGGAGGAACTCATCGCGCCGCCGGTGGTGAAGATCTGGGAAGGCAGCGTGGAACTTGGCCTGGACGGGGCCGAGGGCAACACGCAGGCCTTCAATCTCAAGTTCGGTGTCGACGCCAAGCGAAAGACGGACCGCAATGTCTTCACGCTCGATCTGGACTACCGCAAGAAGACCGACCGGGCGCGCGAAACGGCGAACCGGGCCTTCCTGGACTGGCGCTATGAATGGCTCTTGCAGGATTCGCCGTGGACCTGTTTCACGCACGGCACGGTCGATTACGACGAATTCCAGGCGTTCGACGTACGCGTGACGACGGACATCGGCTTGGGCTACCAGTTCATCGAGACGGACCGGACGACCTTCGCCGGCCGGGTCGGTAGCGGCTTCTCTCGCGAAATCGGCGGCCCGGACGACAACTACGTCCCCGAGGCCGTATTCGGGCTGGATTACGAGCGCAAGCTGACGAACCGTCAGAAGCTCACCATGAAGATCGACTACATGCCCGACGTGACCGAGTTCAACGATTTCCGCCTGCACACGCGAGCCGGCTGGGAGATGCTGATCGACCGGCAGATGAACCTCAGCCTGAAGCTCAGCGTGCTCGACCGCTACGACGGCACCCCCAACGGCGCCAAGCCCAACGACCTGGACTACACGGCCGTGCTGCTGTGGAAGTTCTAGGCCGGCCGGTCTTGTTCAGTTATCCACGACGGTCACGATGGGCTCGTGCCCCGGAATCGCTTCCAGTCGATTCCCAGTCTGCGCATTCTGGCACGGAGCGTGTGAGGGTTGATCTTCAGCAACACGGCCGCGCCGTACGGCCCTTCGATCCGCCCCTTCGTGACAGCCAGGGTCGCTTCGATGTGTTGCCTCATCGCGGTGTCGAGGGGCACGATCTCGGGTGAGGACGGGAGCCGCGCAGACTGTTGCTTGTCGTCGCGGGTCGGGGAACCGGTGGGGCCAGCCGTCACGCCCAGTGCCTTGGCTACTTCCAGGCGTTTTCCATCGCCCAGGATGGCGGCTCGATCGATCACGGCTGCCAGTTCGCGCACGTTGCCCGGCCAAGGGTAGGAGGTCAACAGGCCGATTTCTTCGGGTGAGGGCATGGCCAACGGCAAACCGAAGCGCGTGGCGGCACGCTCGGCGAAATGCCGGGCAAGCTCCGGGATATCATCGCATCGCTCGCGCAGCGGCGGCAGAACGACGGGAAAAACTGCAATGCGGTACCAGAGGTCTTCGCGGAACCTGCCATCGGCCACCATGGCAGCCAGGTCGCGGTGGGTGGCGGCCACGATCCGCACGTCCACGTGGACGGATTGCTGGCCTCCAACGCGCTCCAACCAGCCGTCCTGGAGTATGCGGAGCAGACGGACCTGGGCGGCAGGCGGAAGTTCGGCGATTTCGTCGAGGAGAAGCGTGCCGCCGTCAGCACGCTCGAACCAACCTTTGCGCCTCTCGACTGCACCGGTGAAGGCGCCCTTCTCGTGGCCGAACAGTTCGGAGTCGATCAGTTCGGGTGGAATTGCGCCGCAGTTGACCCGAATCACCGGGCCGGCGGAACGCGACGAGCGGGTGTGAATGGCTCTGGCAAGGAGTTCTTTTCCAGAGCCGGTCTCTCCAAAGACGAGGACCGGCACGTCGGAGCGCGCCACCAACTCGACCCGCTCCATAACCGCACGCAGCCCCGAGCCCGCACCGACAATCGTATCCACCAGCTTGTTCCGCCCCAGGCGGGTCAGCAGCGAACGTTTGTCCGCTTCGGCAGCTTCTCGAAGCGCTGCCATCTCGCGAAGCCGACGGTCGTTGTCCAACGCCACCGAGAACGGATCCAGCAGCACCTGCATCAAGGCCAGGTGCCGGACGTTGAACGCGCGCTGCGGTGCGGCGACCAGCACCAACACGCCCGAGCACTCGCCCCGAACACTCAGGGGGCCGACCAGCACGTCGCCCTCGGTTCCGGCTGGTACCATAGTCGCCAACTCGCCGCTGAGCGATGCGCGTCTGCCGCGCTGCGAGACTTCACCGCGCCGGCACCACGCCAGCAACGCTTTCATGCGAGACGGCGAACATTCCGTGCGGGCGTCCGGTTGAAGGTGTTCTGATGCTGCCAATCCCACGGCCACGGTTTCCAGGCAGCCGTGCTGAGGAACGATTCGCCGCACGAATATCCGGTGGATCGGCATGTGCCGCGCCAGAATCGCCGAGATCGTCTCCGTCGATTCTCGGATCTCGATGTGACGGCAGGCCTCTTGCCAGACGCTCAAGAGGACGGTCTGGAACTTTTCCATGGGTACACCCTGTGATTATGAACAGAAATGCCAGCACATATGACGGCCCATGTCCAGTATATGTTACAGAATCGCCGTTTGATTCGCCAGAATTCCGGCGAATGCGACCACAGTGGACCAGGGAATGCTTCGCAGGCTGCCCAGTTTGCCACGTTTTCGCGTCTGCGCGGGGCCGGAACCGCCGACACGGGTGTCGGCACGGAGTTTGCTCTACGGGAGTGGAGCGGCTGGACCGGCTGTGCGTCGCTGTTCGTCCCGCGTGCCGGTTTACCCCGGCGGGGGGCCGCCTCGATCAGAAGGAGATCGGGAGTGTCCGAATTCACCGTCATCAAGAAGTTGACCCGCGTGCCGGGCTTGCGCAGAAAACGCGTCCGCATCTGGGCAGCGGTGGTTCTGACCATTGTGCTGGTGTTGGGGATTCAGGCGACGGTACCCGGCTGGCGCCTGGTGCCCGACCTGACGGGCTT
>DATLAN010000528.1:0-4618 GCA_035527455.1 Thermoguttaceae bacterium
AGTGGGGCGGGCACCCCAAGCGCGTCTACAATCCTCGCCACGTCCACCGGGTCTACCACCAGGAACGGAAATTCCAGGACGAAGAGCGGCGGCGGGCCGACGCAGAACGAAAGCAAGAACTCGCCAACCTCTGACGCGGCAAGCTGCTCGCAAGCCTATTCGCTAGAGACCGTATGTGACCAGCAGCCTATCCACTAGCTAGAGGCCGTATGTGGCCAACAGCCTATCCACTACTTCGGCGGCCCGGTCAGAATTCTGAGACGGGCGGTTTCTCCTGCCGGGTTGCTCGATATCGTCGAGCCAGAACCATTCGGCGGGCAGGGCGGCCGCTTCCACGGCTGGCTCGAACAGCCCCTGTTCATCGAATGCGGCAGGTGAAGTTGCAGCCGCCTGCGGGGGCTCACTGACCGACAGATTAAGCATTTCAAGGGCGTTCGCGAAGCTTGTCTGATTATTTCGAGCCAACAGCACATCCGTGGCGTTGACGCGCTGGTCGCGGTTGAAATCGTAGGCGAAGTCAATCGGCGCTGGATTCAGGAAGTTGCGGGGATTGTTGCGAGCCAGGAGCAGGTCGGTAGTGGTGACTTGTGTGTCGGTGGTCGAATTGCCCGCCTCGCCCACGACGTTGCCGAAGTAGAAAACATCGTCCTCGGCCAGCCCGAGGCCGGCGGCCAATGCAGTGACTTGCAGCCATTGGTTTCGGATAGCATGATCCGCCCAGGTCAAGGTGACGCGGTCAGAACCATCCGTGCCGGCGCCCTCACGCACGGAAACAACCGTTGGATCCGGGGCGTCGATCCAAGAACTGGAATCCTGGGTGTTGCCGATCCTGAACTCGAAGTCGTCGGCATCCAAAGTGACCCAAGCCGGCAGGTTGGCGATATCGATCATGATCCCGTTGATGCCACGACTGTAGCTCGTGTAGTTGGCAAAGGATGCGGCGTCGGATAGTCGTAAGGCCGCCTTGTCAATGGCGATTGCGTTGTCGTCGGCCACATCGGGATTCGGCGTGTGGTTGTCCCACGCCGAGTTATTGTAGAAGACGTGCCGACCAACGATCCGTGCACCCACAGGAGGAGTCACTGGTGGATCGAAATTCCCCACCAGAGGCACACCATATTCGTCTCCGAACTGAGCGAACTGGTCCGATCCGAAGGGTACGGGTTCGAAAGGATGATCCAGCATGTTGACCGAGTAGGTCGCAGGTCCGTTCTCTCGCAGACTCCCACTTGGATCATTGGAGACCAGGAAGTACCATTCCGCAGTTTCTTCCGGCGTGCCGCCGCTCCGGTCCGGAACCCACAGACCGATGTCATCGATTCCGTCTTGATCGATGTCTGCGGCCACGGGTCGTTCGCGAACGCCAATGAAGCCGAAGGCGATGCTGGCGTCAACAACGCCATCCCACCCTCTCAGAACACCTTCTGCAAGATCGAAATAGAACACATCGTCCTTCCAGGTACCCAGATCGTCGTACCCGTCGCCGTCGAAATCCCCGACGATCGGGTAGCCTCTCAAGTTGCTTGGGAGCGTAAGGTCGACCTTGAAATCGTGATTGGTGTCGAAATGCCAGGTTGTACCGGTGAACAGGCCGACTTCGTCTCCGTTGGCATCGTTGCCATCGAACCGTCCCGCTACGGGGCGGCCGTTGATGGCAGCCGGTTCAATGGTACTGATGCCGGGAATACCCGGGTTCGGGGCTCCCACGTCGGGAACACCGTTATTGTCGGAATCAACGAGCCAGCGGAAAGTGGTGCCGACCCTTCCGTAAGCAGCAAGCTTGTCGAAACCGTCTGCCGGCGGAGCACCGACGTCGGGCGTCTGGAAATTCCCGACGAACACTTCATCGCTCGTGAAACCCAGCACGTAGGCAATGTCGCGGTTCACGGAGTCGTTATTCTGCGGGTCAAAAGCGAAGTTGCCGTTCGTGTCAACGTAAACGCTACCGCCGCTCAACACACCGATCTCCGGCCGGCTATCGACCGTGAAGCGAGCTACGTAGTCACCGCCCGGATTGCCATCGCCGCTGGGCAACTGCGGGAGTTCCTGTGGTTCGACGGCATTGCTCTCCCCGTCCAACGCGTTGCCCGCCGGATCCACCAGCGCGTCCGAGATAGTCAACGTGTAGCGATCGTCCGGCAGGGGACCGAAGAAGGTCAACGTGATGGCAGCTTTGGCCGGCTCACCGGCGGTACGAGGCAAATTGTCCACGGCAACGTTGCTGATCGGGATCACTCCGTTGTGGTCGCCCCGGATAAGATAATGGCCCGGATCGTTTGCCGGATCACCGTCGACTCCCATGGCGGCCAGCGCCTCGTAGAGAAACCCCGCGATGCGGTTGGGCAGGTCTTGGACATGAATCGTCAACGCGTGCACCAGGGGCGTGGGCCCGGCCGAAGGTTTTGGATCGAACAGGTCGAAGTCCCGCTCGTCTTGGGGCGTCGCCGCATTGTCGGTAATGTGGACTGCGTTGCGGACTCCCGCGCCGTCCGGGTCGAAGATCCGCGGTCCCTGCGTGTCGATGAAGATGTTCAGCGCCTGGGGCGCGCTGACATTTCCAGCCACGTCTTCCGCCGTTACCAGCAACCGGCGCAGGCCGTCGAACGCGAAGGCGCCCGGGTCGTTGAGGTCTACGTTCGTAGTCACCTTCCATTGGCCGTTCGGAAACTGGTTCGTGCCATCTTCGGGCAACGCTACCGTGAAACCGATAAGCACGTCTCCGGCGTCGACCGCGCCGTTTCCATTCTGGTCGACGTATACTCGTACGATCGAATTGGCCTCGGCGACGCCCCAGAAGCCCGTGGCCGTGTCGCTGGTGATGCGATCGACGATCGTAGCGGGGATTCCTCCCACGCCCGTGTCGGTGTGGGCCGGATCGAGGCCGTCGGTCGGGTCTGCGGCCATTCCAAAGAATACGGGCGGCACCTGCGTGTCGACGATGATCTCCAGCGCGTCGCTCCGAGAACCGTATCCCGTGTTATGATCATTGGTTGCCGGATTGTTGTCCGGATCGGACGGGTCGATCATCTGCACGCGGGCCGTGATGAAATGGCTGCCATCTTGCAGCGACGGCGTCGTAAACGTGTAAAGGCCCTCCTCGGCCGTCGCGGTGGCATATCCCAACGGTGTCTGCGGCGGTGTTGCCGGCTGCCCTGGAGTCGAGCCTTCGTCAAAGACGGCAAGCCGGTAGCCTGGCGCCAAATTCACGCCCCGGAACGGAACCGGAATCACCTCGTCGGGTGGCACATCGTCAACGGGGTTGCCGGGCAGATCGTGCAGGAATATTCCATCATCCAGCCTGAAGTAAATGGTCGGCGTGTTGTCGTGCGTGACATTGTCGAATTGCGACCGCCCGGTGTCGCTGTTGGAACCCACGGGAGTATCCCGCAACTCGATGTCGCGCGGTACCGGCGGGGCTTCGTTCAAGATCGTCAGATCGTAACCGTTCACCACCAGATTGTCCGCGCCGAACACGTGCAGGTAATACGTCTTGCCTGCGACCGCCGGGATGCGAACCCGTGCGTTGGGAGTCGCGTCCGGGGTGCCGAAACCGGTTGCCACCGTTCCGGCAATCACCGTCCCGTCTTCGTCGAGCACCTCGATGTCGATGTCGCCGCCCGCCGGCAAGAGCCCCGGATCGAACATGCGGAAGTAGGCATGGAAGTCCAAAGTGCCGGTTCGCCCGGCGACCAGGCGGAAGTAATCCTGGTCTTCCGGCACGAACCGATGCTCGTTGGCGTTCGGGAGAATGGCCAGGTTCTCGACGTTGATCGTCTCTCCCGAACCGAGGTAGGCCGCCGTGGCGCGGAACTCGTTCTGCTCGTACATGTCCGGCCCGAGAATCAACAGATTCGGATCGCCCGTGTTGGAATCGACCGGATTCACCAGCGGGGAAACGATCTCGATGTCCGTGAATGAGATGTCCGGCATGGCGACTGCGCCGCGCCAAACGCGGATCGTTCCCTCGTCGGGTCGGCGGCTGTGGTTGACGACGACGAAATCGGTGGCCGGCAGCGATGTCGGTATCGTGCCGACCGCACCATCGGCTATCACCAACGCGTCGCTGGCGCTCGGGGAACCGCCATCCACGTGGATCAGCAGGTTATACGGCAGAAAGCCCTCCCCCACGGCGCCCACAGCCGGGGCAGGAATGACCATGACCGTATCGCTGCCAAGGCCCGTCTGCACCGTGAGGATTTCCATGTCGGCGGCAAGCGTAACCGTTTTCAAGATCGTACCCGCGGGGTTTTCCACGGTGACGGTCCGGGCCGGCGAATCAACAATCACGACGTCGTGGCTCGCCGAGGCCTGCACGATCAGGTGATCCCCCAACTCGTCCGTAGCGCCCGGCCCGCCGTCAACGGTGAATGTGCCGTCGACCGAATGGAAGGCGTAGACGATGTTCGAGTTCTCGAAATGGAACGTGCCCGCTTGGGAAGCTCCATCCGCGGACGGGACGACGCCCGCCAACGGACTATAAACCAGCACGTCGTCTGCTGACGCTGCTCCGCGGACTTCCAACGTGTCCCCGCCGGGTCCCAAAGCGTCGATGACGACCGACTCGACTCCCGACAGAGTGTAGGTCACCCCCAATGCCGTGATCGTCGGCTGCCCTTCC
>DATLAN010000529.1:0-13984 GCA_035527455.1 Thermoguttaceae bacterium
CGTGCCGCCGGTTGGCTCTCCGGCGGTTGCTGGGACGCGAATCGATCGGGAGTGGCCTCGGGACCGAACGCCACGCCGATCCAACCGTCGGCGATCATGAATTGGGTCACGGCCAGATCGGCCAGTTGCGGATCGGTCGCCAGGCGTACGGGCGTAAGGTAGACGGCACGGTGGGTGGCGAAAGTCCTCGTGAAGATGCCGCGCAGGGCGATTTGGGCGCCCATGCCGAGCCGCCGGCCGGTCAGGTGGATCACGCCGTCGGGAACCAGTTCGGCCGAACGCCCGCGCACCTCCGACCGATAGAACGCCCGGACCTGAAAATCCTCCCAGTGCTGCGGCGGTCTGCTCAGCCGCGCGATCGAGAGCGTCAACACCACCTGGCCGTCCTGCAATCGCACGTTCACCGGATCGCTGGCGGCGAAGGTGATCGCCAAATCCTCTTGAGCCGGGTCGGTCTCCCACGGCTGGGCAAGACCGAGCTTGTCGGCGACGTGCCGGGCCAACTCCGGCATGGTAAGCGTCTGCCCTTCCAGCCGAAGCCGCCCGAGCATGTTGTTGATCGCCGTTTCGTGGATCTGGAAATCGGCCAGGCTGCCCGGCGGCGCCAACGGGCGAGGCGTGTGGGCGCCCAACTGGTCTTCGCCGGCCAGCCGCATCCGCACCGTACACTGCGACTCGGTGGTCTCGGCGTGGATCATCTTCGGGTCCAGCGCCATGGCGATCAACGGCTCGGTCACGCGACGGTGCAACTGCTCGGAGATTTCGCCCAATCGGGCGTCGGCTTCCGAGTCGATCCGCTGCCGTGCCTTGTCCGCTACCTTGCGTTTGATCTCTTGGTCGGCCTCCGCTCGCTTCCGCTCATGTTGCCATCGCGCCATGTTCTTGATCAGTCCACCGACCAACGGAATCGGGTCGAGGTCGGTTCTCAGGCCTCGCAGCAGGGTCGTGTTGTCGTGCACGTCGACCTCCGCCGGCGAGAGGCGGATGCCCTCCAGGCCGATTTCCAGCGGTTTGCGGGCAGTGTACGCAGACTGGCTGTTGTTGAAGAACGTTGCCGGCCCGCTGGTCGAAGAGGTCAGCGAAGCCACCTCGCCGTTGATTTCCAGCGCCAGCCGGACACGATTCGGGTCGGGCACCAGCCGCATTTCCACGTCCGTCGACGTCCAACTCTGACCACGCACCGGCACACCCAACACCCGATCGTACACCGGCGCGTATTCCGGTTCCCGCTCGGGCATCAGCCGGTCGAGCAAGTCCTGCGAAACGGCCACGCGGAGGTTCGCGTTGCGATAATTCGTTTCCAGCCGGCCAGCCAACTTCTGACGGTCGACGCTGGGCGAAAAACTCAAGTGCAGACGGCCCCTCGCCAAGACCTTCGCGGCGTCGGAATCCCCGGTCCTCTCATACGCCTCCAAGTCGACGAGCAACTCGCTGAGATCGACCGGCTCGGCCGTCTGACGCTGCAACTCTTGCCGCAATTCGGCCAACGGTCCGGTAAAGACGAATTCCCGTTGCGACGCCGAGAGCGTAGGCCGGGTGAACCGTTGCAGCACCTGTTGGGCCAGCTCCAGCGGAAGCCGATCTCCGGGCGATCGCGGACCGGCCGTCCACTGCCGCAACGCGTCGATCATCAAGTACTTCCGCCAGGCCGCTCCGTCCTCCGAGCCGCCGGTCAGCACGTCGATCCGGTCCAGACATTGTGCCAATCGGTCCGGATTGTTGCAGGAAGTCTCGGCGGGCATGTCCGACCGGCTCAACAAAACGATCTGCTGCCAGATGACCAGCCGCCGCCTGATCGCAAAGCCGGTGCGGCGCAACTCGGCCGCCTGGTCTTTGTCGTCGAGCGTGGCCGCCACCGAATTGGCGCGATCGGCCAACTGTTCGAGCTGTCGGGTGGTCGCGATCGTTTCGCCCGGTGAACCGGCCACGGCCGTTTCCAGCCGTCGCACGAGCCGGCCGACTTGCTCCGCCCAGTCACCGGCGGTCGGCTGGCCGGCGAACTGATCCAAGCGGTCCAGGAGCGACTTGGGTTCTTGCCAAAGAAGGCTCGCGGCGGGCGTGGGTCCGTCGTCGGGGATCGAAGTCGTCGCCGGCAATCGGGGCCACGATGTGGCCTGCCCGGACGATGCCGCGGCCGGCATGAAGGTTTCTCGCGGCGGTATTCTTCGGGCCGGCGACGGCTCCGGGATCAACATGAGCGGCCGCCAGGAACCGAAAAAACCACCTGAGGGCGGTATATTCGCCTCCGCCTCAGGCCCAATCCCGCGCGACAGACCTTCGACGGCCGGAACTCTCGACTGCGGCGTGTCCCAACCCTCGGCATCCAAGCCGCCGGGCCAGCCAAAGGCAAGAATGGACAGACCCGATAAAATGCGTAAAACCAGCCGAGTCGAATGGCGGTGCCGGCAAGCCATGCCCGATCCCCCTAGTTTAACTGCCAATGCGTTAGCACGGTGTGTATCTAGTTAGATCGGCAGTTTGGGTTAAACGAGTAAACGGCGAATGGAAAGATCGTGCGGAACCGGACCATTTGGCGGCTGCCGTGGTTCCGCGCAGAAATAACCTGTACATTTTTCAGCGAGGGTGGCTTCCAGACCGGAGCCTTTCGCCTTCACCGGCGGCGGGTCGCCGTGCCGGATGGTCATCACGACAAGGAACCCCGAAGGTCACGTGCCGCAGTCCTTCCAGCAGCTTGGCATCGGGTACCGCGACGACAGCGCAAGCGGTTCCGGAAACGGCGGACACTGTTGAGTCCTCTTTATCCCGACGATATGATGGACAATGACCTGAGCCGGCAAGAAACCCCCGGCTTCTTGTGGCGGCATGCTTCATTCACCATGAATCAAGGAAAACGACATGACTCGATCCAACGATGCCACCAGCCCCACCCGCCGACAGTTTCTCAAGCAAAGCAGCCTGGCCGCCGCGGGTGCGGCCGTGCTCGCCGGTTCCGTACCCGCTGTCCACGCCGCCGAAGACAACACCATTCGTTTGGCGTTGATCGGCTGCGGCGGACGCGGCACCGGCGCCGTCGGCAACGCCCTGCGAACGAGCGACCAGGGCCCGATCAAGCTGTACGCGACGGCCGATCTCGACGCGGACCGCATGGAAGGTTCGCTCAAGTCGCTGGAGAAGCTGTTCGCGGACCAGATCGATGTCCCGCAGGACCGCAAGTTCGTCGGCTTCGACGCCTACAAGAGGGCCATCGACGTACTGCGGCCCGGCGACGTGGCCCTGTGCACGACGCGGGCGTACATCCGTCCGCTGCACGTCGAGTACGCCGTCGACATGGGCATCAACGTTTTCATGGAGAAACCCTTTGCGCCCGATCCGATGGGCCTGCAGCGGATGCTCGGCGCCGCCGAAGCGGCCGAGAAGAAGGGCGTGAAAATCGCCGCCGGACTGCAATGCCGCCACTCGCCGGCCCGGGCCGCCCTGATCGACAAGATCAACAGCGGCGAAATGGGAGAGATCTCCTACATCCGGGCCAACCGCCTGACCAGCCGGCGATGGATGGGAGATATGGGTGACCTGTCCAATAGCTTCACCGAGCAACTCAACTTCGGCAAGATCCACCTGCTATGGGTCGGCTCCGGACACATGGTCGACAACCTGATCCACCAGATCGACGAGTGTTGCTGGCTGATGGACTCCTGGCCCGTCTCCTGCCACGGCATGGGCGGCCGCGAGGTCGGCAGCGACGACCACGGCCAGAACATCGACACCTATTCGATGGAGTTCACCTTCCCCAACGGCAGAAAGGCGTTCTGCGGATTCCGCCGCGCGCAGAAGGGCCACACCGACTTCGCCACGTTCGTCCACTGCTCGAAGAAGGCCGGGCAGTTCTCCGGCAACGTCCACAAGGCCGAGGTCCACATGTTCAACGACCAGCGGATCGCCACCGACAACATCGCCTGGTCGCCCACGCCCGACGCCCACAACCCGTGGGACTACGAGTGGATCCACTTCATCGACAGCATCCGCAACGACAAGCCGCATAACGAGGCGAAGCGGGCCGTTTACGCGGACTACGTTGCGCTGATGGGCCGGGCCGCCGCCCACGCCAACCGGATCGTCACCTGGGACGAGATCACCAATTCCCAGTTCCAGTTTTGCGACTATCTCGACGATCTGACGTACGACAGCCCGCCGCCGGTCCTGGCCGACGCCGAAGGCTACTTCCCCGCCCCCGTCGCCGGCGAGTGGAAGGAACTGTAAGGGGCCGGTAGTGGCGGACCGATCGAGCTTTCGCCTGCAGGGAGCGCGACAGTAGCCATCTCGCTGGGGCGAGATGCAGCCTGGTCTCGCGGAGCGAGACGGCTACTCTAAGTCTGTGCGCATTTCTTGCTCAAATTGCTTGACCTCCGACCGCGTCAGTTCTACAATAGAGCAGTTTGTACAAGCAACAATTCCAGTTGTCGCTCTTCAACTCTTCTCCTGAAAATCGCAAGGAGGTAGGCCATGAAATCGGTCTTGTTGTGTCTGCTGGTAATCCTCGGCGGATGGTTCGTGATGCCGGCGGAAGCGCTGGCAGCCAGTTGCCCGTATTGTCATCAGGTGTATGGCGAGCCGGCGCCCGGCGATGAGGCCCGCGTTTACGCACTTCGCCGCGACCACGAGCGGACCTGCCCCTCACGCCCCCGACCGGGCAACGGCGGCGGAAACAGCGGCAACACCGTGCACACCTGTGCCGTGGTGACGATCTACAACCGGACCAGCAACCCGATCTACTACAGCATCACCGTCAACGGGCAGTGGCAGAGTAGCACGGTCCAGCCGAACGGCGGTTCGTACTATCACTGGCAGTATCCGCCGCGCAACTTCAGCATGTCGTACGACTACAGCTACGACGCGGGCATGCAGAAAAAGAGTTACTCGTTGGGTTACTACACCGTGCGGACCAGCGAGCCCTCGGCTTCCGACGGCCGGGCCTACGAATTCTACGAGAGCGGCGGTTTGATCGGCTTCGGCTCGGTCGGCAGCCAACGGACGACGCCGGGCCCGTCCACGTCCTCGCCAGGCACAACCACCCGGCCGGAACCCCCGCCGCCGATCACCAACCCGATCGGCTCCGTCACCGGCAACGGCTCGGGAACCGCCAATTCGGCAACCGACCCCAGCAGCGCCTCGGGCTCTTTCTCCCTCTCGGCGATCACGCCCAAGGGCGGCGAGTTCGCCTCGGGCACGTGGAAAGCGATGAAGCGGACCCGAAAAGTCCGCCGGGTTTTCCGCGTCTACACGGTCAGCGACTGGGTCTTCACGCTGAAACTCGACGGCCGCGACTTTCAGGCGACCGTCGATTTCCAAGGCGAAGCCGGCACGTCGGCGAGTTTCCCCATCGTCTTCCCCTGCAGTCGCGGGCCCAACCAGACGATCCGCATCCAATTCGGCGTCCAATTCTCCGGCGACTCGGTCCGGTTGATGACTTTCCGCAAAACGGGCTGAGAGCGTCCGACCGTCGGGCCGTGCGATCACCTCGAACGTCGCCCGACGGCGCGGCGAAACAGCCCGAAGCCGGCCAGACCCGTCAACAGCAACAACCATCCGGCCGGCTCGGGCACGGGTTCGGTCGTGACTCCGACGCTGAGATAATCGATCGCCCAGCCGTCGCCCCCGAAGTTGCCTTGGTCGATCGCCAGAGTCAGCACGTGGTCGGGCGTCAGCACGCCGGGGTCGAGGCCGATCGAGTGGAACTGGACCTTCGCCCCTTGCAGCGACAGTGAATTGAGATGATCGCTCAACGCCTGGTTCGGAAGCCCGTTGATCGACGTCGTGTACGGTTGGCCGTAATTGGGAAACTGAAAATCATCCGTCGCGATGCCCAGCGTCAGCGTCGCGATGCGACGGCCCGGCGGCACGAGCGATCCGTAGTCGAGCGAGAAGACCTGCGGGCCGTGGGCCTTGCCGTCGTAGAGCGAATACGCGTCGAAGTTGACGTTCGTGTGCGCGCCGCCGACGAAGATCCGGTCGGTACCCGGGAAATCCGACTGTTCGGGATCGAACGGATAACCGTGCTGTTTGACCGGCGTCGCCGAGGTGATTTGACCGGGCGGGAGCCCTTCGAGCGTCGCGCCGGCGGTCGGGTCCGATGCATAGCTGCCCACGCCGAGCACGTCCTGGTCGCCGTAAAAAAGGAAATCCGCCCGGCCGACGGACGCCATCAGCATCACGGCCGCGGCGGCAAACCAGCTCTTCGTGGTCGCCATGAATTTCTCGGGGGTTCGAGCGCTGCCTGCGTTTCTGCTTTGGATAGGTCGATGCGGAGAAACGTCGCCGTGGGACACGACGTCCCCGCGGGAAGGGCCATTTTCACGAATCCGGCGCTGCCTCCACTTTCAATCCACCTGTTTTGTGAAGCTTGTGTGGAGATTATAGGCATATCTGCAATTTTCTGTCAATATTCTTTGAACAGGCCTTGCCAAAGACCTGAGATTGTGTCGTCTCGGGGTCCTTGCCAACCCGCTGTCAACCTGCCACAATGTGGGGGAGGCGTTCCATTATTCGCAGGCCACCGCACGCGAACCCATGCTCGCCAAGCTGCATACCTTCTCGCTCGTGGGAATCGAGGCCCTGCCGGTCGAGGTCGAGGTCGACGTCTCGCCCGCCGGACTGCCGAAGACCGTGCTGGTCGGGCTGCCGGAAGCCGCCGTCAAGGAAAGTATCCATCGCGTCGAGCGGGCGATCGTCAACTCCGGCTTCCAGCGACCGCAAAGCCGCATCGTCATCAACCTGGCTCCGGCCGAGCTGCCCAAGCAGGCCGCCTCGTTCGATCTGCCCATCACGCTGGGAATCCTCGCCGGCAGCGGGCAGATCGCCTCGGACGGGTTCGACCGATACGCCGTGGTCGGCGAACTGGCGCTGGACGGCAGCACCCGGCCGGCCAGGGGCGCGTTGTCGATGGCCATCACCGCGGCCAAACAGCAGGGGCTGCAAGGCATGATCGTGCCCACGGCAAGCTGTGCCGAAGCGGCGGTCGTCGAAGGGATCGACGTGATCCCGGTCGCCAGCCTCGGCCAGGCCGTCGCCTTCCTGACCGGAGAGATCGAGATCGAGCCGTGTCCCTCGCGCCTCAACGAGTTGTTCCGCGAACTGTCCGTCTACGACGCCGACTTCTCCGACGTCCGCGGCCAGGAGATGGCCAAACGGGCGGTGACCATCGCGGCGGCCGGCCAACATAATCTCTTGATGATCGGGCCGCCCGGTTCCGGCAAGACGATGTTGGCCAAGCGGGTACCCACGATCCTGCCCGATCTGACGCCCGTCGAGTCGATCGAGACTACGCGGATCTATAGCGCGGTGGGCCGCTTGAAGCCGGGCCAGCCGCTGTTGGCCACCCGCCCGTTCCGTTCGCCGCACCACACGATCAGCGACGCGGGCCTGGTCGGCGGCGGTTCGACGCCGGCCCCGGGCGAGATCAGCCTGGCGCATAACGGCGTGCTCTTCCTCGACGAGTTGCCCGAGTTCAACCGCCGCACGCTCGAAGTCCTCCGCCAGCCGCTCGAAGACGGCACGGTGACGATCTCCCGGGCCCTTTCGAGCACGACGTTCCCGGCCAATTTCATGTTGATCGCGGCGCTGAACCCTTGCCCGTGCGGTTATCGCGGCGACACGCATCGGAACTGCCACTGCACGCCGCCGCAGATCGAGCGATACATGGGCAAGATCAGCGGTCCGCTGTTGGACCGGATCGACATGCACATCGAGGTCCCGTCGGTCCCGTTCCGCGACCTCTCGGCCCCGGCGTCGGGCACGTCGAGCGAAACGATGCGCGAGCAGGTCGAATCCGCCCGGCGTCGTCAAGCGGCCCGATTCGCCGGCGCCCCGGCCCGCTACAACGCCGACATGACCCACCGCATGACCCGCCAGTTCTGCCGCCTCGACGACGCCGGCCGCAACCTCCTAAAGGCCTCGATGACCGAACTCGGCCTCTCCGCCCGCGCCCACGACAAAGTCCTCCGCGTCGCCCGCACCATCGCCGACCTCGAAGGCAGCGACGCGATCCAGGCGATGCACCTGAGCGAGGCGATCAATTATCGGATGTTGGATCGGAATTTGTGGACGTGAGGAAATGTATGTCGTCCACAAAGGAATCAAAGTGTACTGTACCCGGAATTCTCGTGAATTCTCCGAATGTTGTTTGCTGCCAAGTTGTTGGTAGAGTTTATGTGTTCTTACCCTCACCGGCGCGAACGGGATCGATGCAGCTTCGCTGCGCGTGCCCAAGTAGCGCGCCGACAAGAAAGGAAGTGCGACATGATTCGCTCAGAAGACAGTGCACATCGTTTTCACGTTCTTCGGTGTCCGCAGGCATCAGCAATCACCACGGCGGAGTTGTTGCGGGAGCGCGCGAAGCTCTCTCGTGTGTATGTTGTACCGGCGGAGCTATTGGGCAGGGAAGCCTGGCGACGAAGCACTGACCAGTTCAGCATCGATCTCGGTGAGGCCGCAGCTCCCTACGTTCAGCGGGAGTTGAGCAATGCCATCGCCATCGCCGACATGCAACGCGACGGAATGCTCAAACTCGGGGTCTCTGGAGGTCGTTCGATATTTGGGCTTTTCAACCATCTTGCAGTGCAACACTACGAGAACTTGCGAGTTGAGATCGAAGCTCTGGTTGTGGGTCCTGTACCGCATAGCCTGTACTCAGCGATGTCAATCGCGGAACTTGCAGTACAGAAGTTCGTTAACGCGAACATGAATTACATCATGAACGTCTCTGTTGATAGCGGCAAATTCATGCTGGAAAGAATCGCTATTCATCGCCCCCAAGGCCTGAAGGAGTTTGACTGGTTTGTATTGGGCATTGGGGGGAAGGAGAGTGGTTCGCTCACCGCGCATTTGGCGACGGTTCAACATGATGAGGAGGTGCAAGCAAGAACCGTAGGAGACATCATGTCACGCTTGTTTGACGCATCGGGTAATGAGTTGGACGAAGGCAAATGTAACCAATTCGTGCAACTCAGCTTGAAGGACCTGAGCGACATGGCAAGGCGTGGCAACCGCAGAGTGCTTGTCATCGCAGGCGGAAGAAACAAAGTTGAGCCGATCGCCGTGATTCTCAGGAAGAACCCTCGCTTGATCAACTTCCTGATTACGGACGAGTTGACTGCCAGGATGCTAATCCGTGACCTACGGTTCGCAGGAAGTGAGGGTCCCGAGTACGAAGTGAGCGATTCTTGAAGTTGCAGGTACGTGAGCCACTCGCCGGGCGCCCGGGCTTGGCGGCGGGCGGGATTGCGTGTGCCACTTCCCCGAGAGAACTTTTCGTGTCAAGCGCATTCCCGGTGGTGCGCCGGGTGCCCAAGCTCGATGGACCGCGGGGTTTCGTGTGGCACTGTTTGCCGGGGAAGACGTGGACGTCCGTAGCACTTCAACACTGCTTGCGGCTTTCCAACCCTCAACGCTTTCCGGCAAGCAGTGTTTCTCGGCAAGGGCAACGTCGATCGGATGTTCTGCAAGCAGTGCCGCGTAGTTGCAGGAATCCTGTAGCTGAATTCGCAAGCAAAGTAGGCCGGAACAAGCGCAGCGCAGTTCCGGCACGTGACGGTAGGCCGGAACAAGCGCAGCGCAGTTCCGGCACGTGACGGTAGGCCGGAACCAGCGCATCGCAGTTCCGGCACGTGACTTCATGCGGCCTTTTCACATCGAATGCCGGAACTGCGCTGCGCTGGTTCCGGCCTACACTGCTTGCACGCTTTCCAGCCCTCGACGCTTTCCGGCGAGTAGTGTTTTCCGGCGACGGTAACCCCGAGCGGACGTTCTGCAAGCGGTGCCACACCGCCGCAAGGCATTGGCCCGCAGCGTGGGAGCGAGAGGGGCGGCGTCTTGGCGGAGCGAGACGGCTACTTTGGGCTTGAAATCATGCCGCCGAAGTCGCGCATGTGGACGGACCACTTCGGCCGGCCGGTCTTGGCGTCGTAGCAGCCGACCTGCCCGTTGCCCGAGACGAGGTAGAGATTGCCGCCGTCGATCATGGGCGTGGATCGCGAGCCGGGATGGCTGCCGGTCCACGCCGAATCGTGCTGAACCTGCCACTTGGGATTGCCGTCCAGATCGAAGGTGAAGATCACCAGTCGGTCGTCCTTGTCGCCGGTGGTGTAGACCGTTCCGTTGGCCACGGCCACGGTGGAATACCCGTTGCCGATGCCGTCGGCCTGCCAGAGCAGCTTGGGTCCTTCGGCCGGCCACTGCGTAAGCAGTCCGCGGTCGGGCGATTTTCCCTCGCGGTTCGGTCCCCGCCAGCCGAACCATTGGCCCGTCGGGGATGAAGTGCCGGTTGAACTTGGCGGCGGAGTTCCAGCGGCGGCCTTGCGGCGGCGGAGTTCCTGGGTGACGTAGAGTCGATCGCGGCCGTTGAGCTTGACCACGGGCACGGCCACCACGAGCCCGTCCTGTTTTCTTTTGAGGAAGACGTTTCCGTCCGCGTATCTCAGCATGGCGGCGTCCGTCTTGAACTGGCCCGTCGAATCGGTCCAGGTGCGGAATTCCAACTCCGCCGGCTCGTCGGGCGTCGGGAGTTCCTGTGCCCCGACGAGGACGCACGCCCCGACAACAGGCAACACGAGTATCAGACGAAGGATTTTCGTTGGCCCACCGTTCATGTGTTGTTCTCCTGTTTTTACTACCAAACTTCCGCAGGTTCCGCTTACCATCGCCGGGCCGCGCGTTCAACAGACCCGCAACGCCGCGGGGCCGGCCGCCGTGAGGAAAAATGTGGACGCCGGGGCGTTTTGCGGGAATTTTCGGCCGTAGGCATCGGCCCACGCCGTTAGGAACGAATCGGCATAGGTCTGTTCGACCATCGCCCAAACGCTGCCGCCGAAACCGGCCCCGAAGGCCGAGGCGGCTGCCGCTCCACACTCTCGGGCAGCCGCCGCCAGGTGGATCGTCTGCGGGATCTGATTGCCCAGCAGTTGCTCGGCGGCGCGTTGCGACCCGTCGACCAGCCGGCCGAAGCGGCCGAGATCGCCTTGCGCCAGCGCCTGACCGCCCGCGTAGTCGGTGTGCTTGCCCAGGATTTCGATCCGCCCGGGCACGAAGAAGGCGCTGATTTCGGGGCGGGGTGCCGGTGACGACTCCACAGACAATTTCGCGGCGGCCCGGGCAAACCATTCGGCCTTTTCTTCCGCCGCCCGAGGGCCGAGCCCGGCTCGGGTCAACGCATCGGCCAGCCGATCAGGGTCGAGCAGGTCTCGGTGGTTGAAATGGACCAAGGCTTCGGCTCCGCGGAACGACCATAGCATAACTCATGGCGGGGTCCGGTGCATCGCTGACACCCTTGCATCGCTGGCATACCAATAACCGTTGTGTTAGACTCTCCTTCGTTCCCCACGTATCCCAGATCATGCTGGATTCTCGAGGAGCCCCCCGATGCAACACCATTGGATTTCCCCGATCTTGGCGATCGCGCTGCTGGCTCCTGTTCTCGGCGAGGAAACGGTCGTCAACGTCAACGACGACGCGTCGCTGCGTGCGGCGTTGCGCGAAGCCCGGCCGGGTACGCAAATTCGGATCGCCCCGGGAGATTACCGGGCGGAGATCTACGTTTCGAACCTCCAAGGCACCGAAGCGGAGCCGATCGTGATCGAGGGCGCCGATCCCGCCCGACGGCCGTTGTTCACCGGCGGAAACGAAGCCTGGCATCTGAGCAATTGTGCGTATCTCACCTTGCGAAACCTCGCTGTGCGGGGCCAGAGCAGCAACGGGATCAACATCGACGACGGCGGGAGTTTCGACACGCCCTCGCACCACATCGTGCTGGAAAAGCTTCACGTGGCGGACGTCGGCCCGCGCGGGAACCACGACGCGATCAAGCTTTCCGGCGTCACCGATTTCGTCGTTCGCGAGTGTCTGATGGAAGGCTGGGGCGGGCAGGCGCCGGACATGGTCGGCTGCCATCGAGGGCTGATCGAACGTTGCACGTTCCGGGGCAAAGAGGGTTTCCTGCAGCACACCGGCCCGCAAACCAAGGGCGGATCCAGCCGGATCACCATCCGCCGCTGTGTGTTCCTCGATGCGGCCGATCGCGGCGTTCAACTGGGCGGTTCGACCGGGTTGGCCTATTTCCGCCCGCGGGGAGTGCCGTATGAAGCGAAGGACATTACCGTGGAAGGCTGCCTGTTCGTCGGCTGCCAGGCGCCAGTCGCCTACGTGGGCGTGGACGGGGCGGTGGTGCGATACAACACCTTCTACCGGCCGCGGAAATGGGTCATGCGGATCCTGCAGGAGACGACGGCGGAGGGCTTCGTCCCCTGCCGCGACGGCCGCTTCGAGCACAACCTGGTGGTCTTCCGCCGCGAGGACGTCGGGGTGCTGGTGAACATCGGACCGCACACGAGCCCGGAGAGCTTCACGTTCGCCGACAACCTCTGGTTCTGCGAAGATCGCCCCGCGGCCAGCCGGCCGGAGCTGCCGGCGGCGGAGACCGGCGGCGTGTACGGCGTGGACCCGAAGCTTTCGGCCCCCGAGCGGCACGACTTCCGACCGGAGAATCCCCAGGCGGCCGGCTTCGGTGCGTACGCGCTGCCGCCCCCTACTTGACGAGCCGACGCCGCTTCCGCTTCCCGCGATGGGAACGTTCGGCCCAATGCGGCGGTTTCGGAGAAGGCTCGGTGGCTTGCCGCGGGATGAGCTTCTGTTCTTTGGCCGGGGCGAGCGTGAAGTAGAACGTGGTGCCGTTGCCCAATTCCGACTCCAGCCAGATCCGGCCGCCGTGCGATTCGATGATTTTCCGCACGATGGTCAGCCCGGCCCCGCTGCCCTCGTATTCCTTCCGGCCGTGCAGGCGGCGGAAGATCGTAAAGATCTCCTCGTGGTGCTTCGCCTCGATCCCGATCCCGTCGTCGCGGACGTAGATCGCGGGCGGGTCGGTCGGCATACAGCCGATCTCCACGCTCGGCTGGGCGTTGTCGTTGAACCTCAACGCGTTGGTGATCAGGTTGCTCAGCACCATGCCGATCAGCGTGGCGTCGCCGGTCACGGTGGGCAAGCGGTCGGCCACGCGGACCGACGCCCGACGCCGCTCGATGACCGGCAGCAGCGTTTCGAGCGCCTCGTGGACGACGGCGCTGAGATCGATTCCCGTCTGGGCCGGCCGGATGCCGCCCACGCGACAATAGGTCAACAGGTCGCCGACCAGGGTCTCCAGCCGTTTGCACAGGTCGCCCAGCTTGTTCAATCGCTGTTGCCCTGCCGCGTCGATCTTGTCGTGGTAATCCTCGCGCAGGATATCGCAGTAGGCGGCGATTCCCCGCAAGGGTTCCTTCAGATCGTGCGAGGCGATGTAGGTGAAGTCGTCCAGCTCGCGGTTGATCCGATCGAGCTGTTCCGCCCGGGCGCGGAGTTCGGCGGCCTGCTGTTCGATTCTCGTTCGGGCGGCTTCGACTTCGCGGGCGTGGCGGCGGAGTTGCACCTCGGCCCGTTGGCGTTCGATGGCATGGCGGATGGTCCGCCCCAGCAGCCGCCCGTCGAGGCGATCCTTGGCGGCGTAGTCCTGGGCGCCTCCCTGGATGGCAAGCAGTGCCTGTCCGTCGTCGTCCATCGCCGTGAGCACGATCACCGGCACGTCGGCCGCCGTCTTGCGGACCCGCTCGAGCGTCTCGAATCCCTCGGCGTCGGGCAGTTGCAGGTCCAGGAGCAGGGCGTCGAATTTCTCTTGGGCCAACAGATCCAGCGCCGGCGCGAGGCGCTCGACCCAGGTCATGTTGAACAGGCCCTGCTGGACCTCCATAGCACCCCGGGCTTCGCTCAGCGCGAGCCAGACCCTCTGGGCGTCGGCCGGATCGTGTTCGACCAACAGGACCCTGGTCTCGGCGGGGCCGCTGCGGTTGGTTTGCTTGATGGTGCCGCTCACTTGCCGCCTACCCGGGCCGAATAGCCGCATCCGGCCCTTGGTTGCAAAGAGGAAACGTCCGATGGGGTTTCTTTGCAACCATAGGTCACAAGAAGCACAAGCGAGCGGAAGGGGCGCGAAAACGGAAAGAAC
>DATLAN010000530.1:0-3163 GCA_035527455.1 Thermoguttaceae bacterium
AGCAAAGGAACAAACGAACGCAGGAGCCGACCATGCCGACGGTGACGATCGACGGAAAACCTTTTGAAGCCCGAGCGGGCGAGACCGTCCTCCAGGCGGCCTTGCGCGGCGGCGTCTATATCCCGCACCTCTGCCACCATCGGGACCTGGACCCGGTGGGCGTCTGCCGGTTGTGCATGGTCGAGATCGAAGGGCGGATGACGATCGCCTGCAAGACGCCGGTGGCCGACGGCATGGTCGTCCGCACGGAAAACCCTCAGGTCGACAAGGTCCGCCGGGTGGCCGTGGAGTTGCTCATTGCCAATCATCCCGAGGACTGCCTGGCCTGTGCCCAAAACAACCAGTGCGAGTTGCAGAGGGTCGCCGCGTTCGTGGGCGTGGACCCGCAACACGTCAAACGCCTCCGCCGGACCGAACACGTCGTGCCGGTCGACGACTCGAACCCGTTCTTCGTCCGCGACGCGAACCGCTGCGTGCTTTGCGGCGTGTGCGTGCGGACGTGCGAGCAGCTCCAGGGCGTCTGTGCGATCGACTACATTTCGCGCGGCTTCAAGACGGTGACCGGCACCTTCGGCAACCGGCCGATCATCGAGTCGCGCTGCGAATCGTGCGGGGAGTGCGTGGTCCGCTGCCCGACCGGCGCGTTGGCCCCGAAAGGTTTCCAGCAGCCGACCCGCGAAGTGGCCACCGTTTGCCCCTATTGCGGCGTGGGCTGCGGCATCCTGCTGGGCGTGCGGGGCGGGAAGATCGTCGGCGTGCGGGGCAATCCCGACAGCCCGACCAACCGGGGCAGCCTGTGCGTGAAGGGCCGCTTCGGATACGGGTTCGTCAATCACCCCAAGCGATTGACCTCGCCGCTGGTGAAGAAGGACGGCCAGTTCGTCGAGGTCGGCTGGGACGAGGCGCTGGATCGCGTGGCCGAGGGTTTCGCCAAGTGCCGGGGCGAAAAGTTCGCCGCGATCGCCTCGGCCAAGTGCAGCAGCGAAGAGAATTACGTCACCCAGAAGTTCACCCGCGCAGTGATGGGTACCAACCATATCGATCACTGCGCCCGGTTGTGACATGCCCCGACCGTGGCCGGTCTGGCCACCTCTTTCGGCAGCGGCGCGATGACCAACTCGATCGGCGAGATCGAGGACGCCGCCTGTATCCTGGCCGTCGGCACCAACACCACGGTGGCCCATCCGGTGATCGGCCTGCGGGTGAAGCAGGCCGTGCGCAAGGGGGCGAAGCTGATCGTCGCCAATCCCAAGCAGATCGAGTTGTGCCGGTACGCCGACCTCTTCCTCCAACAGCGGCCCGGCAGCGACGTGGCCCTCTTGATGGGCATGATGCGAGTGATCGTCGAGGAGGGGCTGGCGGACACGGCGTTCATCGAAGCGCGGTGCGAGAACTTCGACGCTTTTCGCGACTCGCTCGAGGCGTTCGACCCGGACTTCGTCGAGCAGACCACCGGAGTGCCGCGCGAGAAGATCGCCGAGGCCGCCCGTTGTTACGCCACCAACAGCCCGGCGCCGATCCTCTACGCGATGGGCATCACCCAGCATACCCACGGCACCGACAACGTCCTGGCCGTGAGCAACCTGGCACTGCTGACCGGCAACGTGGGCAAGCGTTCCTCGGGCGTCAATCCGCTGCGGGGACAGAACAATGTGCAGGGCGCCTGCGACATGGGCGCGCTGCCGAACGTCTTCCCCGGATACCAGCGCGTCGATAACCCGGACGCCAAGGCGAAATTCGAGAAGGCCTGGGGATGCTTGCTTAGCGACAAGCCGGGCCTGACGCACACCGAGATCTTCAACTCCGTTTACGAAGGCGATATCGAAGCCCTCTACCTGATCGGCGAGAACCCGGTCCTCAGCGAGGCCAACGCCAGCCACGCCGAAGAGGCGATGCGCCGGGCGAAGTTCCTCGTCGTGCAAGACATCTTCCTCACCGAAACCGCCGAACTGGCCGACGTGGTCCTGCCCGCGGCGACCTACGCCGAGAAGGACGGAACCGTCACCAACACCGAGCGGCGGGTGCAACGGCTCCATCGGGCGATCGATCCGGTCGGCGATTCGCGGGCCGATTGGTGGATCACCTGCGAAATCGCCCGGCGGATGGGGGCCGGTGGGTTCGACTTCGACACGCCCGAGCAGATCATGCGGGAGATCGCCACGCTGGTGCCCGGCTACGCGGGCATCACCTACGAGCGGCTCGAAGACGGCGGGTTGCAGTGGCCGTGTCCCTCGGCCGATCACCCGGGCACGCCAATCCTTCACACCGAGCGATTCGCCACGGCCAGCGGCAAGGGCAAGTTCGTACCGCTTCAGTACAAACCGCCGGCCGAACTGCCCGACGAGGAGTATCCGTTGATTCTCACCACCGATCGCAGTCTGTTCCACTTCCACACCAGCACGATGACCCGGAAGGTCCAAGGGCTGGAGGAGTTGGACGATCGGGAGCGGCTGCGGATCAATCCCGCGGACGCCGCCCGGCTGGACGTCGCCGACGGCGAGATGGTGCGAGCCGTCTCCCGCCGCGGCCAGGTCGACGTCACGGCCCACATCACCGACGTCTGCCCGCCGGGGGTCGTTTCGGCCGGCTTCCACTTCACCGAAAGCCGGATGAACGTGCTGACCAACCCGGCGCTCGACCCGATAGCCAAGATTCCGGAGACGAAAGTCTGCGCCATACGGGTCGAGAAGCTGGGAATCCGGGAACACAATACTGATATTGGCAAGCTGGGGAAGCTTTGTTAGGTTCGGGGAATGGCCAGATTGGCAAGAGTGGTCATTCCCGGGATGCTGCGCCATATTACCCAGCGTGGGAACCGCCGGCAACTGACCTTCTTTCGCGACGAAGACTACGCGGCTTACGTCGAACTCATGGCCGCCGGGTGCCGTCAAGGCGGTATTCCGCGAACACCATACTAGTTTCCACGAAAACGTACGGCAAAACTAGTATGGTGTCCCCGGAATACTGATTGCAGGGCGACAGCTACCGGCTTCGGGAGGCGAAACGGCGTCGCCGTGGGAAGAGGGAGGAAGGCCAGGATGGATCCGGCCAGAAAGGCCAGGAGGGGCACGACTAGACGGACCCTCGGGTGGAGGGTAGCGTAGGTATCGGGCGCTACGTTTTTCGCCCGCCCGCCGCTACGCTTTCTGTCCGCCCTTTACAG
>DATLAN010000531.1:0-16686 GCA_035527455.1 Thermoguttaceae bacterium
TTCTCCGCCGGGGTTTCTTCCACGGGGGGCTTCTCAGCCGGGGTCTCTTCCACGGGAGGCTTCTCCGCCGGAGTCTCTTCGACGGGAGGCTTCTCTTCCGGAGTTTCTTCTACCGGAGGCTTCTCTGCCGGAGTCTCTTCGACGGGAGGCTTCTCTGCCGGGGTTTCTTCCACAGGGGGCTTTTCCGCCGGGGTCTCTTCAACGGGAGGCTTCTCCGCCGGGGTCTCTTCCACGGGAGGCTTCTCTGCCGGAGTCTCTTCAACGGGAGGCTTCTCTGCCGGGGTCTCTTCGACGGGAGGCTTCTCCGCCGGGGTCTCTTCGACGGGAGGCTTCTCCGCCGGAGTTTCTTCCACGGGAGGCTTCTCCGCCGGGGTCTTCTGTTGCGGGGCGGACTTCTCCTCAGACACTGACTTGGGCGTCGGCGAGGGACTTTTCTGCTCGGCGGGCCGGCAACCCCACTGGGCCACGATGATCAGGCCGGAGATCAGCAGGAAGACGGATCGCGATACACACCGATTGCGAACTGCGCTGGTCATTCAAAACACCTCTTGAGACTTTTGTGTCACGATGGAACCGAAACCCGGACGGGATTCACCGTTTGGAAGAATCTCCCCTGGGGGGGAGTGAATCGTTGCGTGGTTGGTTGGGGGGGATGAAATTCCGATTGCTCCGCTCGATGAGCCCGACGGTGACAGGCTCCCAACTCGCTTGCGGGGAAAACAATCCGAAGGTCAAGACCCGTATTCTACGCTCTGGGCGAACGGATCGCAACCGAGACAATGTGTCTTCCATTTGCCTCGCGGCGCAGTTGTGCCTATTATGTCGAGGTGGTTCATTGCGGGGCCCGGCAGCGTCGTGGAGCATCCAGTCCGGTGAGAACGGTTGGCCAGTCGAGTATGCAGCCGGGAGGATCCCAACAGGGGCCACACTCGCAAACCGGCGACCCAAGGGGCACGATCTTCGACGTCAAGCGGTACGCGATTCACGACGGGCCGGGCATTCGCACGACCGTCTTCTTGAAGGGGTGCCCCCTGAGATGTAGGTGGTGTCATAACCCCGAGAGCTGGCTCGCGGAGCCGGAACACTCGCTTCGGGTCGGCCGCTGTATGGCCTGTCGGCGCTGCATAGAGGCCTGCCACAGGGGGGCCCTTTCGGACAACGGCCGGCGAGTGGCGATCGACCGGTCGAAGTGCATCTTCTGTGGCGATTGCGTGGCCGCTTGTCCGACGGCGGCGCGGGAAATCCTCGGACGGCAGGTCACCGCGCCGCAGTTGATGGCCGAGATCGAGCGGGACGTGATCTTCTTCGATCAATCCGGCGGAGGCGTGACCTTCTCCGGCGGCGAGCCGTTGGCACAGGCGGCCTTTCTGGGGGAAATGCTTCGGCAGTGCAAACAAAGGGAAATCCACACGGCCGTGGACACGAGCTGCTGCGCCCCTTGGGAAGTCGTCGAAGAGATCAGCCGGCACGCGGACCTGTTCCTGGTCGATCTGAAGCAGATGGACCCGAGGGCGCACGAGCGTTTTACCGGCGTCTCGAACGAACCGATCCTGCAGAACGTGCGGCGGTTGGCTCGGTCGGCTGCCAGGATGATCATCAGGATACCGGTCATTCCCGGGGTGAATGACGATGAAGCAAACGTCGCGGCGGTGGCCGACTTCGTGGCGACGCTGGAGGGCGTTGAGCGGATCGATCTTCTGCCCCATCACCAATCGGCCCACGGCAAACTCGCCCGGCTGGCCGCAGGGCACGAGTTATTGCAGGTCGAGCCGCCCGCCGCGGAGCAAGTCGAGCGCATGGCGAGAAGGCTCAGCCAGGGCGGCTTCCGCGTCACGATAGGCGGCTAGCACCAAACGGTTCTTGACATCGTTGCCGTAAACTTCGGGGTGGCACGCCCTGAGGAACGAAGGGCGTGTTTTCCCGACGTACCACGCCCTTCGTTCCTCAGGGCGTGCCACCCGCTAATCGAAGATTGACGGAGCGCTGGAAGTGTTCGGGCGGGTGCAAGTCTTTTTTCATCAACGGGTTATGTCTCGGGCTGGAGATTCGATTCGTCTTGCCCCGTCGGGCCCGGTCTGTTAGGATACTCGCCCTTGCCGGCCTTTTCATCGCACAGAGCGGACCCCAAAGGCCGAAAGAGAAGACAGCGGACCAAGGCCTTTTCCGCCCACCTGAAGGGACTCGATGACTGCGGAACGGACGCCGCAGGCCGAACCGTCGTTGCTGGCTCGGCCGTTAGGCTGGCTCACACGGCTGGTGCTCCGATATCCGATCCCCACGATCGCTCTGGCCGTGGGGGCCGCTGTCATTGCGCTGGCGATCTCCGGCGCCCGACTGGGATTCCGTACCAGCCGGTTGGACCTGCTGAGTTCCGATTGCAGCTACAACCGCCTCTGGATCCAGTACATCGAAGAATTCGGCGACGAAGACGACGTGGTGATCGTCGTGGAAGGGGCCGGCCGCGAGCAGGTCGTGCCGGTGCTGGAAGAGATCTCCACGGCGCTGGGGCACCAGGATCGCCTGTTCCACGCCGTGCTGCATGAAGTCGATCTGTCGAAGATCCGCGCCAAAGGGCTGCACTACGTCGAGTCGGACCGACTGCTGAAGATCGAGCAGTTTCTCGAAGAGGTCGAGCCGATCGTCGGCGGAGATTGGGCGCGGCTAAGGGTGGGCAACATGGTGGCCGGAACGTGTGCCCGGCTGCAAAGCGGCGACGCGCACCAGGCCGAAGCCGCCCGAGAGGAACTCGATCGGCTCTCCGGCAGCCTGGTGGCGGAGGTCGGCGACCACGGCCGGTATCAGTCGCCCTGGTCCGCCATGCCCTCGGCGGTCGCCACGCTCAGCGAGTTGAGTTCGAAGTACTTGCTCACCAACGAAGGCCGACTCGGTTTCGTGTTGTTGCGGTTGGCCCAAACCGGCCAGGACAGCTTCGCCCGGGGAAGCGAGGCCATCGACGCGCTGCGCGGGCTGATCGCCGGGATTCAGGACGAGAACTCCGACCGCTACCCGGAACTGAAGATCGGCCTGACCGGCCTGCCGGTGATGGAAAACGACGAGATGCGGACCAGCCAGGTCTCGATGATGGAGGCCAGCGTGCTGTCGTTGGTGGGCGTGGCCTGTCTGTTCGTGGCCGGATTTGGCGGCGTGCGCCACCCGTTGATGACCGTCGCCTCGCTGTTGCTGGCGATGGCCTGGTCTTTCGGATACATCACGATTGCGGTGGGTCACCTGAACATTTTGAGCATCGCCTTCGGCGTCGTGCTGATCGGCTTGGGGATCGACTTCGGCGTACACTACGTGGCCCGGTATCTGCAACTGCACGCTACGATCCGCTCCAGCGAAGCGTGCCTGGTGCAAACGGCCCAGGGCGTCGGGCCGGGCATTCTCACCGGCGCGGTGACGACGTCGATCGCCTTTTTCGCCGCGGGGCTGACGGAGTTCACCGGCGTGGCCGAGTTGGGGGTGATCACCGGCGGGGGAATCCTGCTGTGCCTGTTGGCGGCGCTGACCGTGCTGCCGGCGATGATCCACCTGAGCGACCAAAGGCGTTCGCACCAGATGCTGCCCGTCCCGCTGGACGTCCACGGTTGGCTGAGCCCCCTGTTTCGCCGTCCTGCCGTCCTGCTGGGGGCGACGCTGGCGGTCACACTGGTCGTCTCCGGGGGAATGAGTCGCCTCTGGTACGACCACAATCTGCTGAATCTCCAACCGGAAGGGCTGGAGAGCGTGGAACTGGAGAAGAAGCTGCTCAACGAAAGCAACGAGAGCGTTTGGTTCGCGCTTTCGATCGCCGAGAGCCCCGACGACTTGAGAGATCGCAAGGCGAGGTTCGAGCAACTGCCGTCGGTCGAACGGGTCCGCAGCATCGCCGAGTTCTTCCCGATCGACAACCGCCACAAACGCCCGGTCATCGAACACCTGCACGCGCGCCTGGTCGGCTTGCCCGAGGCGCCGGCGACGGTCCCCGTCGATCGCGCGGCCGATCTGGGGCTGATCTTGGGTCAGGCCCAGGCGTTGCTGGCAACCGGCGAGCAGACGACGCAGGTCCAGCGCATCGGATGGCAGTTGGAGCAGGTCCGGCGTGCCCTGCGGGTGATGCCGGAGACGGAGTGCTTTCGGCGGCTGTCGGATTACCAGCAGCAGATCGCCGGCGATCTGTTGAACCGGCTCCACACGCTCCGGGCGATGGCCAACCCCGAGCCGCCCAAGTTGACCGACCTGCCCGAAGGACTCGTGACCCGCTTCGTCAGCAAGAATCACCGCTATCTGCTGAAGATCTACGCCGAGGGCGACATCTGGGACATGGACGCGATGGAGAAGTTCGTCCGCGAAGTGCGGAGCGTCGACCCGGAAGCGACCGGCAACCCGCTGCAGACCTACGAGGCCTCGCGGCAGATGAAGCGGAGTTACGAGCAGGCCGCGTGGTATGCCTTGGCGGCTATCCTGGCCGTGCTGTACATCGACTTCCGCAGCCTCCGCCCTATGCTGCTGGCGATGACGCCGGTAGGGCTGGGGATGCTGCAATTGTTCGGACTGCTGGGCCTGCTGAACATCCCGCTCAACCCGGCCAACATGATCGTCCTGCCGCTGATCCTGGGTATCGGGATCGACGACGGGGTACACGTCGTCCACGATTTTCGCCGCCAGAAGGGCCGATATCGGATGAGCAACTCGACGGCCGGTGCCGTGTTGATCACCTCGCTGACCACCATGGTCGGCTTCGGCAGCCTGATGATTGCCAGCCACCGGGGGCTGCAGAGCTTGGGCCGCGTGCTGACCCTGGGCGTGAGTTGCTGCCTGTTCACCTCGTTGGTCATGCTGCCCGCTCTGTTGACCTGGCTGCGCCGAAACGCGACGGAGACCGACGAAGAACAGCCCGCCGACGAAAGGGAGCGTTCCCAAGCTGGCGGGATCACCCCCGGAAAAATCTACCGTCGCGATTCGGCCCATCCGCCGGGCACCGGTACCCACACGCTGCCGAAGGTGGGGGTTCACCAGGAACACATTTGGAGGGATCGCTAGAGCGCCTTCACACGGCCCGGCCGAAATGCTAAAGTATAGGGTTCTCGAATCAAGTGGAGCAGTTTCCCTACCCGCCGAAAGGCAGTTGCACGATCATCGGACCGAAGAACCAATGGCCAAACCAACCCGAAAAATCAAGAAAGCCAACCACGGCAAGCGTCCGGCGAACAACCGAGGCCGCAAATCGAGACGCAAGGCCATTCGTACTTGAGTGTCGCTAAGGAGTGAGGCGTGGCCAAGAAACCGTTGATCCTCGAGTTCTCCGAATTCGATCTGGACCGCGTGATCGCCGACATCGGGCAGATCCGCCGCTTCAACCGGCAACGCTATGAGATGGAGCACCTCACCGCGATCTGCTACGAGGACCGCGAGCGGAACATCGTGGTCGGATACAAGGACCTCGGGCCGGACGAATTCTGGGCGCGGGGGCACATGCCGGGGATGCCGCTGATGCCGGGCGTGATCATGTGCGAGGCGGCCGCCCAATTGGCCAGCTACTACACCAAGAGATTCGAGTTGATGGCCGGCACGGTCGGTTTCGGGGGCCTGGAGAAAGTCCGTTTCCGCGGCATCGTCCGCCCCGGCGACCGGTTCGTGATCGTCAGCCGGCTGCTGAAGCTGCGACGTTCGATCCTCACCTGCGAGTTCCAGTGTTTCGTCGATCAGAACCTGGTTTGCGAAGGCGTCATCAAGGGAATCGCCCTGCCGGTCGATCTACTCACCAACGAACCGTCCGAGTCGTCTGAGCTGTCCGAGTCGTCCTGAAAGTCGTCGGTGATCGGTTTTTCGTTGTCGGTCGTCGGTTTGCGGGTTGACGGCATCTATCACCACGTGTCCCCATGATTCCCTTCCACGACGACAATCCCACGTCGCGCTTCCCGTGGCTGACGCTCGTACTGATCGGGATCAACGTGTTCGCGTACGTGCATATCGAGCGGTTGTCGTCCGATAAGCGGCAGATCCTCGCTTACCGCCGCGGGTTCATGCCCGCACGGATCGACCAATTGAAAGATCCGAATCTCGTGATCGAGGTCCCCGTCGTTACTACCAAGGCAGTGGAACAACGAGACAGATTTCGCCGGAGGTTCCTGATCGAAGTCGCTGAGCAGGAAACGCTCACCCTGCACGCCGACCGGCGAGAGATCCTCACGTCGCTGCTGACCTGCATGTTCCTGCACGGAGGATGGCTGCACCTGATCGGCAACATGTGGTTCCTGTGGCTCTTCGGAAACAACGTCGAAGATCGGCTGGGACCACTGCTGTTTCTGGTCCTCTATCTGTTCGGCGGACTGCTGGGCAGCGGCTGCCATTATCTGAACGACGTCCACAGCCAAGTCCCGGTGATCGGCGCCAGCGGGGCGGTGGCCACCGTCTTGGGAGCCTACGCGATCACCTGGCCTTGGGCACGCGTCCGGACGCTGGTCTTCCTGTTCATCTTCGTGACGATCATCGATCTGCCGGCGCTGATGGTCCTGGGAGGGTGGTTCCTGATCCAACTGCTCGAAGTCACCAAGGAAGGCGTCGCACCGATTGCCTTCTGGGCCCACATCGGCGGTTTCCTCGCCGGAGTCGTCCTGATGCCCTTCTTCAGCAGCGCCGTCGACGCGAGAAGACCCAAGCCCAAACCTCCCGACGATTCATGGTAAGTCCTCCGCGGAAAGTCCGTCGCGACGGAGCCGAATTCCCCCAGATTCCTCGGTGCGATGACTCCGGCGCGTCCCGGTTCCGCCAAGCATGACCCCGGGGAACGCAGTCCCCGGGCGTTACAAAAGAACCAACCCCCCACTACCCACTACCCACTACCCACTACCCACTACCCACTACCCACTACCCACTACCCCCATGTCCATCATCGTTCAGAAGTTCGGCGGCACCAGCGTGGCCGATAGTCAGAAGATCCTCGCGGCCGCCCGAAAGGCGATTCGCGCCCAGAAGGACGGACACCAGGTCGTCATGGTCGTCAGCGCCATGGGCAAGCACACCGATGCGCTGATCAACCTGGCCCGGGAGATCACCGAGGAGCCGCCGGCGCGGGAGATGGACATGCTGCTGTCGACCGGCGAGCAGGTCAGCGTGGCGTTGATGGCGATGGCCGTCCACTCGCTGGGCCACGAGGCGATCAGCATGACCGGCGCCCAGATCGGGATCGTGACCGACAGCACGCACACCAAGGCCCGGATCAAGTCGATCTCGACCGATCGGCTGCGCGGGGCGTTGGACCAGGGCAAGATCGTGATCGCGGCCGGGTTTCAGGGGATGGACGAGGCGTTCAACATCACCACGCTGGGACGCGGCGGCAGCGACACCACGGCGGTTGCCCTGGCCGCCGTGCTGGGGGCCGACTCCTGCGAGATCTACACCGACGTGGACGGCGTCTACACGACCGACCCCCGCATGGTGCCCGAGGCCCGTCGCGTCGATCGGATCAGCTACGACGAGATGCTCGAGCTGGCCAGCGCCGGGGCCAGCGTGATGCACAACCGATCCATCGAGTTCGCCAAGAAGTTCTCCGTGCCGGTCCATGTCCGCAGCAGTTTCAGCGACCAGCCGGGCACGATGATCACCGACGAGCCGGAGGCGCCGGGCATGCCGGTTTGCGGGGCGGCGAAGGTGAAGACCGAGGCCCTGCTGACCGTGCTCGGCGTGCCCGACCGGCCGGGAGCCGCCTTGACCATCTTCTCGCGCATCGCCGAGAAGCACATCCCGATGGACATGATCGTGCAGAACGTCGGTGCGGAAGGCCACGCCGACATTTCGTTCACCGTGTTTCGCGACGATCTGCCGGCGGCGCTCAAAGCGGTCGAAACGGCTACCGCCGAGCTTGACGTCGAGGGGTGCCGTTACGACGACGACGTGTCGAAGATCTCGGTCGTGGGCGCGGGGATGGCGACCCAGCCGGGCGTGGCCGAGCGGATGTTCCTGGCGCTGGCCGAAAAGGGGATCAACATCCTCATGATCACCACCAGCGAAATCAAGATCTCGGTGCTGGTCGAGCGGCAATTCGCCCAGGAAGCCTTGCTCGCCGTACACGAGGCGTTCACGCTCGACGTTCCACCGGCCGAACCGGGTGGCGATGGCGACGTTGCGAAAGCCAGAGTCGCAACGAACAACACGGCCGAACTGGTCGCCCGCCTGGAACGCATGGAAGAATTGCTCATCGAGGACATCACCTTGGACGCTTCGCAAGCCCGGGTGACGGTCGTCGATCTGGCGGACATCCCGGGCCTGGCCGCCCAGGTGTTCGGGGAGATCGCCGAGGCGGGCATCAGCGTCGACATGATCGTCCAGAGCGTCGGGCGAAAGAAGCGGGCGAATCTCTCCTTCACCGTGGCCGAGGAGGATCTCCAGCGGAGCCTGAAGGTCACCGCCGAATTGTCCGAGGTGCTCGGCTGTCCCCCGCCGACCAGTTGTCCGCAGGTGGCCAAGTTGTCCGTCTTCGGCATCGGCATGCGGAGTCACACCGACGTGGCCAGCCGGATGTTCCGCTCCCTGGCTGCCGCCGGCATCAACGTCGACATGATCAGCACCAGCGAGGTCCGCGTGAACGTCGTCGTCGACAGAAAAGACGGCGAAAAGGCCCTGGCAGCCTTGCGGCAGGAGTTCGCCGACGTGAAAGTCTGAAGAGAAGGATGGAAGAGAAGGATGAATGATGAATTAGGAATGATGAATGACGGAAGAGCGGTCGAACCCCGGTCTTCTCTTCATTCCTAATTCATCATTCCCCTAGCACGTCGTGCAGCACGTCTTCGTTGACGTAGATCGGCAGCACGGGGTCGCAGGTCACCGCCACGGCGATGGCGTCGGAGGGCCTGGCGTCGATCTCCACCAGTTCGCCGTCCTGCCGCACCCGGAGCCGGGCGAAATACGTGTGCTCCTTCAGCTCGCTGATGATCACGTCCTGGAACTCCGCGCCGAGATTCTCCACCACGCTGACGATCAGGTCGTGCGTCAGCGGCCGCGGCGAAGGATAGCCCTTGACGCGCCGGTCGATGCTGGTGGCCTCGAAGATCCCGATCAGGATGGGAAACGTCCGCTCGCCCCCGATCTCCTTCAGGTAGATCACCTGCTGGTCGTTGATTTCGCTGATAATGATTCGCGACAGTTCCATCGGGACGGGCATGACCGTATCCTCGCGGGCAAGATTTCGATGATTTGGGGACGGGAACCCTCAACCACCTTATTATAACCCTGCTCGGTGCAACCCGGCTAGGGGCACTCGATCGTCCAACGGCTGAAGGTCTTCGCCATCTCGATCAGAAACAGCCGCCGAATCGCATCGTACCCCCGGACGTTGGGGTCCTCCAGGTTTTGGGCATACCAGTAATGAGGATCTTCCGGGCGTTTCTTCATTAGCGCGGCTCCGAGGTCAGTTTCCTGAACCCCTGGCTTTGTTCAACAACGTGGCCAGAATCCCGGCGATGTTCCAGGCATCGTCGCCGCCGCGGTGGTGGGTGCCTTCCAGGGGTCGGCCGAGCAGGTCCAACGCCTCGGCCATGCCCACTTCACGCGGGAGGCGAAACGCCAACGCGAAGAGGTTCTTGACGTTGACGTGCGTGGGGCCGAACGGACAGCCGATCCCCCGATCCCCGCATTGCCGCTCGAACTGCCGCCGGTCGTAGTCGCCGTAGCTTGCCCAGGTTCGATCCTTCGTGCGGAAGCGTTTCTTCAGTATCGCGCACGCCTGATCGAACGGGACGCCCGAGGCGACCTGCTCTTGGGTCAGGCCGGTCAGGTCCGTGCAAAACGCGCTGACCGTCGACCGCTCGGGCCGAACGAAGATATCCTCCCGATCGACCCGTTCGAGCGTGCCCAGGTCCAGCGTGCAGAGTCCGATCTCGATGATCTCGTTCTCCTGACCCGCCGGCGGCGGACCGTCCCAGCAGGTCGATTCGACGTCGATCACGATGATTTGGTCCAGCTTTCTCGCCATCTCATTACCTCACGATGCGTGTCGAATCCGAGGAGCCGGGTCCACATCCGATCTCAAGCTAACGACTGAACGCCCACTCCGCAATCACCAGCAGCAACAACGCCAACGTCACGCCCACGGCGGCGCGGCGGTCGACGTTGCCTTTTGCGGAGCCCAGGCCGAATTTCGGTCCCAGACCGTTCCAGAGATACAGCCCGGCGGCGACGCAGGACAGCCCGAAGGCGATCAACGGCCACCGCCGGCCGCCGTAAAGGAGGATGTCGGCCGCGTCGTGCCCGGGGCCGGAGACCAACGAGCCGGCTGCCAGATAGGCCCCGTTGGCAATCAGGCAAAACCCGGCGAAATAGGCCGCCAGATATGCGTAGGATCGTGCCGCCCAGCGCACCGCAGCCAGCAGGCCCAGCGGAATCAGGCAGCCCCAGACGGCCCCGCCCCAGGCAACCGCCAACGGATGCGGGTTGGGCCACACGTCGGTCCGCGAGATCGTTGCCGGATGAAGCACCACGTTGACCACCGTCCCGCCGCTGAGCCACGCGTGCAACACGTGGCCGAGTTCGTGCACCGCCATCATCGCCAGCCACGAGAAACCCGTTGCCGAGAGGATCAACAGGACTTGGAAAACACGATTCATTCGGGTGGCCGTCAATCAAATACCCGACGCATGTACCAGAGGATCATCAGCGGCAAGACCACGCAGATCATCAACATGAAGGGCAGACCGGGCTCGAAGAAGAGGCAGATTCCCGTGACGATCAGCGCCAGCCCCACCGTCCATGCGGCCCAGCGGCGCGGCGACTGGTCGGCGGTCGGCTCCGGCAGGGCGTTGCGCTCGACGAGCATTCGGGCAATCTGCCGCCGCTTGGCCTCGTCGCGGATCGACGCGACGAACTCCTCGGTACCCGGGGCCTTTCCCACCTGCTCCGCCAGGACCTCCGCCTGGTCGTCCAAGCCGCGATCCTGCAACAGCATGACCATGGCCCCTTGGGCGTAGAGGTCCTGCGGGTTCAGTTCCAGCGCCCGGCGGAGGCTCGTTTCGGCCTCGGCGCGGTGGTGGAGCTTGTACTGGGCCAATCCCAAGGCGGCCCAGGCGGTCGAGATCTCGGCGTCGGCGTCGATCGCCCGGCGTGCCGCCGCTTCGCCCAATCGGGGACCGCGCTCGGTGGCCATGAACCAGGCGTATTCGGCCAGCAGTTCGGGCCGGCCGCCGGAGAGTTCGATCGCCCGCTCGAGCGACTCCTGGGCCAGGGTGCGCCGCTCCTGACGCCACGCGGCCAGCCCGAGGATCCGATGGGCGTAATCGCTCGTCGGGTCCAGTTCGACCGCCAGCCGGGCCTCGGCCAGCGCCTCCTCGCCGTTCTCCGAACTGAGCAGCGCCTCGGCTCGCATCGCCCGGACCAACGGATGGTCGCCCACCGCGGCCACGAGTTGATCGGCGACGGCCAGGGCGTTGACGTGGTCGCCCTGCTCGAGCGATTGGCGGACGTGCTCGATCTGTGCCTGAAAACCCGCGTCGTCCATAGAGCGATCCGAGTCGGCCGAATGCCCTTGTGGGATGGGACCCACCGTTATTATACCGCCTTGGGCGGAAATCCGACAGGTGATCCAATCGCCCGAAGCTGATAGAATGGACCAAGACGCCGGGTGCGCGCAAGTTGTGGGGCACGTTTTCAACGTGCCTTTTCGGTTGGGGGCACGTTGCAAACGTGCCTTTCCGGTTGTGGGGCACGTTTTCAACGTGCCTTTCCGGTTGGGGGCACGTTGCAAACGTGCCCCACGCCAGGAGGAAGTGTCATGTCGTGCGGTATCGCAGCCATCTTGCTGCCGGCCGTCCTGGCCGTCGGGCAGATCGATCAGGCTGCGCGAAGCACTCCGACCCCGGAGGAAATCGATCGGGCCGTCGTGCAACTCGGCGACGAGGAGTTCCTGGTGCGGCAGCGGGCGTCCCAGTTCCTCTGGGAGGCCGGCGAAGGGGCCGAATCGGCCTTGACCCAAGCCGCCGAGAGTCCCGACCCCGAGGTGGCCGTTCGCGCCAGACGAATCCTCCGCAACTTCAAGTACGGCGTCTATCCCGATACGCCCGAGGAGGTCGTCCTGCTGATTGAGCGGTTCCGGCAAGGGAATCCCGACTCGAAGCTGGCGGCCGTGCGGGAACTGATGGACATGGCCGCCGTGCCCACGCTGCTGAAACTGCTCCAAACGGTCAGTGACGAAACGCTTCGCCAGCAACTTACCAACGGGCTGGTCAGGGACATCGACAAGCTGGCCGGTGCGATGTTCATCGTCGGCCAGTGGGACAAGGCGGAGCAATTCCTCGAGATCGGCGCCGTGGGCGAGTCGGGCATGCGCAACTACGCGGCCTATTTCCTGCTCCGCGGCGGGCTCGATGACAAGATCGAAGAACTCCAAGAGCGCGTCGCCCGCGCACCGACCGCTCCGGACGCCCAGCGGCTGGCCTACCTGCTGCGTGCCCGGGGCGATCTGGCCGAAGCCCTGGCGGCGGCGGAAAAGTCGGACAGCGCCGCCCTTCTCGACGGCCTTCTGATGGAACTCGGCCAATGGCAGCGGCTCGCCCGAACCTACGACGAGCTGGGCCGGGACGCCGACGATCAGCCGGCCGGGGGAATCGTTCACCTCGGCTACACGGCCGCTTTCCACCGGCTGGCCGGCGACACCGAGAAGTTCGAGGAGGCCGTCGGTGCGATCCGGGAACTCGCCCGGCAAAAGCCCAACAAGCTCTGGTACTGCGGCGAGGCCCTGCTGATCAACCAGCGGTTTCAGGACGCCGTCGAACTGGTCCGGGAAGAACGCCCGGAAAGCGCGCTGGAAATCCTCTGCCTGCAATCCCGTTTCCGCGAGGGCTTGAAACTGGCCGGGATCGACGACCCGCGCGGTCCCTATTCGCCAGGGTTCGCGGCGTCCCGGTCCGAAACGGAAACCGGGTCGGCCGCTCGCAAGCAGCGGTTCGACCTGGGGCTGAGCGTGGCCTCCGTGCTGTATCGGCTGGGCGAGCGCGAAAAGGCCCTGCGGCTGTTGGACGAACTGGCCGAGGCGGCCATGGACGAAAAGGACATCTCGATGCGGCCGGTCTGCGAAACGGAATTCCGGCTGGGACTGACCGATCGGGCGTTCGAGCACGTCGCCGTTGTCTTCGCCCAGGATTCCGAGCGCTGGAACACGTCGGTGCTCTGGTCCTTGTTCCCCGGCCATGAGGCCACGGCGGAGATCTGGTGGGAGTTTCTCCGCGAGAAACACGGCAATGAGCCGTGCGAGACGACGATCGACCGGCTCCGGAAGCTGCTTGCTCCTTCGCGGCCGGAGGGCTCCGACGACGAGCACTGGCAGGTCCTGGTCGACGAGGCCGAGAATGCGGCGGCGGCGCTCAAGCCGGAGACCCGCGCGAAGTGGCTGACCGCGCTGGGCGAGACCTGCCTGGCGCGCGGCAACCGATCGGCGGCGCAAGCGTACTTCGAAAAGGCGGCCGAAGCGGCGCCCTCGGTCGAGTCGCTCTTGCGCCCCGGCGACATGGCGGCCGAAGACGGCCGGTGGCCCCAGGCGGCCGATTGGTACGGCCGGGCGTGGAACCAGGATCATGCCCAGCCCAGCGCCCTGTACCTGCAAGGTTGGGCCCTGACGAAAGCCGGCCAAGAGGCGGAGGGACGCAAGCTGATCGAGGCCGCCCGACTGCTCCCGCTGGGCAACGCCGAGACCCGCTACTACCTGGCCGACGACCTGTACCAGCGCGGCCTGACGGAAGAGGCCGTGCGGCAATGGGAGTTGACCGTGCGGACCGGCGAGTTCCACTCGTGGCCGGTCAACCAGGCCGCCGAACGATTGGGAAACCACCTGGTCGGCAAGGACGACCTGCAGGCCGCGGCCTATTGGCGATGGCCGCTGCTTCGCTGCCTCCGCTCCAGCACGACCGCGTTGGGCGTGGAAAGCTATCTGCGGTCCGCGCACGAAATCCACAAAGCGCGTGCCCGGGGACTCCTGGCGGCTGGGGAAATCGACCGGGCCATCGAAGCGATCCGCTCAAGCCACGCGGCCTTGCCGGGCGAAATCGGCCTGGCGTTGGAGTTGGTGCCCCGTTTGCAGCAAGCCGGGCGAAAAGAGGCCGCCGACGAACTGTTCGACGCCGTGTACGCCGTCAACGCCCGGGTGTGCGAAGATTTCCCCCACAGCGCAACCCACCGAAACAACCTCGCCCAACTGGCCGAGTTGTCCAACCGCCCATAAAACGGTTCTTCGGGCAGTTCTGTGGCTGCCGGGTGAAACAGCGGATTCAATTGCCGGGCGAGTACGGGTTCCTCTCCTCTGTTCACGACGCGGGTGGCACCGTCGATTTTGCGGATAGGATCTTGCCATCCCGCTTGACTCATTCGCAAAATCGCCGGTGTTGCTGGGCAACAAGAGGAATTCAGAACACGCATCCGATCGGCACGCCGACCGACTTATTCCATCGAGGAGCGCCGGCCGCCCTTCGATTCCGGCGGCGGAAAGCAAGGCTCGTCAGCTCGCGCCGGTGACGATCGCGATGGCCAGTGCGGCAAGAAAGGTGCTCGTGCTGCGCATTTTCTGATTTGCTCAGAATATTGGGATTCTGCTGTCAGTCGAGTTTGCCGTCGAGGCCGGATTGCGTGCGGTGTTGGCGCGGCCGGCGGTTATGGGAGTACGGCGCGACCAGCGGTCGCGGCTTTATGGGACGATGCTGGTCTGGATGACCAGGTAGAGCTGTTTTCGCTCTTTCGGGCCGTCTTGGTTGTCGGCTTCTTCGGTGGGGCGGAGCGTCAGGCCGCCGATCAGGACCGGCTTGCCCAGCGGGACGCGGGTGGTGGCCGCGAGCTGCTGGGCCGGCATGTTCACCCGATCGACGCTGGCCGAGGCCGTGCCGCCGGGATTGTGGGTCGTTTCGCCGGTGTTGGGATCCGTCGTCTCGTAGGGTGCGAAGTCCCCGCCGACCTTGATCGGCTCGCCCGGCTCCTGCCAGCCGGTCACCGTGCTCTGGACGTCGAGCATCGCCGCCTCGCAGCCGGGTAGGACCGCCGGGCGAACCTCCAGCAATGCGCCGACGTTGGGGATCTCGATCACCGGCTGGTAGCCCACGCCGCTGCCGATCACGGGAATGGCTCCGGTGGCCACCACGCGCCGGTCGCCGGCCACGAGATACACCTGCTGCCCGCTCTGGCAGGTCAACCGTCCGCGGAAGCCGGGCGCCTCGCGAGTAAGCTGATCCAAGACCTCCCGATCGACGGCCAGCCCGTCGGGAATCATCCGGTCGAGCGACTCGGAATCGAGCAGCAGCCATCGGGCGTCGAGGACCACGCTCGGCACGGCCCGGCGGTCGGCCCGCATCTTGTCCAACAGCACCTCGATCTTCTCGTGGACCTCACGGGTTTGCCCGATGACCAGGAGACTACCGGAAGAGTAGCAACTGCCCATTCCGCCGACCTGGTCCCAGGTGACCGGTTCGATCGTGGCGCAGATCACTTCGATCAGATCGTCGATCGGGGTCGTAGGTCCCGGCGGCGGAAAGCTCCCGCACATCCCGATCCCGCCGCCCATCCCGAGCTGACCCATCACGTTGAACATGCCGGGGCCGGGCAATGCCTGGCTCTGCGTCGATGTGGATGCCCCGGAACCCATCGACGACGAATACTCTGGGTATACGGCCGGGTACTCCGACGGCCACCACGACGAGCGAGGCAACGTGCCCGGCAGGTTTCTTCCGTCGAACGTGCGGTCGGGCGTCGTCAACAGCAGGTCGGCGACGTCGTAGGTCTTCACCAGCATCACCTCTTCCGCTTCCTCCGGCGTGGTGATCAACAGCACGTCGTTGACGACCATCCAGGTCAGGTCGAGATCCCGGAGCATCAGTTCCAGGCCCGAACGCAGCGAGATGTTCGAGATGGCGAACGTGATCGGTGTGTCCGAGGCGATGCCCACGTCCTCCAGGGCGCGCCGATCGATGCGGACGTGGATGCCGTGCTCTGCCTGGAGGAAATCCACAACTTCGTGAAGCCGAGTCTCCGTGAAATCCATCGAGGTCTGCTCGGCCAGTGCCGCCAGGATCGCATCCTCGCCGCCGCGGAGATCGAGTTTCGGTTTGGGTGTCGATTTCTCCGGCGGCTTGGCCGGCGGGGCTTTCCGCGTCGGAAGGCCGAACGGATCATCGTCCGCGGGCGCCGCGGGTGTCGCTGGAGGCGGCTCGGGCACGGGCAGGCCCCCGAACGGATCGGCCGTTTCCGTCGGTTTCTCTCGGGCCGCCCCGGGCGCCGGTCCGTCGTCGAACGGATCGGTCCCGAAGGGATCTTCCTGAGCTTGGGCACCCAACGGCAGCCCGGCCAACAGTACCGGTACCAACACGAAGCCAACCGCCACAAACAAGACTTTGCCGGACATCACGAGACCTCCTCGCTGAAAGGTTGAGGTAGCGAATAAGAACCCACGGCGGCATACCGCACCATCGGTTACCGGCGTGCGCCCTGAACGTCAGCCGCCACGTTTTCCGGGTTTCCCGTTGCCCTTGAAGAAATCGGCCCGAAAGGGTTCTCGTTATTGTAGGTGATCAGAGGGCTCGTGTCAAAGTCGCGACTCCGAGGTGTGCGGCCATATTTTCTGGCACCGCTATTTCCTTGCGGGGTTTAGGGTTGTCCAGTAAGTTTGCCACATGCGGCTGTCGTCCAGGCTGGCGAGGGCCATCATCGCTTCGGCGTTGTCTCCATCCCAGCGGCGTCCGC